>JAZONG010000048.1:0-3655 GCA_045654385.1 Alistipes sp.
AGCAATTCATTACCGTTATTGTCAAAGATTTTCAAGCCGCCGCCAATAATCATATCACCAAGAATTGTCTCGGCGTTGATACCATACGCAGACGACCCGTCACCAAGCACGAGGGAACCAATAGCGACCTTGCAAGTATCCCAAGAGTCGTTTGTAAACACGATGTTCTTGCCGGTAATCTTGATTTGATGGTTGTCGTATGTACCGTCGCCAAGTTTCTTACGGCCTGTGTATCCAGAACCGTCGATGACAACCTCTTCGTTAACAGACGACAGCGCTTGTCCCATCGTAAGGCTACGAGATGTCGCTAACGCTTCCTTTAGGGAGTCAAATTCGCCGTTCTTAATGGGGTATAGAATGTCCTTGATATATGTCAATGTGTTAGCCGTCTTTGTGATGTTTCCGAGCACATCATCAAACAGTGATTTTGGGTCAAACTTATTGAATCTGTTGCCAAATGTCATTGACAGACGATGGTCGTCATAGTTTACTGTCATGCTTGACAGGAACAGAGCGGCTACATCATTAACTTCAAGTTCGACATTGATTAAGCAACCAGTCTCAAGCTGTTCGCTCCATCGTTCAAACTCCTGACTAAACAAAAAGTTCTCCACATCAATATTGAATTGCTGTGTCGGAGCGGATGCCTTGCTCAGTTGAGCTTCGGCACGGTCATACAAAATCTTCATCTGCTCGAACTTTTCTTCGTAGGTCATGCCTTCTGTTAGAATGACATATTCATCAGTGTAGTTACCTTCGAAGATGTACAGACACAGCTCGGCGTATTCCTCTTCTGTAAAACAACTCTTGATAGCCAGACGGTCGGTGATTTCTTTGATGCTGGTGCTATACTCATCCATCTTTTTCTTTGCATCGTCCAGATAGATTTGCACATCGGCTTTCTCTTTGTTGCAATCTTTAATAAGACCGTCGATATGAGCAAGAGTATCTTCGATTTTGTCGGAGATAATTATCGCTTCGCCGCCGTTCTCAGTGATTTCAGCATTATATCCATCGACGAATGTCGTATCGGATTCTGCGACGATATTGTCTCGACATCTCTGATACATTTTGATTTGGGTGTCAATATCCTGAATCTTCAGCTCGTATGTGGACACGGCTTCAAACTGACGGAAATACCCAAGGTTTAGCGTGTAGTAGTTGGACTTTTCTGCTTTGACAGCATTCTGCCAAGCAGCAACTTTATCTCCCAACTCCTTCGGCATCCATGACAAATAGTAATCGAAATTGTAGATTACATTTGAACCAAGTGGGTTGATTGCGGACACCGTAACATCACCATCACCCATAACACTGATTGCGGTATAAAGGTCATCTGCATTCTCCGTAATATCCAGAGAATTAACGAGGTCGTGTTTGGTGATATGAATGTTTGTTCTGCGCACATAGTTGTCCTGTGAATAGACGCTTATTGTTCTGTGAATCGGGTCAAACACAAAAATACACTCAAATGCGTCCTGGCAATTCTGCAACAAGAATGACAAGCAGTTTAGAGAACTATCCAAGTCGGTAAATGTGCGCCATTTTACCGCAACATTTTCGTCCACTTCACCAATCGTCCATAACGGCAGGGACTCGACGATTATCTCAAAGATACCCTTGTTTTGGTTGGTTGCATCCGTCATAAACGGATATGTCCCATCCTCGATATACGGGATAATTTTTTGAGCCAATTCTACATCGATTGACTTTGCCTTGACATCCTTGTAGTGTTTAACGCCATCGAAGCCATCGTCTATATTGGAAATCATAAAGTAGCCAATATCTTCGACGAAAACGAGCCGGCGATTTTGCACCGCCTGATACATACGCTGCACATACGCATTTTCATCGGGGTCTTCTCTCTCAATTTTATTGATACGGAAGTTCAGCTCCGATGTTGCGTTGAAATTAAAGACGATTTCTTCTGCTTCGTGGTCTGTCAAAACTCCGACAACATTGCTTAGTTCTCCGTTATGATAGACGCTACCGGGACTGCAAAGTGTAAGAGCTGGCGTCTCCATTCTGTTCAGGCTGTTGTATTTTACGAGCACGCAACCACCTCCTCGGCATATATCCATTGTAATTTTTCTCCCGTAGCCGGGTCTTTGCCGGCAGAGAAACGCCTACCTTGTGCCGCACAGCCGATATTGTTCGGATGCGTATGGCAGTATGCGCCAGCGGCAACAAGTGAATCAAAGCGTATGCCGTTATTTACACAAATAATTTCACGGGCTCGAACAGGGCGATACAAGTATCCTCTTTGCGTAGAACTACCATCAACCGCCTCCCACTTGAGCCTAATGCCATCATCGCCTCTGCCTGCGGTCACTTGCTTACCCCGCAGGCACTTGGAGATGTCTCCAGCTTGACAATGGTAGTGGTTTGCGGCATCTGATATTGTTGCAAATTCCAGTCCTGTCGTGACACAACGAACTGCTCTTGCGCCCGGATGGTCTGCACCAACCAACATTCCTGTATGAATCGTGCTCAAAAGTTTCCTTGTCGCCTCGCTATGCTTTTTCCCCGTATTGGATAGTGACAACTTTTGCCTAGTCTCTTCAGACAGTTCATAGCCCCGGCGACCTCCACCACCATCCGTCTGGTTATATCCATATAACTTAGACTTGGTATCAAATAGGTCAATGTAGTACATTTCGCGCTCGTCGAGAGCGCCACAAGGGCATTCTTCTAAAATATAAGCGACGAAGCTATCTTCTCCATATTTAGACCATGCCGCCTGTAAATGATTGTTAATATGCGAACCGCATCTGAGATGATATATATGTCCTTTAACAAGCCTTTTCCTTATGTTCTGGGACTGACCTATATATTTCTTGCCGTCAAGAGTATTTTCAATGCAGTAAATGCCGCTTGTATTGGGCAATGTTTGTAAATCAATCATTACATCGACCTCCGGGCCGAGTATTCAAACTCGATAGAGTCAACATCGCCAAGAACCATCAATTTATTTTCACCATCAAGCAGCCTGATGAAGTTTCTGGTCGCAAGCTTTTCATAGTACTGCCCGCTCACATAATTCAGTTCGCCTTTCATAATGACTGTTGCATACGGAGAGATTCCGACCAACTGCGTTAGTCTGGTCGAATCGTCGGTGTTGTTAACAATCGTAACATCACCGCCTGTACCACCCATTGTAATTGTTACTTTGGGATAGATGTATTCCCGGAAGTCGGTATCGACAGGAACTGTTACAATCGTGCTCACATCCGGCGCACCGTTATTAACAGAGAAGTTGTGCGTGTGTGCGTCTTGCCAAAACATATTGGAATCGCATACAACCTGGAACTTATAGCCGCAAATGCCGCCATTACCTTCGATGCGTTCAGGACTCAACATCCTGCAATTTAGATAGTTACGATATAACTTTCCGTCGACAATTTCATATGTTGCGGCGGTCGGGTCATCAGCCATATCGAAATACAGCTTTCTGTAATTCTTGTGACCGAAGAGCCACTTCTCGATTTGTCTCTGCTCTGAAGCGTCTAGGCATCGGCAACTCTCAGTGGTTATCTCGGCATCCAAAACAACAGGCGACTTTGTGTGGTCGTCTCCGATTACATACGCTTTGTTTGCGCCCTTGTTATAGATGGTCACACCATCGGAAGTACCTGCGAGTTGTATCCAACGACTC
>JAZONG010000049.1:0-8156 GCA_045654385.1 Alistipes sp.
CGACAGGATTCGAACCTGCGCATATAAGGATGAAAACCTTATGTCTTAACCGCTTGACGACGGCGCCAAATTTGGTGGGTCAGGTTGGACTCGAACCAACGATGTTTCAAAAGTCACGGATTTACAGTCCGCTACCGTCGCCGCTAGGTTACTGACCCAAATAGAAATACCGCCCCATATTGCAGGGGCGGTAGATATGTAAATAATATTCTTAGCTTGACCTCTAAAAAATTAAGAGGCGTCGCATTTCAGACGGTATTCTGCATCGACACCACATACCGGGTCGACAATCAGCAAAAGCTGTTCGGGATGCGAATACAAACGCTTGTCATTAGCGTAGTCGTCTGTCCCACATAGAGAGCCGCAAATCGTTGCGGTCACACCAAGCTCGTTAAAGCTCTCACGGTGGTGCTTGTCGCCGAGCACAATGTACTCAATATCCTTGCCGTACTTTTTCTGGAATACGGTAGTGAGTAGTCTTGGCGCACACCGCACAGAGTCCAAGTCTCCGTGTGCGGCACAAATATCGTGACCACAAGCGTTAACGAACAGGAACTCATTTTCAGACTCAGACATCACTGTGATGTTGTCGTACATCTGCAGCCGCTGGGTGAGCCACCAAGGCACGATACGCTCCATGTTGTCTCTATGGATACT
Source organism: Alistipes sp. (assembly GCA_045654385.1). Taxonomy (GTDB): domain Bacteria; phylum Bacteroidota; class Bacteroidia; order Bacteroidales; family Rikenellaceae; genus Alistipes. The sequence continues at coordinate 658 of JAZONG010000049.1, forward strand.
GTCGTGTTTGTTCTGTACGGTACGGGCATGGTTGCCGTATGTAGTATACACACAAGTCTCTTCGACATACTGGCTCAGCTTTAGTACAGCCTGTGCCAAAATCTCAGATGCTTGCATCAGTTGTTCGCAAGCAAGTTCTTCGGATGCGACTCGTGCGCCGACATGGATGGCGCCGTGACACAAATCTCCGAGTACTACAACATGCAGCTTTCTGCAACCGTGTAGTTGGATACGACGAATAGCAGAGTCAACTGTATATGCCACACGCTGTTTGCAGATTTCGGTATTATATTGATTAAAGACATTCTTTGTCTTCATACCATAATGCCAGTCGCTAAAGAACAAAACTGCTTCATTATCACCGGACTCTTCTTTGCTGTAATAGCTATCGGAGAATGCCAGACCAATAGAGTCCATCAAATTTCCTGCTGCGATAGCGAGAGACTCGTAGATATGTTCTTTACGACCCTCAGCAGACATCAACTTATTGAATTCTCTGCGCTGGTCGAAGAAACGCTGTCTCTCTTGCTGTAGCTCGGCACGCTTCATTTCAATCTCTGCCAACAAGCCTCTATCGGACACGCCGGAGACTTGTTCAGAGTCCATTAGCTCCAGTGTTTTTCTGCTGCCATACATCATTCGTCTGGCAACATCGCTCGAATACGATTGTCCGTACAGTAGTTCGGCTAATTCGGAATAGTCGCAGTCTGCGAGAGTCTTGTCAACGAGCTTACCATAAACGAGTCGCTTATGATAATTAAATGACGACTCATTTTCTATTCTTCGTAGGTCGATTATTTCCACTTCCCTTCGCAGCGTAATGACATCCAGTCTTGCGCAGCTCACGCAGAAGCTTCATAGGCTTCTTATCCTCGGTCATATAGTAGTGATGACGCTTGGAATCCTGCTTCATGGTGCGAACGATATGCACCTCGGGATACTGCTCGTGGATAATCTTCTTTTCATCTGCCGTAATTGCAATCATTGTATTTTCAGTCCTTTTCTTCAAAATTATTTTTGGTACTTTCTCTTTCATTATTATGCCACCCATCACATTTCCGTTTTCCCGTTGGGGCGCAACGGGTTAGACACCAATCTCATTTTCAACAAATTTGATTTTGTGAACTACAATTCTTATACCTTAAACACATAACTGAATTTACCCGTTGCCTAGTAGCTACTTCAACGGCGCACGACCTGCAATACTTTTGCTTCCATAGCGAATTCTTATTTTGCGGATTATCGTATTTTGTGATAATACCACAATTAGCACACTCAAAATAAGGTTCTCCGTGATACTTCATATACTGATATCCAAGATTGCGGGAGTCTGTTACTCGCAATGCCACATCGCCAGCTTCTGCAAACAGCACCTGAACGCTAAGATTGTCAATCTGCTTGGAGAACCGAATCATGCCGGCATCTTTCAGTTGCCCGAACATACTGCTCTGACGCTTGATTGAAGTGTTGATGTTTGCCATCTTCATAATCTCGTTGTCAGGAGTGTTTACCCAGTAGTTGGTGTTCTCAGACACAGTGTACAGATACTTGGATATGCACAGCAGAGTGAACGCCAATCTGCGAAGTTGCTTCCCGGGCAGGGCGTCAATCTTCTCCATCTCCGGCTTCGTGACCAAAATCTCGTCAATCATAATCAGCGGATACTTGGTTGCGTACTTGGTGGCACTATCCAGAGTGTCAGACCAGGTTACGAGTGATGCCGCCGGTTCGCACTGCAGGAGGAATTCGTCGAGTAACCGACGAACCTCCTTGCGAGCGTAATTTTTATATGTATAGTATTTCGCCACACGACTCAGCGTTTCGTATGGCTTCTTTCCTAGAGCCTTATCCTTGATGGCTCTTTCAGCCCAATCATACTCATTCAGTACGATGCTCATATATCTCCTCCAATGTCTTGGTAATCTCCTTGTATCGTCCGCCGCAGAACTCAATATCGCCTTCTTCATCAGCGACAGGGGCGGAAATCTGCCAATCGTTATTGGCAAGTAGGTTATGTATAATAGCGTCGCCGCAAATATCCCAGGCGAACTTCTTGGACGAGCTTCGACAATAGCACAAGTCCAGCAGAATATCGCACAGCGTGATGTGATTCTGGCACACGGCTTCACACTCACGGATAAACTCGTCACGCATCCCAGACACCGCAGAGATGGTTTCATCCTCGTCGATACGCTCGTAGTATGAGTACACGGCGTAGCTCTGGAGCTTCTTGTTGTACTCGTCGTACAGCTTCTTAATCGCAGTCATTTGCGATGTGGTGTAATCTGTGCCGCTCTTCATAATCGTGTAGTCGAACTTCACTCTTCCGAGCGTCTTTCCAATGTAGCTGTCGAACTCTGCTTCAAAGCGGCGGCAAATCTTATTCATCACGCAGTTACCCATTCCAACAGGCAGGCGTGATTCGTAGTAGCGTAGAAAATCTTTTTGCCGCTCCGTTAGTTGGTTGTGAGGAAGTTTTCCAAGTTCCTCAACGGTCATCTGGAATTCACGCAGAGCACTACGGTCGGTGTTCTTGATATATGTGTTGTACTGCTTCATTAACGCAGGGTAGATATACCGCATGAAGTACGGTTTCTTGTCTGCCACGATGTCCCGATAAAACTTGCGCTTTTCGGGGTCTGCAATCTGATTTACGGCATGGCGGTCATGCCATTCTCGAGGCATAGGTTTACATACTATGCCTTTAGCTTTATCTCCTTGATACCCTCGGTTTCCCGATATTTTTTAGGGGAGTAGACTATGTCTTCACCCTACAACAGTAGGGGCACGGCACTTCCCATAACGGAGTCTCACCGTTACAGTACAGACTTCATAGCCTCAGAGAGGCCGTATGTCTTAGTCGTTAGACCTTCCAAACCGTCGCCGGTTTGGCTTGGCACAAAGTTTACATATGTGTTAAATGGAATAGTTGGTTAGGCATTAGCCCATCTGCGATATGTGGCAATATTGTAGACATTAGGTCTCGGAATACCAAGCAAATTGCTGATTTCCGTAATTGTCTTCTTCTCTTGTTCATGTAATCTTCTAATCTCATGTACGGTGTCAATGGTTAGCGTTGCACCATTAGGCTTTGTTTGCTGACGCTTAGCGAAGTTTGCTTTCGCCTCGTCGCTCCATTTATACCCTGATGCGTATTCCGCTGTTTTCTTTCCGTGTTCAGCCCGGTCTTCATCTGTCCATGACTCATATCGTTTCTTTTGAGACTCGGACATCTTGGCTTTCGTTTCCTGAGAATGCTTCTTGCCTGTCATATTCACTCTGTTTTTCTCACCAATTTTTCTCTTCGTCTCTTCGCTTAGGTGAGTACCGAGCAGAAAGCCTCCATCGCCTCCATCAAGAATATTGTAGCTCTTACTAGCCTCTCGATACTGTGCGATATACTTTCTTTCAAGACCGTTCAGTAGTTCTACATCATCGACTTCTTGAACAACACAGAATTCAAAACTGTCGGCGCCGTATTTATTCCACGCATGTTGCAGATGCGGGTTGTCGTGATAGCCGCCGTTTAGCTGAGCCCTATGGCAGTCCCATCTGTCGCCAAAGTTCATACCGGTCTTGCCGATATAAGATTTACCGTTCAGTAGATTCGTAATACGATAAATACCGAATGATTTATAGATGTTCATAGCAAACCTCCTTTGCTGCTTATTTTTAAGAGACGCTTACTTCTCTTCATTATTATGTCTCCCATCAAGTGGGTCAAAAACCATTGTGCCGCAACGGTTTTCGGGCTTAGTTATTTCCAACATTTCCATTTTTCAACACACTTAGTGTTTCTCTGTTAGCACCCTTTCGGGCACACCCTGCATTTGCAGGTTCACCGTGTTTGTCATATACATTACTGCATAAGGCGACTAATAACTAATCGCGTTTTGCTGATAAAGTTGACCGCATCGAATTCTGTACTCCAGAACCTTGTACTCCTCATCTGTCGGCTTATATCCAGACTGGACTTCAAACATCGATGTAATCCAGTTCGTAGTCTTGCCAATATCGTTGCCAAAACTCTCGATATTTGAGCGGACGAAGTCTTCCTCGGTAGGTACTTTCTTTGTAGCTCGTCGCTGGGCGCACATCAGTGCAGGAAGCTCAATCAGCTTCTCAACAAGCACATCGTTGTCTGTCAGCATCACGAGGTCTCCGTCTTTGTCCATGCCGTTCAGGGCGTGTGCGGCGGTATCCCACGAGTTGAAGACCGTGCAGGCGTTCATATACTGATACCAGTAAGCGGCCTCTTCTGTGTGGTTAGGACGAACGGCCCGGATGTTGTTATGGCAGGTCATTGGAGCACGGAAGCAAGCAAGCTTCTCTGCGCCGCAATCAGACCAGTACTTGTTGTAAATTTCTCCGGACTTGAGCAGTCCGGTAACCGGCAGTTCGAAGATGTGCTGGCATAGCGAGTACGGGTCGCCAGACACGATGGAGTAGTTGCCGTGTACTTTCAGCACGCCAACCTTGGCTTCGTTGATACGGTTGCGAATGAGCTGATAGATGTTGTTGCGGACAAACGGGTCGTTCAACATCCGGCGGTCAATCATCAGTGCCTTGATGTAGCTGTTCTCGACCTTATCGAGATTCTCTTCGCTCAGACTATTGCCCTTCATAAACAGAACGGTCCTGCGCCAGTCGCCGCCGAGCACATCTTTAATCTCATTCATCGTCGGAGCGATTAGACGCTCGATGTCGTCGTCGTTCAAAGTATAGCTCTGGATGAACTGGTAGTTGAGCGTGCGTTCGCTCTCAAGCTCCTTGGGGCAAGACTTGGCAATACCGAATGTATACCCATTATCCAGACAGTGTTGGATGTAGTCGTCGCAACTCTCGTAACTATCCCACAGCTTTACCATTGAGGTTGTGAGAATCAGCTCGACATTACGAATATCCACATCGTTGCCCCACGCATCTTTCACTATGTATTTCTGCGCCACATTCTCGGCAAAGTCGAGGAAGTCGAATGTAAAAACCATTCCTTTCTCGAAAGAAAAGCGGGTGTTTACGCCGGATACCACATAGTCCAGACCAATCTCCTCGCTCCATCTAGCCGCCAACGACGGCAGCATAATGCCATATCCGTCTGACTCATCCAGTTGGACAGGCACTTGGGACTGGGCTTCCATTACAGGCTCGCCGTCTCCCTCGTCGGTCAGATAGACAATGTCGGATAAGAACTCCGTCTCGCAGTCGCTGACCACGAGAATGCCGTTCGGCAGTGACACCGGAGCGGACGCACTGCAGGTTAGAGCCTTATAGGCTTCAAGCTTTGCGGGAACCAGTGCTTTGTTCGGGTCACGACCGTTATCGATGCGGCGCTTAAGCTCCTCCGCATACCGTTCGCTCACGAAAACAATCGTGCTGTTCTTGATGCCGCCGTTCGTTCCAAGCAGTCGCTTGTAGCTCATACCGTTAATGCTGAATCCACGACACGCCCGGTGGTAATCCTTTTCCTTGTCAATGATAAGACACATATAATCCGGCTTGAACTGGATTGCATCCAACTGCGCATACAGTTGCTTAACCGCCTTGCGGTTCTGTACACTGTTCGGCTCGTCACGCAGGCGCTTAATCTCTGCCTTAATATCACGAGCCTTCTGCTCAGCATCCGTGATGCCATTCAGCTCGTCAATCCATCTCAAAACCTGACTGTCAGCCAGAGAGATAACCTCGTCATTCTTTCTGGCTTCTGAAATCGGCAGCGTCAGCTTCCATCTTGCCTTGCGGAGCCGACTGCTGTGTAGCTTATATATGTACTTCTGACATACTAACTGTTTGGCTATGTGGTTTCACCTCACTGTGTAAATAATATTTTTAGCTTGACAGGTCAAAAATTTGAAGTCGCTCATTCAAAGTCCTCCGAGGTGTACTCATACCACTCCTCGTGGAACTCTCTGCGACGCTCTTCAATATATGTATCTAATGCCTCATCTTCGGCATCGTCACCGGCGGGTGCGTAATTGTCGCACCCAAATCTGTTCTGGCATTTATCGTAAAACAGGCAACTCCTGCAGGGGTAATCATTCATTATTCGTATCTCCTTTGCTAGTAGATTCAATCCAGCCCTGCAGAAGCTCGCGCATCCGACGGCTCGGTATGTATAGTTCAATAGGTTGGTCATCACGGATGCAGCTTCTCCAAATCCATTGGAGCATCTCGGCTAGTGCAAACTCGTCCGTGTTGACGGTAATGCCTTTCGTGGCAAAGAACTTGCCGACATTGGGGTCAACAAATCGGTTGACCATATATGCCAGACAATTTCTGTTGCGATATTCATTGGTAGCTCTTGCGGCGAGCTGAAGGAAGCTGCTTGCGAACCGACCCTGCGGCCCGTACAGCTTCGGGGAGTCTCCCTTGAAGCAAGTCCAGAGTTGTTCGTTGGACTTACTGCTCGTGCGGCGACGGAAGAAAGTGTTCATATTATTACGGAGCGTCTTCATCTCCGGGTGCTCACGCCTGCGCCGTTTGTACCAGTTGGCAGACAGCGCATACTCGTGATTGCCGATGTCATTCAGCTTCGGGTCGTCTACGATATTGATAAGAGACTTGTAGTCCAGAGGTGGCGGAACATCTGGCGTGTCGGTGAAGTTGTATCCATCGGAGTCGTCAATGCCGCAAATCTGATACTCGAAACCGAAGTAGTCGAGGTAGGCTTTCTGGTACTGACCACCGAACAAATAGGTCATCATAATTACTTCATCGAAAGCCTCAATCATATCCGGCTTCATAATGCACAGCAGTGCTGCGTCCAGTTTACAGAGCGAGCCGGAGTCAGCCATCTCCTTGTACTGGGAGAACTTGCCGTCATACTCGGCGTCAATCCAATGGACGAAACCGTCTTCATCTACCGTCGTCAGCTTATCCAGAAGCAAGGCGGTGTCTTTGTCGGTAATGTTCACCCGGCGGATAGTCTCGATGCTCTCATCGATAATCAAGCAGTATCCTTTCTGCTTGGCGATGGACAGTGCCTCTTCGTCCATCAAGTAAAAGAGGGAGTGTGTGGCGGCGATGTTCTTCCGCCGGTGCATCATGCCCTTCAGCTCAGCAAGCTTGGTGCTGTGGTCGCTGTCGGGTTGCTCGAAGTCGCAAGCTTCGCAGATGCGGTCTACCTCCGTGAGGTAGGGTGTTATATATAAAAAGTGTTTCTTGCCTTTGAAGTGGGACATATATCCGGCGGCGGCAGAGGTCTTACCTCGTCCCATACGGGCGTCCACTACTCGAATTTGGCTCAACATCATCATCTCCTTGTATTTTGTACCACAGGGGTCTTGTCGGACTGGCTATACTCTTGTGAATTTAGAGCATTCAAAACTATTTGGCTTTATTCTCCTATATTATTTATAAGGGAAGTTCCATTTTGCCTTAGAACCGCAACGACTCAGAGTGGGGTTTGTACCAGAGCGTGTGGTACACTTTGAAAATTAGGGGTCAAAATCCGAACTTTTCTTATTAAATTGTCAAGGTGCAAGGTGGAGCTTAGCCGGCAG
>JAZONG010000050.1:0-2536 GCA_045654385.1 Alistipes sp.
CAATATCGTCAGTCTCCTGGCGGGTAATATCGGTAGGGTCAGTTAAATGTCTCATAAAAATTTATTTTTAAGGCTTTTAGCCATTGACCTTCGGTCTTCACTGCTCCGCCTCAACATAGTCTGCAAGCAGCCTATGTACTCGGCTTAATTGCAGCGGTAGCCATTAGCCATTGGCTCATAATTATTTTACTTAATCCAGCTTTCGTCGCTTGGGTTGTTGCGGAATGCGAGGATACGCTCCTTCCACTCCGGAGCAATATAGCCCTCCTCGGCTGCAACCTCTACGAGTGCGTCGAGATTAGAGAGTGAGTAGTTTACGGTATTTGCCGCAGCGATACGCTCCTCGCCACGCTTCATACCGTAGGTGAAGATGCTTACGATACCCAAAACATCGGCACCTGCCTCACGCAAAGCATCTACAACCTCGATGCACGAGCCACCAGTTGAGATCAAGTCCTCGACAACGACAACCTTCTGTCCTGCCTCCAACTTACCCTCGATGCGGTTTGTTCGGCCGTGATCCTTCGCACCGCTACGAACATAACCCATCGGCAAGTCCAAGATAGTCGCTACGATAGCTGCGTGAGCAATACCTGCGGTCGATGTACCCATCAACACCTCGCACTCCGGGAAGTGCTTCTTAACCAACTCTGCCAAACCAGCCTCTACCTGCTCACGAACGCTTGGTGCAGTCAAGATAAGGCGGTTGTCGCAATATATCGGGCTCTTGATACCACTTGCCCAAGTGAATGGCTGCTCAGGACGCAAAAATACAGCGTTAATTGAAAGCAACTCCTTTGCAATTTTCTTCTCCATACTCTTATATAAGTTTTAAGTTATTACTCTGCCAAAAATTCCTTGCAACAGCGCTCATAAGCCGCTACCGGATCATCTGCTGCTGTGATAGGGCGACCTACTACGATATAATCCGAGCCAATCTCACGAGCCTGTGCAGGTGTCATAATGCGCACCTGATCATCCTTCGAGCCGTCTGCAAAGCGAACACCCGGAGTAATTGTAAAGAACTCCTTACCGCAGTGCTCCTTAACGAGCGAAGCTTCGAGTGGAGAGCAAACTACGCCATCCAAGCCTGCCGCCTTTGCATTCTCGGCATACTTTGCGATGCAATCGTTAATCGAAGCGTTGATAAGCAGCTCATTCTGCATACGCTCCTCGCTGGTCGAAGTGAGTTGTGTTACAGCAATCAACAACGGACGAGTGCCATCCTCACGAGTCAAGCCCTCCAAAGCGCCACGCATCATATCTACTGTACCTGCTGCGTGAACATTGCACATATCGACATCGAGGCGTGAGAGCACGCTCATAGCCTTGCGCACAGTGTTTGGAATATCGTGCAATTTAAGATCGAGGAATATCTGATGACCACGAGCCTTAATCTCACGAACAATCGCAGGTCCCTCGGCATAGAACAACTCCATACCAATCTTTACGAACGGCTTGCGACCTGTAAACTTATCCAAAAACGAAAGTGTCTGCTCCTTGCTGCTGAAATCGCACGCAATAATTACATCTTTTGCCATAATATATCTCTTATTTTATTCTATTACTCCAATTATATCACTCAACTTCTCGATTCCGAGTCGCTCCATTACATACGGCAACTCCTCGATAATCTCCTTGCAAGCGTAAGGGTTACGCAAGTTCTCTGCGCCCACCTGAACACCCGTAGCACCCGCCATCATCATCTCGACAACATCCTCAGCAGAGGATACACCGCCGCAACCGATTACCGGAATCTTCACTGCGTGAGCCACCTGATAGACCATTCGCACTGCGATTGGGAAAATCGCCGCACCCGAAAAACCACCCATCTTATTGGCAATCACAGGCTTTCTGCGAGCGATATCGATACGCATACCGAGCATTGTATTGATAAGCGTAATACCGTCAGCACCGGCCTCCTCACACGCCTTTGCAATAGCGACAATGTCTGTTACATTTGGTGAGAGTTTTATAAATACGGGCTTTGTAGTAACCGCCTTGACAGCCTTTGTTACCGCTGCTGCCGACTCCGGCGATGTACCGAAGGCCATACCTCCGTTATGCACATTTGGGCACGAGATATTAACCTCCAAGATTGCCACCTGCTCCTCCTTATCCAACTTCTGGCAACACTCAACATACTCCTCAATCGAGAAGCCGCTGATGTTGGCGATAATCGGCTTACGGAAGATTTTGCGCAACTCCGGCAACTCGTGTGCGATAACTGCATCTACGCCCGGATTTTGCAATCCTACCGAGTTAATCAAGCCCGACGGACACTCTGCTATACGAGGTGTAGCATTACCAAAACGAGCATCACGGGTAGTACCCTTGAACGATATTGAGCCGAGGATGTTAATATCGTAAATCTCGGCCATCTCCTTACCAAAGCCGAATGTTCCGCTGGCAGGAATTACGGGATTGTCGAGTGCAACACCGCACAACTCAACCGAAAGATCTCTTACCATATAACCTCCTCCTTCTTAAATACAGGGCCCTCCTTGCATACACGCTTTGCGCCCTTTGTTGTCTG
>JAZONG010000051.1:0-18229 GCA_045654385.1 Alistipes sp.
TTATTTATCTATAATTTAACTCGTGTTTTCTATGAAAAATTACTATCTTTGTGTCAGAATTAGGGCGCCAAGTGGCAAAAACGAGAAGTCGCCATTAGTCACAATTGCAAGGCTCAATTGATTCCCTTATTTTACCCACAAGTCTGTAACTATCTGATTATCAGAGGGGTTTACTTTCTGCATCGGCAAGTAAATTTGCATACCAATGATAAGCGATGATAAAACATTTTATCACAAAGCGCTCGAAATGAGCGCTTTTTTGTTCTTGGTGATAAAACCATTTGTTACTGTTTATCATCGTTACGCAATATTGCTTCGCCCTATTTCAGCCTCAAACTAAATTTAGAGCTGAAACTCTTTTGGTGTACAAATAGATGCAATTTAGATTTGTCTTTTATAAAAAAAGCAGGCGACCAGCAATGGACTGCCCTCTTTGGAAAGTGTACAGTAAAAATGTCTGTAAGGCACAGTATAACAACATTATACATAAAAATAGGTAAAACGATTTTGCGTGCAAAACTGCTCAATATGTAGATTTGTGCATAACCGATGAAATGCAACCTTAATAATTAATGTTGTTGCTTCGTGTGTTTTATGGATAATGCCGTGAAATATGCCTAATATATACAACAATCTATTATGCCAAAATAATCCCGTTCGGGTACAATAGAGGGCAAATTACACTGTAATTATACCCAACAGGGGTGATTCTTGACACCCGCAATTGCACTATTTATATTGTAGAATTCTGCAAGATTTATGGGAAATGGCGGAATTACATATATCAAATTTCGGGGAAATGGAGGTTTTGCCCAATTAAAATTTGCGGGAAATTGGGATTGGGGATAAATCACTTTGCTCGCAATCGTGCGGAATGTGTGATTTTTCGATAGATTCCGCACGATTGAAGCACTTTATTATCATAGAGTGGAGTCCCCATACTAAAAGTTCCCCGACAAAGAATTTTGGAAAAATGTAAAAATCGAGGGTGTTTTGTTTTGGAAAATTGCGATACACACCTGCTATTAGCATTGGAAAAATGCAGAATGGTAGAGCAAATCGGGAATGTGGCTTAAACTTCATAGGCCACATTTTTTACATAAACAGAACAAATCGGTAAAGTCCGTAAACCTTCCCCTTAAAAGCCACCTACTCTAAATTAAAAACGATGAATTATGGAATATGTAGCAATTGAAAAGAGTGAGTACGAGCAGTTGCTCGGCTCCATCAAGAAGGCGGCAACGGAGATTCGTGCTATTGCAGATGAGTGCAGCATCAATTCGGAGTGGGTGGAGAATAGCGAATTAGCAGAGATTCTTGGACTCTCCAAACGCCAGTTGCAGGGTTATCGTGAGCGAGGAGTTCTAGGCTTTTCGACAATTGGGCGCAAGATTTACTATCGCCGTGCCGAGGTGGAGAAACTTATTAAAATCAACACAATAAAAGGTAAATAGTATGAATTTAGTATTTAACGAAAATTTAAGGGAGCTGCTCAGCGACCTTGCAAAGGTTGATGCCGGCATCGAGCAGATTCGAGGCCTATGCCGCCCTGTACTGAATGGGGAACATTACCTGTCAGGCGAAGAGGTTTGCAGGGCTTTGCGAATTACTAAACGCACATTGCAACAGTATCGAGATGACGGGCTTGTGTCGTTTGTCGCACTGCCCGGCAAAATGCTCTACAAGGAGTCCGATATTTTGGCTCTACTACAACAAAATTATATTCCCGCTTTTGTGCAGGAAAATCGAGGAAATTTACTGCCTTTGTGAGTGAAGAAAACAGTATGTAAAGAGTAGTGAAAAATGGTGAATTATGGCCGTGTGCAATTCGTGAGCATTGGATTAGGATAAACACTAATGACGCTAACACACAATAGGTTACACACTTGGAAATGTTTCCTGGTGGCACCACGAAGAAGAGAGGTTTAAGCCTCTCTTTTTTGTTGAAATAAGCCTCGTTTTGATAATACGGATAGCGGATACCTCGCACCCCTACATAGCAAAACAGCCTGTCTAAGCATTTAGACAAGCTGTTTTATTATATAAGGTAGTCCCTACTATTTTGCTGGTGCTGCGGCTGGTTGCTCGGCAATACCCAAAGCCTTCTTTACGAGTGGGGCAATATCTACTACCTGAGCCTCATCCAAGTAGGCAAGAGTCTGCACCGAGGTGTCGAATACAACTACATAGCCATTTGTCTTGGCTACGCTGTTTACTGCCTCCTGAGCCTTCTTCTGTACCGGCTCCAACAACTCTGCCTGCTTCTTCTGGAAGTCCTGCTGTGCAATCTGCTGGAACTCGCTAAATCGTTGCTGCAACTGCTCCAACTCCTGCTGCTTCATCTGCTTAATCGAAGCCGCCATTGTTGCCTGATTCTTCTGGAAATCTGCCAACTTATTGTTGAACTCTACCTGAATCTGCTCCATCTGCTCCTGCAAATCCTTACCGAATGCTTCGAGGTTCTTCTCTGCCTCTGCAAACTCCGGCATAACGGTTACAACCTCCTGCATATTGATGCGGGCGAACTTTTGTGCCGATACGGTGCTCACGCCGAGGATTGCGGCAATCAAAATTAAAAGTTTTTTCATCTTAAAAATACTGTTTTTGAGTTATTATCTATTTACTTTTACTTCTTCAAAGCTTCAATAACCTGCGCAGTATGGTCGATAGCGCTGTTAAGGTACAAAATCGAGGCATTCGACGCCTTGTCGAGCACGAGGTCGTAGCCATTGGTCTTGGCGTAGAGTTCAATCACACCAAACACCTTCTCTTGAATAGGCTTGATAAGTTCCACACGCTTTTTCATAAGCGCACCTTCATCGCCAAATACCTCCTGCTGATACTTCTGCACCTCCTCCTCTTTTTGCAAAATCTGCTGCTCGACACTTGCACGAGCCGTAGCTGAGAGGTTGTTCTTTTGTGCCATATAACTATTATAGAGGTTCTCAATGCTCTTGTATTTGCTATCTACCTCTGCCTGATAGCCCTTGCCCAACTCGTCGAGCTGAGACATAGCCTTATTGTACTCGTCGAGCGATTTGAATACCTTCTCGCTGTCAATTACACAATACTTCTGTGCCGATGCGATACCGAATGTCGCCAATGCAATGATTGCAGTTAAAATAATTCGTTTCATAACTTTTCTGTTTTTATATCAAACGCAACTATCATCAAATATATTGCCAATCGTCGGACTTTCTCTTAGAAACTCTGTCCGATAACGAAGTGGAACTGGCTTCCGCTACGCTTGGTCGAGCCTGCCGGTGGATCGAAGCCCCAACCCCAATCTATACCGAGCATACCTACGATTGGGAGGTACAATCTCACACCCAAACCTGCCGAGCGCTTAACCTTCCAAGGTGCAAACTCCTTCCACGAGTTAAATCCGTTACCCGCTTCGAGGAAGCCGAGTACATAGATTTGCGACGACGGCTTCAAGATAACGGGATAACGCAACTCCATAGTGTACTTGTTGTAGCCGATAGAATAATAACTTCCCGCAGGGTCCAATGCTCCGTCCTCATAGCCTCGCAACGAGATAATATCGACACCATACATTGTATAGCCCGACATACCATCACCTCCGACCTGGAAGCGTTCGAATGGCGAGATTTTATTCTTGTTGTAGTGGCCGAGGTAACCCATCTCCGCCTTGGCCATCAGTACGAGTTTGCTGTCAGGTGTAAGAGCTTGGAACCACTGTGCCTTAAACTGCCATTTATGGAATTCGCTCCAACGATAGCGATCCTGCTCGCTCATATTCGGATCGGCATAGTTCTTTCCGTCCATAGCCGAGAATGGAGGGGTGATCTGCAACGAGAGTGAGATATCCGAGCCTCGGCGTGGGTAGATTGGCTGGTCGGTCGAGTTACGAGCCAATACGAGTCGTAACGAGAGCATATTTGCCACTCCGTTCGACATCACGAACGAAGAGTAGTTCTTCAAGTCGTATCGCTGGTATGCCAATTCGCCATAGAATGTGAAGTATGGGTCAGGCCAAGTCAGACGCTTACCCAATCCAACCGAAAGACCATACGAGCGGAAGTATGAGGTTGCCGACTGCCAGATGTAGTAGGCGTTATTCTGCTCCGAGAGGTGTCCCGATATGGTGAATGAGTTTGGTTTACGACCTCCGAGCCAAGGGTCTTGGAACGAGAGGGCGAGAGCCTTGTAGTATGTACCGTTGGTCTGTCCCGAAATCGAAAGGCGCTGGTTCTGTCCCATAGGGTATGGCTTCCAGGTACCCTTCTTGAAGAAGTTGCGCACCGAGAGGTTGTTCAAGGTGATACCCACCGAGCCGACGAATGTACCCGAACCCCAACCCGCAGCGACATTGAACTGGTCCGAAGCCTTCTCTTCGAGAGGCCAATTTATGTCGACCAAGTCGTTTGATACAGGCTTGATATCAGGCATTAATGTCTCCTCATTAAAGTGCTGCATACCTGCCAAGGTACGGATGGTCTGCATAATGAGGGCACGATTGTAGAGCTCTCCTGGACGAGTATAAATCTCACGACGAATAACCTCGTCGTTTACACGGTTATTTCCGGTAATACCCACATTGTTGATGGTGAATTGGTTACCCTCGAAAATTTTAATTTCGAGGTCGAGAGAGTCCTTGCCGATGATAATCTCGGCAGGCTCAATCTGCGACATCAAATAACCCTCGTTCTGGTAGAGTGAAGATACCGACATATCGTCAGGATTCTGCTCCTTGCCAATGCCGAGTCGTTTGTGGATAGACTTTTTATCGTAGATGTCGCCTTTGTTTACCGAGAGCATACGGTTGAGCATCTCGGTGTCGTACTTCGAGTTACCAATCCAATTTACATTGCGGATGTAGTACTTATTACCCTCGGCAATCTTCAACTTGATGCCGAGTCGGTTGTCGCTGATGCGATAGATCGAATCCGAGAGGATGTTTGCATTGCGGAAGCCCTTCGAATTGTAGAAGTCGAGCATAAGCTCCTTGTCATCGGCATACTCCTTCTCGTTGAATTTGGTCTTTTGCCAGAAATAAGGGCTCACCTTGTGAGTCTTCTTGAAGGTGCGTGCAAGGCGCTTGTCGTCGAAGTTCTCGTTGCCCTCGAAGATAATCTCGCCGATGCGTACACGCTGGTTCTTCTTTACATCGAAGGTTACATTTACCGCCTGCTTGATTACGGTGTCAGGCTCGATTTTAACATCTATTTCGCAATCCAAGAAGCCCTTTTCCGCAAAGTGCTCCTTCAACAACTTGATGTTTCTGTCGATGATATGATCCGAGAGTTCGTGTCCTCGTTTGAGTTTCAGAGTCTCATCCACAAGGTCCTTCGACTTGCCCTTAGGAACACCGCCAACGGCCCAATTCATTACACGAGGGCGTTCACGAAGCATAACCTCCAAATCTACGCTATCACCCTCGATTGTTGCACCAATCTGTATATCCTCGAAGTAGCGCTGCGACCAAAGACGCATCATTGCATTCTGGATGAACGAACCCGAGAGGTAGATTGAGTCGCCCGGTACCAAGCCCGATGACGAGCGGATGATGTCGTGGTTGATGTGTTTTACACCATGGATATTCACTCTGCGGATGTGATACATTCGGTTGTCTGTATCGTCAAAATATGGAGCCTCCTTCGGCATAATAAACTCCTTCTGCGTAGCAGTAGAGTCTGCGCCAATGGTAGGCTCGTTCTTTGCCGCTGCGCTCAATGACAGCAGCGAAGTTGCAAGAATGAACAATATCTTGATAAGTAACATCATCTCTAAACTCTCTTCGTTCTAAATTATAACACTCCGTAGCGGCGATTTCGCTCGGCATAGACCTCCAAAGCCTTGTCGAAAGCCTCCTCTCGGAACTCGGGCCACATAGTCTGCGGGAAGTACATCTCGGCATACGAGGCCTGCCACAACAGGAAGTTGCTCAAACGGCATTCGCCGCTTGTGCGGATAATAAAATCGGGGTCAGGTATGTTTGCAGTGTCGAGGTGAGCCGAGATTGTAGTGTCGTTAATCTCTTCGGCCGACAACTCTCCGCCTTTGACCTTTGCGGCAACGGCTCTTGTGGCACGCACCAACTCATCACGAGAGGAGTAGTCGAACGCCAATACAAGAGTGAGTTTGTCGCCACCTGCGGTGCTCTCCTCGATATGCAGTAATCGCTCACGCACCTCCTCCGAGAAGCGGTCACGACGACCGATAATCTGTACCCTTACGCCCTGCTCTATAAGCTCGGGGGTCTCTTTGGTTACGCTCTTGCAGAAGAGCTCCATCAGGGCGTTTACCTCCGCCTGTGGTCTGCCCCAATTTTCGGTGGAGAATGCGTAGAGGGTGAGGTATCTCACTCCTCGCTTGCACGCCGCTTTGATACACGCCTTAACAGACACAACGCCCTCGATGTGTCCCTCAAAGCGCTCCTTGCCTTGCGCCTGCGCCCAACGGCCATTACCATCCATTATGATGGCAATATGAGTCGGTATTTTTGCGAAATTCTCCATTATAAGGCACAAATATACGAATTAAAACGGAAAACGGAAAACTGACAGCGGAAAAACTTCTATTTTCAATAGAAATAATTTAGCCCGTAGCCTATCGGATGTCCACTCCCCACATCATCTTATTGCGTAACGAATCGAAGAATGAGATATTGTGCGGAACGGCCAAACGGATATATCTTTTTGCCTTTTTGATGGTAAGAAGTGTGTCGTTTGCAATTTTGAAGGTGCGGTTGTCTGCCGAAATCAAAGCCTCGTTATTGCGGGTTTTGATATGCAACTTTACCTCGCTCGAATCGGGCATTACGATAGGTCGCATTGTGAGGTTGTGCGGAGCGAGCGGAGTGAGCAAAAACGAGTGGCACGAAGGGGCCAAAATAGGACCGCCTGCGCTCAATGAATAGGCTGTCGAACCTGTTGGTGTAGAGATGATTACACCGTCGCTATTGTATGTCGAAACGATGTTGTCGTCGATGCTTGCCTCGATTGAAATCATAGTCGCTCCAAGACGCTGAATTGATACCTCGTTCAAGGCGTACAACTTCTTTGTTTCGCCCTCGAAAATACCCTCTACGCTGAGCATATCACGCTGCTCCAAATTGAGGTTGTTGTTGGAAATATCGGCAAAAACACTATCGATGTTTTCACGAGGTGCGAGCGCCAAAAAACCGAGGTGTCCGCCATTGATGCCGACCACCGGAATATCTGCGCCATTGAGGCGGTGCACACCTTCGAGCAGAGTGCCATCGCCGCCATAGCATACCATTACCGACTCCTCGGGTTGAGCCCCAACCTCTTTATCATAGATAAATTCGGCAGGAATTGAGCGCAAAGAGTGCTCTGCAATGTTCTCGGCAAACTCTTTGTTTATGGCGTACGAGAAGCCGTAATGCTCTATCGCTCCAAAGATTTTGTCCATATCCTCGGTGCGTGGTGTGATACCTTTTCGTGAAAAAAGTATAATTTTCATCTCTTGTTTCGGCGAAATTTATTAACTTTACATCGATTTTGACGCAAAGCGTACAAAATCACTCTGCAAATATAGCGATTTTATGACAAAGTTAAGCGTAAATATAAATAAGATTGCGGTAATCCGCAATTCTCGTGGCGGAAATACCCCCGATGTTGTGGCTGCGGCTCTCAATATAGAGCGATTTGGCGGTGAGGGAATTACCGTACATCCACGCCCTGATGCTCGCCACATTCGTTATTCTGATGTGCGTGAGTTGAAGAAGGTTGTCAAGACAGAACTCAATATCGAGGGTAATCCTATCGGCTCGTTTGTCGATTTGGTGTTGGAGGTTGTACCGGCACAGGTAACTCTTGTGCCCGATGCAGAAAATGCCATCACCTCGAATGCCGGCTGGGATACCATCGCCAATAAGGAGTTTTTGACCGAGATTACCAAGCGCTTCCACGAGAAGGGTATCCGAGTGTCGATTTTTGTCGATCCGAAGCCTGAAATGGTTGCCGGAGCGAAGGCTTGCGGTGCGGATAGAGTAGAGCTCTATACCGAGGCGTATGCTGCTGGCTATAAGGCTGATAGAGAGGCTGCAATTGCACCATATATCGTTGCTGCCGAGGAGGCTCGCAAATGTGGTTTGGGCTTGAATGCGGGCCACGACCTTTCGCTCGAAAATTTGGAGTATTTTGCACAGAAGATACCATGGTGCGACGAGGTTTCGATTGGCCACGCCCTTATAAGCGACGCCCTCTACTTCGGTCTGGAAAACACGGTGCAACTCTACCGCCGTTGCCTTAAATAAGACAAGAAACGAGAGATGACTAACCCACTAAACTTACCGATATTTAAGCGAATTTCACGCCTTGTAGATGAACGAGGTGTCGAGGCCTATGTCGTAGGCGGATATGTCCGTGATTACTACCTTCATCGCCCTTGCACCGACATCGATGTTGTGGTTGTGGGTAGTGGTATCGAGATAGCCGAGGCTCTCGGTAAGGAGTTGAAAACCAAAGTGTCGGTATTCAAGACCTTCGGTACGGCAATGCTTCACGCCGATGGTTACGAGGTGGAGTTTGTGGGAGCCCGCAAGGAGTCCTATTCGCCTGATTCTCGCAAACCGCACGTCGAAGATGGCACTATCGAGGATGACCAGCGCCGTCGTGATTTTACGATTAATGCTATGGCGTGGTCGCTCAATGGCAAAACCTTTGGCGAGCTGGTCGATCCGTTTGACGGAATGTATGACCTCGAAGATTGCATTATCTGCACTCCGTGCGACCCCGATATAACCTTTTCGGACGACCCTCTGCGTATGATGCGAGGTATTCGTTTCGCTTCGCAACTCGGCTTTGAGTTGGCTGACGAGACCTTCGAGGCGATGAAGCGTAATCGTGAGCGCATAAAAATCGTATCGCAAGAGCGCATCATCACCGAGTTGAATAAAATTGTCGCATCGCCGGTGCCGTCAATCGGTTTTGAACTGCTCGAATTGACAGGTTTGTTGGAGATTATATTTCCGGAACTGCATGCCCTCTGCGGTGTGGAGCGCCGAGGAAATCACGCCCATAAAGATAACTTTAAACATACGCTCAAAGTGCTTGATAATGTGGCACATAAGAGTGATGATTTGTGGCTTCGCTGGGCTGCTGTTATGCACGATATTGCCAAGCCGAAGTGTAAGTCCTACGATCCTCGCATAGGCTTTTCGTTCCATGGGCACGAGGTACTCGGCTCGAAGATGGTGCAACCTATCTTCCGCCGTATGAAACTCCCTCTCGGCGAGTCAATGAAGTTCGTTCAGAAGTTGGTCTTTCTCCACTTGCGACCAATTATCTTGGCCGAGGATGTGGTTACCGATTCGGCTGTGCGCCGACTCCTCTTTGAGGCGGGTGACGATGTCGAGAAATTGATGACTCTCTGCGAGGCGGATATAACTTCGGGTATCGAGAGTAAGGTTAAGCGCTTCCTTGCAAACTTTGAACTCGTGCGTGAGAAGATGCGTGATTTGGAGGAGCGTGATCGCATCCGCAACTTCCAACCGCCAATCACCGGCGATACCATTATGCAAGAGTACGATATTGCCCCTTGCGCCATTCTTGGCGAGATTAAGGAGGCGATCAAAAATGCCATTCTCGATGGCGAAATACCTAACGAGTACGACTCCGCCCATGCAATGATGGAGCGCCTTGCCGCAGAGCACGGATTAAAAAAGCGATAACCCAAAGAGTTATCGCTTTTTTATTGATTTGTCTGCTATTATTCAATCTCCCAGTCGTAGCCGTCTTTGCGGTCCTTAACTCGGATGCCGATAGCGGTGAGTTTGTCACGAATTTCGTCTGACAATGCCCAATTCTTATCAGCTTTTGCCTGCATACGCATATCGAGCAACATTGTAACAAGTGGCGAAACCATATCCTTGCCACCCGCAGCCTCAGCCTTCTCGTTCTCCAAGCCGAGAATGTCGAATATCCAGCGCTGTATGGTTGCCTTTGCCTTTGCCTTATCCTCGGCTGTGAGAGTCTGCTTGCCCTCCGAAAGTTGATTGAAGAGGCGAACATAATCGAACATAGTCGAGATTACGATTGGCGAGTTCAAGTCGTCGGCCATAGCCTCGGCACAGCGGCTCTCAATCTCGTCAACATTGAACGACGAGGTTGCAGATACGGGAGCCTTGCGCAACGCCTCGATACCCTTCATCAAGCGGTCGAGTCCCTTCTCTGCTGCCTGCAACGCCTCATTCGAGAAGTCGAGCGTAGAGCGGTAGTGCGCCTGCAAGATGAAGAAACGCACGGTCATAGGCGAGTATGCCTGCTCCAATGCAGGGTGGTCGCCATTGAACATCTGTTCGAGGGTGATAAAGTTATTATACGACTTACCCATCTTCTTGCCGTTGATGGTAATCATATTGTTGTGTACCCAGTAGCGAGCCGAGTCGTGTCCGAGTGCAGCGGTAGATTGTGCAATCTCGCACTCGTGGTGTGGGAACATCAAGTCCATACCGCCACCGTGGATGTCAAACTGCTCACCGAGGTACTTGGTGCTCATTGCCGAACACTCCATATGCCAACCAGGGAAACCGTCGCTCCAAGGTGAAGGCCAGCGCATAATATGCTCCGGCGAAGCCTTCTTCCACAACGCAAAATCGAATGAATGCTTCTTGTCCTGCTGACCATCGAGTTGGCGAGTGTCGGTTACAATATCGTCGAGGTTGCGTCCCGACAAGATGCCATATTTGTGGTCGTGGTTGTACTTCTCGACATCGAAGTAGATTGAACCATTCGACTCGTAGGCGTAGCCTGCATCGAAGATGCGCTTCACGAAGTCTATCTGCTCGATGATGTGGCCCGAAGCGTGAGGCTCAATAGAAGGAGTCTGCACTCCCAATTTAGCCATAAAATTCTTGTAGCGCTCGGTGTAGTAGTGGGCAACCTCCATCGGCTCCAACTGCTCCAAACGAGCCTTTTTTGCAATTTTATCCTCGCCCTCGTCGGCATCGTGTTCGAGGTGTCCGACATCGGTGATGTTGCGCACATAGCGCACTTTGTATCCCTCCGCCTTCAAGTAGCGGAACAAGAGGTCGAAGGTGATTGCAGGGCGGGTGTGTCCGAGATGCGGATCGCCATATACGGTAGGTCCGCAGACATACATTCCCACACGGCCTTCATTAAGCGGCTTAAACTCCTCCTTACGGCGAGTAAGCGTGTTGTAAAGATTTAATTTTGGTGTAGCCATATCTCTTTTTGTATTTGTTATTTCTTGATTTTAGGTGCGCCCTGAATACCGAGTGAGTCCTTCTCACGCTGGGTGAGAATAAGGTCCTTATTGTCGGCTCCGAGGCTGCGGTAGTACTCGTTTATGCCATAGACAACATCCTCACGGTTGTAGTAGGCTGCCAAGTAGTAGAGGCGTGACAACTCATCCATCTTGTCGTACATAATATCCTCTACCAAATCGCCCTGCACACCCTCGAACTGCAAGTAGTATTCTATATAGTCGATAATGTTATCGCCATAAGCCATAAGTAGATTGTCGGCCTTCTCGTTCAAGCCGAGGTCGTAGTAACACTCGATGAATGGGAAGGTGTTAGCCTCCGAGAAGCGGAGTTGGTTGATTGGCAATACCTCCAAACCTCGGTCGAGCAACTTCTCTGCACGCTCTGCATTGCCCTGCTTGATGTACTCACGAGCAACACGAGCAAAAGCCTCTCTTGCACGAGATACCGAGAGGTTATACTGTGTAAAGTAGTCCACATATACCTTCGGGTTGTTGAGGTTGCCGTAACGCATCTCATTCATCAACTTGTCATATGCGTAGTCGGCATCGATACGACCAATGCTCCACGAATCCTTGTAAGGGGTGAGAATTGGTACGAAACGGTATGCATAGCCGTCGAACTGCAAGTAGTCCAGCAGGCCGAACTTCTGCAATACATATACCTGTGTAAAGTAGATTGGTCGCTTCCAGTCGAAGTGAGCGAACATATCGAGGAGCATCAACTCCGAGCGAGAGAGCGACGAGGTGTTGATATTGATGTATACGGTGTCAACCATCAAATCTCTATCCTTCTCCGCTACGATGCCCGAAGCGATAGCCGCCTCCTTATCTACCGGCAAGGCGATGCGCTTTGTAGGGATGAAGTCTGCCGGTGCGCCATAGCCAACATCCATCTTGGTGCGTACATTGTCGCTGCGTACAAACTCCATAACCTGCTTTGCATCGAGCACCTGATCAACCTTTGTGTTTACAGGAATCCAATCATTTACGAATGTATATTTGTGGCTCGGCAACGAGAACGGAATTCCCTCGGCATCGTTTGCCTTACACTTCATCTCATCTACATACCATTCGCCATCGAGGTAACTCGAATTCATAATGCGCACATCTCTACGCACACCATCGACCTCCTGATTGAACCACAACGGGAAGGTGTCGTTATCTCCATAGTTTACGATAATTGGCGATACACCCTCCTTCTCGACAATCGAGGAGAGGTAGTTGAAGCCCAAGTCACGAGCCATTGTGCGGTGTGAACGATCGTGGTCATCCCAGTTCTCGGCACAGAGAATTGCCGGTACTACGAGTGCCAAAGCGGTGGCTGTCGATGCCGCTGCCACACGATTCTTCTTCAAAAGCTTTGAGAGAAGGTCGTATAGAGCCAATACTCCCAAACCTATCCACATCGAGAAGGCGTAGAATGAACCTGCATATACATAATCACGCTCACGCACCTCTCCCGGCGACGAGTTGAAGTATACCACCAATGCTACACCCATCATTATAAACAACCACATCACAATGGTGAAGTTGCGAGGATCACGGTTGAGTTGATAGATAAGACCGATAATACCCAACAAGAACGGCAAGAAGAAGTAGGTATTGCGAGCCTTGTTGTTCTCCATCTCACGAGGGAGATTGGTCTGTGGTCCTATAAAGAGCGAGTCGATGGCCTTGATTCCCGAAATCCAATTTCCGTTGGTGATGGTTACTCTGTCGGCCTGAATATCGTCTTGGCGACCTACAAAGTTCCAGAGGAAGTAGCGCCAATACATATATTTGAGCTGATAGGAGAAGAAAAAGTTTAAATTCTCCAAGAATGTCGGCTCTATAATACTGTGGGTGTACTCTCCATCGTAGTAGGTTACCTTGCGGCCGAAGTCGCTAACTTCCTTGCGCATCGGACGACCATCCTTGCCATATACAATCTCGCCATTTTCGTTGCGCACAAAGTCCATCTTTGTACGATATGCAGCCCAAGGTTTGTAGTCTTGCTCCTTCTTCATATAGTTCCACATTCGTGGGAAGAGGTGCTTGAACTTGTCGGGATAGATATAATCATCGACAGTAGTGCGCTTCTCGTACTCTTTTTTCTCGTCGTTGTAGTGGTAGAACTCCTTCTCGGTGTAACTCTCTACGGGTGCTGCATACGAAGCGCCGTAGAGAAGAGGACGGTTACCATATTGATCACGATTGAGCATCGATAAGAGGGCGGTCGGGTTGTCCGGATTATTCGAGTTCATAGGCGGATTTACCGCAGCACGAATAGTTACCGAGGCGTACGACGAGAAGCCGAGCATAATCATCGTTACGCATACTGCCACCAAGTTCAAGAGTCGCTTGCCCTTGCGGTGGGTTACATATATGGCAGTGCCGAGTAGTCCGAAGAGTGCAAAGGCAAATACTACAATACCTGTATTTACAGGCAAGCCCAACTTGTTTACAAAGAATACATCAACCATAGCACCGAAATAGACGGTGTAAGGGATGATTATGCCGTTCAAAACGAGCAAAATAGCACACGCCAAGAGCGTTACAAGTGCCATACCCTTCAAAGTGATGTTGCGGTACTTGCGGAAGTAGTAGATAAATACCAATGCCGGAATGGTGAGCAGGTTGAGGATATGCACACCAATCGAGAGTCCCATCAGATAGGCGATAAGCACTATCCAGCGTGATGAGTGAGGTTCGTCGGCCTCCTCCTCCCAGCGTAGCATAAGCCATACTACCAATGCCGTAAACATCGACGAGAGTGCGTAGACCTCGCCTTCGACAGCCGAGAACCAGAAGGTGTCGGTGAAGGTGTAACCCAAAGCGCCTACTGCACCTGCGCCAAGTATGGCGATGCCATTTGCCACTGAGAGCGACTTACCCTCACGAGTAAGCAATCGGCGGGCGATATGGGTGATGGTCCAGAAGAGGAACAAGATACAGAAGGCACTTGCCAACGCATTCATTCCATTGACCATATGAGGTACATAGTATGCGGATGGGGCGAACATTGTGGCGATACGGGCCAAGAGCATAAAGAGTGGTGCACCGGGAGGGTGTCCCACCTCCAACTTGTAAGATGTGGCTACGAACTCGCCGCAATCCCAAAGCGAAGAGGATGGCTCGATGGTGAGCAGATAGGTCAAAGCCGCAATGGCAAAGACCGCCCAACCCACAATTCGGTTCCAACGCTTAAATATATTTTGTTCCATAGTTTCTGAGCGTTTATGTAATAAACGCACAAAGTTACGAAAAAATTGAGAATTAAGCACCAAAAAAGCCCTAATTCTCAATTTTTAACTAAGAAAGCGACCTTTTGGCCGCTTTCTGTTAGTCTGAATGTTAGTTGCAGTGGCACTCGCCCTCACCGCAGTGGTGCTCCTCGCCGCAACCCTCGCAGCCATCGCCACAGTGGTCGTGGTCGCAACCGCAAGAGCAACCTCCCTTTGGTGCCAAGTCCTCAGGAGTTACATCACGCACCTCAACAACCTCAACATCGAAGTTCAAGGTCTTGCCGGCCATTGGGTGGTTGAAGTCCATCATAATGGTCTCCTCCTTAACCTCCTTGATAACGCCGTTCATACGGTGGCCCTCAGCGTCGCTCATAGGTACTACATTACCTACGAAGAGCATCTCCTCAACTACCTTACCGTCAATCATAAAGATGGTCTTTGGCAACTCAACGATAGCCTCTGCGATAATCTCACCGTAGCCATCCTTTGGCTCCAATGTGAATGATACCTTATCGCCCGGCTCCTTGCCGATGAGAGCGCCCTCAAACTTAGGGAGCAACATACCTGCGCCACATACGAATTCGAGAGGCTGTCCCTCCGGATTTTGGTCTGCAATCTGACCATCAACGGTAAGAGTATAGTTTACCGCAACAAACTTTGTGTTTTCTACCTTCATAATGTTAATTTAGTTAAAGTTTATAATTTTGATTAATGTTATCGTTTTTAATAGTAATAGGGTTTAACTACTCTCTACTAACTACTATCTAATCACTGTTTTTACATACGAGGTTTCTATCGCCATAGCCGTTGTCGATTTTCGACACAAATGGGAAGAACTTCGAGCGGGCAACCCACTCCAACGGGAAGGCCGCCTCGTGGCGTGAGTATGGGTGCGACCACTCGCCAGCCAACTCCTCGGCGATGTGAGGCGCATTTGCCACCACATTATCTGCCTCGCCATTAATAGCCTCTGCTTCACGCTTAATCTGTATAAGCGCCTCAATAAAGCGGTCCATCTCCTCCTTTGGCTCCGACTCGGTAGGCTCAACCATAAGTGTTTCGTGTACCGGGAACGAGAGGGTAGGGGCGTGGAAACCGTAGTCCATCAAGCGGTGTGCCACATCTCCACAATCAACTCCGTAATCACGCTTGAAGTTGGTCAAGTCGAGAATCATCTCGTGGCCGACACGACCTGTCTCGCCAGAGTAGTAGGTGCGGAACTCGTGTTTGATGGCTGACGCCATATAGTTGGCATTTACGATGGCCATTTCAGTAGCCTTACGCAATCCCTCTGCGCCAAGCATCTTGATATAACCATAGGTGATAGGCAAGAGCATTGCCGAGCCCCAAGGTGATGACGAAACGGCTGTGATGCCCTGCTCACCGCCTGTGCTTACCACCGAGTGCGATGGAAGGAATGGTGCGAGGTGCGAAGCCACGCAGATAGGGCCAACACCCGGACCACCACCTCCGTGTGGCATTGCGAAGGTCTTATGCAGGTTGAGGTGGCAGACATCCGCTCCGATAAAGCCCGGATTTGTCAAGCCTACCTGTGCATTCATATTTGCTCCATCCATATAGACCTCGCCACCTGCGTCGTGTACGGCATCTACAATCTCACGAATACGGCTTTCGAATACGCCGTGAGTCGAAGGGTAGGTTACCATCAAGGCGCACAACTCCGACGAGTACTGCTCTGCCTTTGCCTTCAAGTCCTCGACATCGATATTTCCGTGCTCGTCGCACGCTACGGTTACAATCTTCATACCCGCCATTGCTGCTGATGCAGGGTTTGTACCGTGAGCCGATGCAGGGATGAGTACCACATTGCGATAGCCCTGATTGCGGCTCTGGTGGTAGGCACGGATAACCATCAAGCCTGCGTACTCGCCTGCTGCACCCGAGTTAGGCTGCAACGAGCAGGCTGCAAAACCCGTAATTGTTGCCAAGTCGCTCTCCAACTCCTCGATAAGGGCGGTGTAGCCCTCGTGTTGCGATGCTGGGGCAAACGGGTGGATATTCTGGAAACCAGCCAACGAGAGCGGTTGCATCGTAGCGGCAGGGTTCAACTTCATAGTGCAAGAGCCGAGCGAAATCATCGAGTTTGCCAACGAAATATCACGCAACTCCAACTGCTTGATGTAACGCATCAACTCGCTCTCTGAGCGATAGCGGTTGAATACAGGCTCGGTCAGATATGCCGACCTACGAGCCATAAACGACTGTGGCTCGGTGGCGAAAACAACCTTCTTGGTCTTGCGGCCCTTTGCCTCGGCAAAGATTGCTACTACCTCCTCAACCTCCTCCGGTGTGGTAACCTCGTCAAACGAGAGGCGTACTCGGAACTCCGAAGGGTAGAAGAAGTTTATGTGGTGCTCCTCGGCCACCGACTCTACAACCGAAGCCTCAGCCTCGATTTCGAGCGTGTCGAAGTAGTTTGTATTGGTCAATTTATAGCCCAAAGCCTCGATAGCCTTGGCTGCGCTCTCTGCTGCGAGGTGTGCGGTGAGTGCTGCACGATGCAGGCCCTCTGCACCATTATATACGCAGTGGAAACCGACAATCGACGCCATCAAAGCCGATGCGGTACAGATATTCGAGGTTGCACGCTCACGCTTGATGTGCTGCTCACGCATCTGTAACGACATACGCAAAGCACGACGACCAAGACGATCTACTGATACACCGATGATACGGCCCGGCATATTGCGCTTATAGGCATCCTTTGTAGCCATATAGCCTGCTGACGGACCACCAAAACCCATAGGGCAACCGAGTCGTTGAGTCGAGCCTACGGCAATATCTGCGCCCCACTCGGCAGGCGGAGCAAGCAGTGCCAACGAGAGCAAATCTGCATCAGCCGTTACGAGTGCGCCTACGGCGTGAGCCGATGCCACGAAGTCGGAGTAATCACGCACCTCGCCATTTGCGGCAGGGTACTGTACGATTGCACCAAACTCCTTGCCTGTGAAGGTGTAATCGGCGTAGTTATCTACGATAAGTTCGATGCCGAATGGCTCACTGCGGGTGAGCAATACATCGAGTGTCTGTGGGAAGATATTTTCATCCACGAAGAGGAGGTTGCGTCCCTCCTTTACCGCCTCACGAGAGCGCAATGCGAACATCATTGCCATAGCCTCGGCTACGGCAGTACCCTCGTCAAGCAACGAGCAGTTGGCAATCTCCATACCGGTGAGCGAGATGATTGCAGTCTGGTAGTTGAGCAAAGCCTCCAAGCGACCTTGCGAGATCTCCGCCTGATATGGGGTGTAAGAGGTGTACCACGCAGGGTTCTCGAATACATTGCGCATAATCGCTGCCGATACGGCGTTAGGGTAGTAACCCATACCGATAAATGAGCGGAATTGCTGGTTGCGTGCGGCCAACTCCTGAATGTGTTGAGCAAATTCGTACTCGCTCATCGCCTCGCCAAGAGAGAGTGGAGCGTTCAAACGAATGTCGGCAGGGAGAACCTGCGAAATGAGTTCCTCAACCGAGCTGACACCAATAGTGTCGAGCATTGCTTTGAGGGTATCGGCATTGCTACAACCGATATGACGATTTACGAAGTTATCGAACATAGTGTTTTTAAGGTTTAGTTACTACAAAGGTAGTAAAAAAAGATAAAATCCGAAATTTTAGCAGATAAAAAACAAGGGGCAACCGAATGGCTGCCCCTTGCAAAAGAGGGTTGTAGATTTAGAAACTAAGCTCATCATCCTCTGTGCCGAAGCCAGGGAGACCGACGCTTGTTCCGTAGCCGCCTTCAACGGCTACCTCAAAAATCT
>JAZONG010000052.1:0-1101 GCA_045654385.1 Alistipes sp.
TCGCTCAATTCTTCAAACTCTACTACACCGAGAAGGAGTTTACCTTCGTCGAGGAGCAAGTGCCTACGGACGAAAACGGCGTTCCTATGCAAGGCGCTCAATCCGAAGAGGTACAAATGACCGATGTATTCAGTAGCCAAGACTACGAACACACCGAGTTCTCCGTTGTTGTAGAGGCAACCGCCGGAACGAAGGCTTCCGCCGCCGGCGACATCAACGCTCTCGATGTGCTTCTTGCCAAGGGAGCAATCTCTATGAAAACCTATTTACGAGCATATCCGAAGGACGCTCTCTCGAATAGGTCGGAGATTCTCAAAGGTATCGAAGCGGACGAGCAAGACCAAATCAAGCAACTCACTCAACAACTTCAACAAGCGCAAGCGCAGAATATCGAACTTGCAAAGGTCGTTGAGCAACAAAAGGCGACGGTAGACCAGGTTGTAGCCGTTATTCAAGAGAATAACACGCTCAAAACCTACATCGCAAATATGTATACGGAGGCTTCCTTGAAGATTCGAGAAGGCAACCGTCAAATTCAAATGGGTAACGCCAAGATTGCGGAGACGACCAAGGACGCTTCCGATATGGCGCAACACATTTACAACAATATGGGAGGTCAAGCGAATGTTATGCCCCAAGTGCAAAACGGAGGCAACGGTCAAGCGAATCAAGGGTAAAACCGTATATGTTTGTCGTAAGCCGACTTGCCCCTTTTATAAAAAGCCTATCAAGGCTCAACCCAACCGATAGTCAATAGGTCGCTCCTATAACTATACAAAAATCTTACGCAGCAATAGCGGAAAAATGCAAAGGAGAACTTCTTATGCCAGAAGAAATTAAAACAGCGCAAACAACCGTAGACACGGAGGTCGATAGCCACGCTGATGTCGACACCACCAAGGACGATGTAAACGATGTTGAGTTCACGGACACTCCGGGAGAACCGCAAGGCGGAACTACCGCTACGAAGGAAACCGGAACTACTCAAACAAAGGAACAGAACTCCGAAAACGCTCGCCGTAGGCGTGAGGCAGAACGCCAAGCCGAACTCGAAAGAGCGAAGGCGGCGGTAAGAGAACAAACCATTATCGAGACTCTCGG
>JAZONG010000053.1:0-4195 GCA_045654385.1 Alistipes sp.
AACGGCTACCTCAAAAATCTCGAACTCGGGAGCAGAATAGCTCAACATTATATTTTTCTTCATAACTTCCTAAAAATTTAATCGTTAAACCATTCGTTACTCTGCCGGTGTTGGTTCAGGGGTTGGGCAAGTACAACCATCTTCAGCTGCCACCGAAGCATCCACAGGTGTTCTATAAATATAGTTGTGGAAGTTGGTTGTGTACAAAGTTTCAACAAACGAGTACCAGCCTGAGTCCACAAACTCATCCTCTGTTGGGTCGTAGTGTGGGCCATTCTTTCCCTTGTCAATCGAACCTGCAACCTGACAGTTGGTAGCCTTGTGAGAGTCGCTGCGATCCCGGCCGAAGATCATACCCACATTTGTAGCACCCCAAGCCTTGATATCGCAATTTACGATTGCTTTATTAATTCCGGTCTGTACGCCGCCGGTTACATCTGCGTGACCTATAACACCACCAATATATGGAGCGTAAGTAGCATTGTCTGCTGGTGCAAACTCGATATTACCCTCGTTTACATAGGTCAAGTTTTCGGCTGCCGGCATATAATCGCCTATTGCATCCTTTTTGTGACGAGCAACGATACCGCCAATAAATACCTGCTTAGTAGTAGTGTTAATCTTTCCGTTAAACTTGATATTACCAGTATTCTTGATAGTGCCACTCCAAGTTACAGTCTTACCATCCTTCTCGTACGACATCCAACACTGGTTGATACGGCTAATGATACCACCGAGATAGAACTCATTCGAGTCGGTTGCTGTTCCAACGGTCGAGCAATTGATATCTCCGCTGTTGGTACAATTTTGGAGAATAACTCGAGGACACTTCGAGTTATTTGTAGCATACTCAAAATATCCGAACAAACCACCGATGTAAGGTCGTCTAACATTACCTGCAGCGTTAATATCACCTGAGTTCGAACAGTTGCTGAAAATCTCAGCCTTTGCAACATCGTCTGTACTGCTTGTACCAACGGCAAGGATACCACCGATATTCAAGTTCTTATTATTGTTGATATTGGTAGTTGTGATATCGCCAGTGTTGTGGCAATTATCCCAAACCCAAGTATTTCCAATAGAGAATATAGGGACAATACCACCAATAAAGAAGTGTCCTGAGTGGTTTCCGGTACAATCCTGAACGGTGATAGCACCATTGTTTGTCAAATTCTCACGCTTCCAGTTGTTGTCGTTACCGAGAACACCACCGATGTATAGCTGAGCAACATTACCGCTGAAAGTGATATTTCCGTCGTTCTGTGCATTATTGAGGTGGCTCAAAGAACGATATGTAATACCCGAAAGATAGAAGTTTACATTGCTTGAACTCTTAACATTGATATCCGCACCCTCGTGGTTGTACATATCTTCCACAAGATCACCATCGGACACCATATACACGCCTATACCGCCAATCAAACCGGTTATAGTAGAAGATGCATCAACCGAGATTTTGCCATAGTTGTGCCAGTCGATCTTCTTGATTGAAGATTTATCTTTTGCATTACCCACATAATCTCCAGCATCACAATCACAAACACAACCAGCAATCATCATCTCGTTAGTACCTGTTCTACCATCCTTCTTGAATGAGCCCTTGATATCCAAGTTTCCGTAGTTCTTGATACCGCTGACAACCTTATCCTCTGCATTGAGGTTACCCTTCCATACCATTGAAAAACCAGTAATACCTGCAATAGCGGTATGACCATTAAATAGTGCGGTTGAGGTAGAAGAGATGTTGCCATAGTTGATGTTGTTTGAGATACAGTTACCATATCCAACAACACCACCCACTGCGATGAGCTTAGAGTCGAGCTGTGCGCTGATAGTGATGTTGCCAACCTTGTTGTTGCCCTGCACACCATTGTCTACATTAGCCTTAACACGACCAGTACCACGGATACCGCCGATAGCGATATACTCCTCGTCAACTGCGATTGCATCGCTTTTCTTCGACACAGGAGCAACAGTGGTAATTTTACCACCAACCGAGATGTTACCTTGGTTTGAAGCGCCAACTGTTGCGTGACCACCGTGCTGGATACCATCGGCCAAAACGCCTGCAATATGTGCACGCTGTACCTTGATATCGCTGTTTGGGCCTACGATGATGTCGCCATAATTCTTGAAGTTTTGCATCTCGGCAGATAGTGTGTTTGTACCCATACATCCTGCCAAGAAGAGGTCTGCATCAATGCTCTCGAGTCGATTGAGTGTTGCATCGAAAGTAATATCTCCATAGTTGGTTAGGTTGTTAGCCACCTTGTTAGACTTATACGCAAGACATCCTGCAACCTCACATCCAATTCGAGCTGCTAAATCGTTGGTGTCGAAGTGCAGCTGTGTGATATTACCCTTGATGGTGATGTCGCCCTCTGCATTGTTTGTACAGCTCTCAACACGAGCGTTGCTATAACCTGTAATACCGCCGAGTCGATACTTGTAGTCGCTGTAGGTTGAGGTTGTCTCAGGTACAGTCGATGCCCAGAAGTTGATTGGTGCATTGTTTGTACAATCCTTCATATACAACACCTCGAGTGTTGAATCTGTAACAGTCTGGTGATATGCTGCAATACCAGCACAGAGGACACTCTTCATATAAGCGTTGCTTGCAGCATATACCTCACCATAGTTGTGGCAGTTGTCAATACCAACATTAACAATACGACCACCAAGACCACCAAGATATATCGTATTAGATTTGGCATCCTCGAAGCTAATTTTACCATAGTTTGCACATCCGCTCCACTTGCGAGTCGGTGTCGTCTCTTCATTGTTTACAAAGGCGATAATACCCGAGTGATACATACCGTTATTTACACCACTCATAACCAAATTTCCGTAGTTGCTACAATTGGTTACCGAGCCGTAGAATACAGGCGAAATACCACCGCAGTAGTTCGTTACAGAAGTAGTGTGAGTAGTGTGGATGGTGATGTCACCCTTGTTGACACAGTTCTCCAACTTACCACCAACATTATTAGTGCTGGTACCTACAACACCACCAACACGAGTACCAACATTCTTGTCTGCCTCGCCTACATTGTAGTTGATTGCACCAGAGTTAACCAAGTTGATGCAGTCGGTGTAGATAACGCTATTGTTGCTGCGGGTGAAGATGTTTCCGTAGCCAATCAAACCTCCCATAGGGGCACGAGTGCCTTTTGCAGCCGATTTAAGCATCTGTTTTACATTGATGGTTGCCTTGTTCTCGCAGTTCTTGAAGCTAACACCATCAGCACGACCAACAAGACCACCAAAGTTGAGGTCGGTATCGTTAGCTCCGTCGTTTGCGAGCTCTGGAGTCTCGTTGTGGATGGTGATAGTACCCGAAACTGTACAGTGCTCAACGCTTGGAGCAACCTCGTCAGTTGCCGACAAGTGGCAAGCCAAAGTACCGAAAATAAGACGCTCGTTCGAGCTCATATTTACTTGGAGGTGCAAGCCCTTGAACGATGCGTTGGTAGTACCAAACAATGGTGCGTTCAAGTTCTTGATAGCATAACCGTTACCGAGAACGGTCTTGCTATAACCATCGATTGGAGTCCACTCAACATCTGTCATATCGATGTCGGCTACCAAGAGGAGGTCCTTATCCATATCACTGCTTGCGAACTTAACCAAGTCAGCCGCATTCTTTACAGCATAAACCTCTGCGCTTGGAGCATACTTGATAAGCTGCTCAACGCCGTCCTTCTTGAACTCACGCACCTTACCTGCTGCGAGTGGCTTCGAATCGCCAGCCTTAACAGTTGCGTACATTACGCCACCATCGGTATCGTACAAAGTAACATACAACTCGTCGTACTTGCCCGCAGGAACTGCAATGTGCAAGTAGGTAGGCTCGGTTGTGCTGAGTGCAGCACCATCGCCAAACGAGTAAGAGATAACCTCGGTAGCTGTTGCGGTAGGCTCGCCGAGTTCGCCATTTTCGAAGTCGAAGTTGAACGCACCTGCGATAGGTGTACGGTCGATAGTCGACACCTGAGCGTAGGTGAGTGCCTTGCCCTCCAACGAAGCATCAGCTACAACGCCGATTTTGATAACACCGGTGAGGTGCTGCAACTGAATGCCCTCGCCATTCTCGCTGTAACCCCACATTGTGGCAACATTGTTGCCGAAAGTGTTGTTGCCTGCGTGCGACTGGTTTGCAGAGAACTCAACCTGACCCTCAGCTGCTGCCGGATAG
>JAZONG010000054.1:0-1252 GCA_045654385.1 Alistipes sp.
AGCGCATAAACGGTATATTCGAGTATGTGAACGGCGACCGCCGAGAGATGTTAGTTCACGCCGGGAAGAGATTCTATCGTCTTACGAAATCCGACGGAAAGTATTCGTATCAAGACATCACGCTTTCCTCTACCTACGCTCCGGCGAAGTGCGATGTAGGACTTCTTAAAGACCAAAGAAGCCAAGCCTTCTTTAATAAAGGCAAGGCGTATATTATCGGTTGCGGAGACTACCTCGTATACGGAACTTGGAACGACGGAGGCTCTTACGAACTCCGAAGGGTGGCAAACAACGAGGACACTTATATTCCGACGACTACAATCTCTATCGACCCGGACGATGTTATGGACGATACGAGAGGAAGCCTCGACGATATAAATTGTCTATCGAGGAAGCGTATCAACCAACTTCTCGGAAGCGCCGAAGCGAACAAAACCTGGACGCTCGACGCCGGGGAAATTGACGACGGAACGGCGGTAGAGATTAAACTCGAAACCGTCGAAGGCTCGGAGGAAAACGAGGTCGCCGTCGAATACCTCATCAAGAACAACCAAACCGACAAGACAAAACTCTATAAGGTAGCCAAGAACGGAACGGCTATGACGGCGGAAGAGTGCGGTTCGCTCGTTTATGCAACCGGCAAGATAATGCTCTCTATCTCCTCCGCTCCTCAAATCGAGAACAGAGATAACATTTATGTTACCTACGAACACTCGAACGAAGGCTATCTTGAAAGAATTATGAATTGCAACTTCGGAATCCTTTTTGGTGTAGACGGTAACACCGACCGACTCTTTTTGAGTGGCAACTCGGATTATCCGAATATCGACTTTCACTCGGAAATGGACGACTACACCTACTTTGGAGACCTCAACACCGCTTCAATGGGTAGCGACTCGGTTGCGGTCAACGGCTACGCTCGACTTTCCGATAGTACGCTCGTAATCTACAAGGCGGAAACCGGGCAAGAGGCAAGTATCTTCTACCGCACCGGCTCTTATAGAGAATCCTACGATTCGAGCGGAAACCTTGAATCTATCCGAGGCATATTCCCAACCTCCGCCGGAAGTATAGGCGAAGGCGTTGTGAGTCGTTACGCTTGCGTAAACTTCGCCGGCGATAACATCATTCTCTCGAAGAATGGCGTTTTCGGAATCGTGCTTGCGGAGAATGTCGCAACGACCGAGAGATACACAAGAGAACGCTCTCGTTCTATCAACGAAAGGCTCAAACGACACGAGAACCTCTCCGA
>JAZONG010000055.1:0-1610 GCA_045654385.1 Alistipes sp.
CGAGAAGAACTCCGAGGAGAGTGTCCCGCCAAAGTAACTGTTGCCATAGTGTTTGATGCCGTCGCTCACAGCCTGCAAGCGTAGAGCCTCTGTTAAGTATAGGACTCCATCAGTCAAACGGGTGTAAGAACCATCAATTCCTATATGCCCAACTGCCTCGATAGGAACATTCGCAGCCACAAAGTCAGCATCGGTGCTGACAAAGAATGTTTCGCTGTATCTGTTCTGCGGAGCATATTTGCTGGTGGAAGCACGATGACTGAACGAGGTATCGTGAGGAATGATAGTCTGTACGCCATCTTTCTCGTAGACCACATCAGATGATAGTGAGATATGCTCTTTATCGCCTTTGATAAGTAAGCCATCAGCCGTGCCAAAGCGTAGGTTCTTATGGATGATGATTCCTTCATCATTGCTATCTACACGATATGACGAAAGAAGGTCGGCTCCATAGTTATGCCTTACGGTGAGCGAACCGGGGAAGCAAGCCTTACCGTATGGAGAGAGCATCAGACAATCGCCATCGATATCCGAGATTCCAGAGAATAGACGAATCTTGGGAGTATCATCGCTACCCAAAAGCAAATCGCCGCCTATACTACCCAAGCGGATACTCTCACCCTCACGAGTGAGTACCGATTTGCCTGCAATGCGAACACCGAAGCCATCCAGGAACGAGAGATAGCCGCTGAGTGCCACATCTTCGCCCGAGAACGATAGTAGCGTATTGCCCTTATCTCCCAACTGCACGCCATATTTGGCTGATAGCATACCTCCCAGCGTTGATGCTCCGTGAACGATAAGGCCTTTATGCACCGTGCCGTTTTGCATTGTCCAATCAACACTCGCAAGGTTGGCATTGCCCTTATGATAGACATCCTTGCCACCCACCTGCAATGATGTAGGCGAAATGAAGATACCGCTCTCCTTATCTCCAATGGTCCATTCACCTGTGGAGTGAACCGAGCCACTGAGGAAGTCGATGTTCGATGCATCTATGGTGGCTTTTGCCTTATATGGGTCGTAGCGCAGTATATTTCTACCACCAAGATAGAGGGCATCACCTCCGAGTTTAAGGTTGCCCGTAATCTTTACGCCATACTCAATGGCCGAGACAACACCATCAGCATCGGTAATATCTTCCGAGTAGGTTTCAAGGATTCGGGTATTGGCTACACCCGCCTCAAAACCATAGTTGGCACGGAAGATACCGGTCATATCTCCGCCCGTCTTCTTGAGGTAGTCTATAAGCAGACCACCGCCAGACTCACCACCTTAGCCAGTAACAGCACCGGCAATGGCAGAGGCAAATCCGTAGGCGGTGTTTTTGAGTCGTACACTCGTCTCATCTCCCTCTTCAACGCCGTATGGATGCTCGGCATCCTTCTTCTGCTGGGCATTGAAGAAGTTGTGGTACAACTGCGAGTAGATCGAGTAACAAAGACTCGACCTATCAAGCTGCTCTATATCGGGATGTAGTTGTACGCACATTACTTCGTAAAGCTGGTTTTAGAGAGAAATTTCTGAATCTTGGAAGAGAGTGACATAAAATTCGGGAAGTTCACCGGAGTCATCGTACCCATCAGTGTTGGAGTCATAATCTTACTGCA
>JAZONG010000056.1:0-26845 GCA_045654385.1 Alistipes sp.
ACCATATGCAGGAGGCCGGTGCTACCGCTGACATCGAGTTGGCATACACCTTGGCTGACGGTTTGGAGTATTTGCGTGCAGGTATCAACGCAGGTATGTCGATTGACGCCTTCGCTCCACGCTTGTCATTCTTCTGGGCTAACGGTATGAACCACTTTATGGAGATTGCGAAGATGCGTGCTGCTCGTATGTTGTGGGCTAAGATTGTTAAGCAGTTTGAGCCTAAGAACCCTAAGTCGCTCGCATTGCGTACTCACTCGCAGACTTCGGGATGGTCGCTCACAGAGCAGGATCCATTCAACAATGTTGGTCGTACAGCAATCGAGGCTATGGGTGCAGCACTCGGACACACACAGTCGCTCCACACCAATGCGCTTGACGAGGCTATCGCCTTGCCAACCGACTTCTCGGCTCGTATCGCTCGTAATACCCAGATTTACATCCAGGAGGAGACCAATGTATGCCGTACAGTTGACCCTTGGGCAGGTTCGTACTATGTTGAGAGCCTCACCAACGAGATCGCTCACAAGGCTTGGGCTTTGATTGAGGAGGTTGAGTCGCTCGGCGGTATGGCTAAGGCAATCGAGACCGGCGTGCCAAAGATGCGTATCGAGGAGGCAGCTGCTCGTACACAGGCTCGTATCGACTCGGGTGAGCAGAAGATTATCGGTTTGAACGAGTACCGCCTTGCTAAGGAGGCTCCAATCGATATCCTAGCAGTAGATAATACTGCTGTTCGTGAGAGCCAGATCAAGCGCCTCAACGAGTTGAAGGCTAATCGTGATCAGGCAGCCGTAGATAAGGCTTTGGCAGCAATCACAGAGTGCGTGAAGACAGGTGAGGGTAACCTCCTAGAACTCGCAGTTGAGGCTGCAAAGGTTCGTGCTACCCTCGGCGAAATCTCGTATGCTTGCGAGGTTGAGGTAGGTCGCTACTCGGCAGTTATTCGTTCAATTTCGGGAGTTTATAGTTCGGCTATGAAGAAAGATGAGAATTTCGAGAAGGCACAGCAGATGTGCGCTGACTTCGCTAAGAAGGAGGGCCGTCAGCCTCGTATTATGATTGCGAAGCTTGGTCAGGACGGTCACGACCGTGGTGCTAAGGTTGTAGCAACAGGTTACGCAGATATCGGCTTTGATGTGGATATGGGACCTTTGTTCCAGACTCCTGCCGAGGCTGCAAAGCAGGCAGTAGAGAACGATGTTCACGTTGTAGGTGTATCTTCACTCGCAGCGGGACACCTCACTCTCGTTCCTCAGATTATCGAGGAGCTTGCAAAGCTTGGTCGTGAGGATATCATCGTAGTAGTAGGTGGTGTAATCCCTGCACAGGATTACGACCAGCTCTACAAGGATGGCGCAGCAGCTATCTTCGGTCCTGGTACCAAGATTCCTGATGCAGCGATCAAACTCTTGGAGATTCTTTCAGAGTAAAAAATCATTCTGATTGGCTCTTTTTGAGCCGCTCATCGATAGCGGAGTTCCTCACATACGCCAAGTATGCTGCGGACTCCGCTTCTCGTTTGTCTCAAAAATACCTCAATCACCTCTGATTTTTTGTGTGTTGCGAGGTTGTGAGAAGGTAAACCCCTTCGGGCTGTACTGCTTGTACTGTACCGAAGGGGTTTCTTTTGTGATGTCATACATCTCACGACTTCTGACGAGAAATAGAGAGTAGTCTTTAATCCCTAAATTCTCTAATCTCCCTAATCTCTCTAACGCATCTCCAAAAAGCAAAAAAGTGGAGAATTAAAAAACTCTCCACTCTTAACCATAAACTTTTCAGCTCTTATTACATCATTCCGCCCATACCGCCGGCAGGCATTGCAGGCATTGGGTTCTCGACCTTCTTCTCGGCCAATACACACTCGGTAGTGAGGAACATCGAAGCGATAGATGCTGCGTTCTCCAAAGCCACACGAGATACCTTTGTAGGGTCGATGATACCCGCTTCGAGCATATCCTCGTAGCGATCCTCACGGGCATTGTAGCCGAATGAGCCTGCGCCCTCACGCACCTTATTCACTACAACCGAGCCCTCTCCACCTGCGTTTGCGACAATCTGACGAAGCGGCTCTTCGATAGCACGCTTAACAATCTGAATACCGGTTGTCTCGTCATCGTTTGCGCCTTTCAAGCCTTCGAGTGCCTCGGTAGCACGGATGTAGGCCACGCCACCACCCGGAACGATACCCTCCTCAACAGCGGCACGAGTTGCAGCCAAAGCATCATCTACACGATCCTTCTTCTCCTTCATCTCAACCTCGGTTGCAGCACCCACATAGAGAACTGCTACGCCACCTGCCAACTTCGCAAGGCGCTCCTGCAACTTCTCACGGTCGTAGTCTGACTTTGATACCTCGATTGAGGCACGAATCTGCTCTACACGAGCCTTGATAGCCTCCTTATCGCCACAACCATCCACGATGGTGGTATTCTCCTTATTCATTGTAACCTTCTCGGCGCAACCAAGCGACTCGATAGTTGCATCCTCGATGCGCATACCCTTGTCGGTCGAGATAACGGTTGCACCGGTCAAAGCAGCGATATCCTCTAACATCTCCTTGCGACGGTCGCCAAAGCCCGGAGCCTTGCAAGCGGCAATCTTCAATGTGCCACGCAACTTATTCACTACGAGAGCCGACAAAGCCTCGCCATCAACATCCTCGGCGATGATGAGAAGCGCACGACCACTCTGTGCCACAGGCTCCAATACGCCCATAATCTCCTTCATTGTCGAGATCTTCTTGTCGGTAATAAGGATATATGGCTTCTCCAACTCGGTCTGCATCTTCTCGGTATTGGTGATGAAGTAAGCCGAGATATAACCTCGGTCAAACTGCATTCCCTCTACGACATCAACATAGGTATCGGTTCCCTTTGCCTCCTCAACGGTAATAACACCCTCGTTATTAACCTTTGCCATAGCCTCGGCGATAAGTTTACCGATGGTGTTGTCGTTGTTAGCCGAGATTGTAGCCACCTGCTCAATCTTCGAGTTATCCGAACCAACCTCCTGCGACTGCTCACGAAGATTTGCCACAACGGTCGAAACAGCCTTGTCGATACCACGCTTCAAGTCCATAGGGTTTGCACCTGCGGTAACATTCTTGATACCTACACCGATAATTGCTTGTGCAAGTACTGTTGCGGTAGTTGTACCATCACCCGCATCGTCGTTGGTCTTTGATGCAACCTCACGCACCATCTGCGCACCCATATTTGCGAATGAGTCCTCCAACTCAACCTCCTTTGCTACCGTTACGCCATCCTTTGTAATATGTGGCGCACCAAACGGCTTGCCGATAATCACATTGCGGCCCTTAGGACCGAGTGTTACCTTTACTGCATCCGCCAAAGCATCTACACCCTCTTTGAGGAGATTTCTTGCTTCAACATTATACTTTATCTCTTTTGCCATAATCGTATTACTCTTTGTTATAAAATCGTTTCGATGGACTCTTTTTGTACCTTACTTGCGTCGTAAATGCTCACATAGGTCTACTATGCTGTGCTTTCCGCCACTGCGTAACGCACAAAAATAGCCTCATCGCCTCCGATTTTGAATTTATGGAATATAGTTTTCCGTTTTTCGTTATCCGTTATTTCTCAACTACTGCGAGGATATCACGCTGCGCCATCATAAGGTAACTCTCGCCGTCGATATTCAACTCGGTGCCGGCATACTTACCATACAACACCTCATCGCCAACCTTTACCTCCATCTTAATCTCGGCAGTGCCAGGGCCTACCGCTACAACCTTACCCGCAGCCGGCTTCTCCTTTGCCGAGTCGGGAATAATCAAACCGCTTGCCGTAGTTGTCTCGGCAGGATTTGGGAGTACAAGTACTCTGTCTGAAAGTGGTTTTACTGTCATAATTTTATATGTTTTATTGTTTTCTGTTTGTTTTCCTCTCTATCAATCTGCGTGCCAAGCAGTTTGCTCTGCCATTTTGGCACACTTATCGCAGATAGTCTTCTAAATAGTCGGTAACCTTCTGCATCAGATGCACTCGCCACTTACCTCGTACATTGTGTTTTGAACGAGGGTAAGGGAAGTAATCTACCGGCACATTTGCCTCTACGCAGGCATCTACGAAGGAGAGTGAGTGTTGCCACACCACCACATCATCTATCGCACCCTGACAAATCAACAACTTGCCTTTGAGATTTTTCGCTTGCGGAATAAGCGATGTCGCAGCGAAACCTTCGGGGTTTGTCGTTGCGTTCTCCATATAGCGCTCGCCATACATCACCTCATACCATTTCCAATCTATTACGGGACCTCCCGCAACACCTACCTTAAACACATCGGGGTAGTGTGTCATAAGCGAGATAGTCATAAATCCGCCATACGACCATCCGTGAACGCCTACACGCTCCTTGTCTGCCCATTTGTGCGAGAGGAGCCACTGCAAGCCTATCATCTGATCCTCCATTTCGCACTTTCCGCACTGACGATGGATAGACTTCTCGTATTCGGCACCCTGATAGAGCGTACCACGATTATCCATCACAAAGACCACATATCCACGCTGTGCCATATACATCTCCCAGCGACGCAACTGCGCTTGGAATGAGTTGCGTACCAACTGCGAGTGCGGACCACCATATACATATAGTATTACGGGGTACTTTTTATTCTCATCGAAGTCGAGCGGCTTGATAAGGCGGTAGTAGTTGTTGTACTTGCCATCGGCCGACTTTACAGAGCCGAGTTCGATAGTCGAGTAGTTGTAATCTTTTGCAGGGTTTTCGGCACGGAACACCTCACGATAGAACTTACCATCGGTCGAGCCTACCGCAACCACACGAGGAACATTCAACGACGAGTAGTTGTCCGAGAAGTGCTTGCTGTCGGGCGAGATGGTGCAGTTGTGCCAACCTTCGCCTCTGGTAAGTTGCTGTGCCTTGCCGTTGCGGAGCGAAATGCTGAAAAGGTGCTGCTCTACGGGCGAAACCTCTGCCGAGTAGTAATAAACTCTATCCTTATCGTGCGCCACATACGCCACATCGGCATCGACCTTTGTTAGACGCTCGGTTGAGCCTTTCTTGAGGTTGTGCAGATAGAGATTTTTATATCCGTCACGATTGTCTGTCGTGTAGATAAAACGGTCATTATCAACGAAGTAAATTGGGTTTTGAGGCTCTATCCAGCGGCTGTTCTTCTCGGTGAGAATGGTCCTGATAAATGCACCCGTCTTGGCGCAATATGAGTTTAGGTGCATCTCCTTTTGCGCACGATTGAGCACCTGAACATAGATAACCTTCGAGTTGGGCGACCACGAGAGGTTTGTGATGTAGCGCTCCTCATCGAAGTCGGTAACATTCAAATATATAACCTTCTGCGTTGCTGTGTCGTACACGCCTGCCGAAACACGCTCCGACGGCATACCGTTCATCGGATACTTAATCTCTACGAGCGAACCGGTGCGTGAAGTTATGTCCAACAACGGGAAGGTCGAAACCTTCGACTCATCTTTCTGATAGAAAGCCAACAAGGTGTTGTCGGGCGAAGGAAACAGACCGTTGATAATACCGAACTCGTTGCGAGAAATCGACTGACCGCAGACGATATTCTTATCCTCAAAGTTGGTAACTTTATGCTCCTTGCCCTCGCCGTCGTACCACACAACATTATTGCCCTTTACGGCTGCTTTGTTGTAGAAAGGGTTAGGCATACCGATGCGAATAGGTTCTCTCGATACCAACTTTCCGCTACGGATGTCGTATCGCTCGATTGTAGAGCCGTTGGTGTGTTCGTATATCGCCGAGTTCTCCTTGTCGAAGCGAATATCATAGTTCTTCGGTGTAAGAGCCGAGTTGAGAATAGCATCCTCCATAGTTAGGAGTTTGCGCTCCTGGCCAATGGATGCACTCGAAATAGATAATAGGAATATATATAGAAAGAGTCGTTTCACTATATCGAAAGAATCTTTACAAGTTCGACATTCTCCTTATTGACCTGCTTGGTGCGGCCGAGAGCCTTGGAGAATGGCACATATACCATCTCCATATCACGAATACCCACCATAACATTGCGCTGACCATCCTTTAAGGCTGCAATTGCGGCAGCGCCAAGGCGAGAGGCGAGGATACGGTCGGCTGCTGTCGGTGAGCCACCTCGCTGCAAGTGGCCGAGGATGGTTACACGGGCATCGTACTGCGGGAACTCCTTCTTAACACGCTCTGCCAAGCCCATAGCTCCGCCCGTAGCGGGATTTTCGGCAACGAGCACGATAGCCGAGTTCTTGCTCTTGCGGAAACCGTTGTCGATAAGGTTCTTCAACTGGTCGGTCTCGGTCTCCATCTCGGGGATGATTGCCGCCTCCGAGCCAGAGGCGAGTGCTCCGTTCAAGGCGAGGTAGCCTGCGGTGTTACCCATAACCTCCATAAAGAAGAGTCGCTCGTGCGAGGTTGCTGTATCACGCAACTTATCGACAGCCTCCATAATGGTATTGAGTGCGGTGTCGTAACCGATGGTCGAGTCTGTGCCCGAAAGGTCATTGTCGATAGTGCCCGGAAGAGCCACGATAGGTACATCGAACTCACGAGCAAGCGCCTGTGCGCCCGTAATTGTACCGTCGCCACCGATTACTACCAAGGCGTCGATGCCTGCGTTACGCATATTCTCGTAAGCCTGCTTTCTGCCTTCGGCTTCACGGA
Source organism: Alistipes sp. (assembly GCA_045654385.1). GTDB lineage: Bacteria > Bacteroidota > Bacteroidia > Bacteroidales > Rikenellaceae > Alistipes. The sequence goes on from JAZONG010000056.1 coordinate 6,667, forward strand.
ACTCCGGACAACGAGCCGTTTTGAGAATTGTACCTCCCTTTTGGATGATGTTGCTGACACTCGAAGAGGTGAAATCCACTATCTCACCCGTAATCAAGCCCTTGTAACCTCGCATAATACCCTTTACACGAAGTCCGCTATATATCGCAGTGCGGGTTACCGCACGAATTGCTGCGTTCATTCCCGGTGCATCTCCGCCCGAGGTTAATACGCCTATACACTTAATATTACCCATAGAAATTCTGATAACGCAAATTAACTCCCAAAGATAGTAAAAAAATGGGATAAAATGGCCTCCGGACGGATATTTTGCAGAATAAATCTCTACTTGGTAGAGAGTTGCCAAAGTATATGCTCGATTTCGGCAACATTAGTCGAGTCTTTCACCAAGACACTCTTCTCTTTGTCGAGCAGATATAGTGCCGGAATGGCGGAGATATTGTAGAGGTTATTTCGCTCGATATGGCACCCCTTGTCGTAGGCGTTTATCCACGACGACGGGATTTCGGAGTAGTACTTGTGCCACTCGTCGAGATTTTCATCGGGGTAGATAGCCAAAATTTTCAGTTTGCCCTCGTTTTGCAGGTCGGAGATGAGTTCGGAATGCTGCAACGCCTTGCTTATCTCTCGGCACATAGCACAGCCGGGGTTATTTATGTAGATGATTACAAAGTCATTGCCAATCGAATAGAGGTTGCTGCTACGCCCCGATTTTGTCGTGTAGCGAAAGTCGTTAGCCTGCCTTCCAATGCGGTTTTGAGATACGATGCGGAGGTCGTACTCGGGTGCCATCTTCTCGTACTTGTCGAGGTGGGGTGATGAGAGTTGAGCCTCCAATACTGCAATATACAACTCGTCGTTTCGATAAGGTGAGTTAGGGTCGTGTAAGACCTTCTCGGAGAGAGTGATGAAGTAGTTAAACATCTTCTTCGAGGCGGAGGCCTTTTGCATCAATGTGCGAATGGGGGCTTGGTCTGTTGGAGCGACAAAGTTACTTACATATAAGGCGTAGGCACGGAGCATCTCGATGGTGTCGGCCTTGGTGGTGTAGAGCGTGTCGGCAAAGTCGAACTTATCCCAAAAGTGATCACGCAGGTAGGCAATTTGTTGCTCTTGGGTTGCCTGCATAGGAGCTTCGACATAGCGGAAATGGTAGCTCTTGGGTGTATTGTTTTTCGGCTTTGGCGAACAACCAAAGCCGAAAATAACCAATATAAGTGCAAATATCGCCGCTCTCATCTCTGCTCCTTGTGGAGGTTTATGGGGCAAAAAGTGTGCCTCGCAGCCCTTTTGTGCCCCTCTTCGCTATTTCTTTGTATAGGTATAGTCCGTACCTACCTGGAAGTTACTCTCACGATATACATTGCCGAATGGATCGGTCGCTACAACCTCGATTTTCTGTGCATTCTTATTCTTCAAGGTGTGCTTGTACATATGATAGCATCTCTGCCAAGTACCGCTACTTGGTGTTACTCCGTCGCTCTTTATGCGGCCGAGAATACCAACGAACAAACCTTGTGTATAGAGGTCGAGACTACTATCCGTGTAGTCCACATAGTATGGAGCGTTCAAAGTTCCGCTGCCGCTCTTGTTTTTATACGCTTTGCCTACGGCGTTGGTTATGAGCGACATATTTCCCGCCTTCACACCATCCTCGTAGACCTCGATTGTCCAGTTGAAGTCGGCGTTGTAGATATTTGCCAAAATAACATCGTGCGAGAAGTTGAACTTGTAGTAGCCCTTAGCGTTGCCGGTGTATCCGTCCGGTGCAGCAGCGCCGGTAACATCATCACCACGATACAGACGCATCTGGTGAGAACGAGTGTTCATAGTCTCCTTGTAGCCGATGTAGTACCAATCACGGAATGCCTTGGTTTTGTCGGCTGTGTTGCTTATGAAGACATTCCAGCCGTTTGGCGTTCCGTCAGCCGAGATATTTGCTGCCCACCAAATACCGCACAAAGCACTGGTGTTGTGCTCATATACTCGAGTCCAAGATGTCTTGTTGTAGGCGTGGTTATACATCTGCTGGTAGTGGGTGTGGCCTGAAAGAATGTGTGCATCAGTATACTCGTTAAGCAGTGCGAGTACATCTTGAGTGTAGTTGGTCGTTTTGTTGAACATAGGGATATGCACACACAAGATAACCTTCTTGTCCTTAGGCACAAGAGCCAAATCCTGGCGTAGCCACTCCACCTGCTCAGGGGTAAATCCTAATGTATGGTTGCTATTGTCGGTTGCACTATTGTACACAATATCCTTCATGCCAATAATGTGGAGGTCTCCTCGGTTGAACGAGTAGTTTGCAGGACCGAATACCGCCTCGTGGTTGCGCTGCATTTTGATGTTGAGCGACGAACTGCGGTCGTCTGTTGATACCGGATTATCCGACGATACATAGATACAGTCGTGGTTACCCATAACCTGGAATACCGGCATACCAACCTTCTCGTTGTGGAATCCATCTCGCATACTTGTACGGAATGCCTCATCGTTGTTACCTACGCTATTAGAGATGATATCGCCGAGAGTGATACCGTAGCAAGGGATGTTGAAGGTCTGCCTGTGAGCCTTAACGCCCGGAATAGCCTCACTGTTGAAGCGCTTTAACTGGTTTGCATCCGATACCTGAGGGTCTGCAAATGTAAAGAGCGCAAACTCCTTCTCCTTACCGCCCGGAAGAGGGGTAAGTGTAAAGTCGAAACGAGCCGAGGTGCTCGGATACTCCTGGTAGAAGCAGGGTTGTCCAAGTTCGTTAATCGGAATTTCGTACTCGGCAGGAACCGAGATATAGATGAACCAAGTGTCGTTGGTTACATCGAGTGTGTAATAACCGTTGCTGTCGGTCGCTACGACATCAAAACCATCACTTACGGCTACGCCTTTGATTGGGTTACCGTTGCTATCCTTGACATAGCCATATACGGTAGGTGCAAAGACCTTTATGTCGAGGCAGTCCTCGTCAACCTCCCACGGAGAGAGTGTGCAGGTTGTTCCTTTGTTGTAGGTTATGGTCTGGAATACATTGATATTGCCTGCAACGAGGTTGTTGCTGTTCCAGTTGCCCGACATCTTGCCGCCATTACCATCGATGAAATCTACCGTGCAGGTGCCGGCATTTACATCAGGGAGGGCGATGTAGAGCACCTCCTCCTTGTCGGATGTGAGTGTAAAGTTGGTCGGAAGAGAGTATGTAACCGAACTTACGGCGTTGCTGCTTGGAGTGAGCTTTCCATTTGTGCAGTTTACTTCAAATTCGCCTGCGATTTTTGAGCCGTTTTTTGAGGTGATTACCACTCGGTCGAGAACGACGCTGCCGTTGGCGCTCTTCATCGGGAAGCGCAACACACCTGAAAGGTGGTGCAGTACAATCTTCTCCGAAGAGTTCGCTACATATCCATAGAGTGGTGCGCTGCCATTCTCAAATGTACCCTCTGCATACTCCTGTTCGGCAGGGAATACTACCTTGTGGGCATCTTTCGATGTCGAGGAGGTGTAAGGGTAGGTTATAGAGAGCGGATAGGTCTGCTCGGTGATGAGGTCGAACTTTGCAACGCTTCTATCCTGCGCATTAATCTGCGCTTGGTCAGAACATACGCCATTTACTGCGATGACATCGCCCTCGCTCCAATAGAGTGGGTAGTAGCCGTCGCCTCGCTCGCCCAATGCTGTTCGTGGGCTCTGCGCCAATGCTACCGATATGGTAGAGGTTCGGTCTGTGCTGACGGTTTGATCTACCTCGTTGTAGTTTGCACAACTAACGGTAAGCGCCGCTACAAATAGGAAAAATAGGTTTAGTTTTTTCATCTTATGGTTGGTTTGTTTTCTGCAAAATTGTCTGTTCACAATCCCTACCATCGGTAGGGATATAAATACACGATACAAATTTAGATATTTTTGGGAGAATAACAAAATAAAATGGCGTAATTATTGCGCTATGCCAGAGCGATAACAAAAAATAAAAAGGTATGGATACAAAAAAGACGACAGGGTTCAAGCTTACGGTGGCAACCCTTGCAATTATGAATGTTACCGCAGTGGTCAGTCTGCGAGGTTTGGCGGCGGAGTCGGTCTATGGACTCTCCTCTGCATTTTATTATCTTTTTGCCGCTATCGTATTCCTTATTCCTACGGCGCTTGTTGCGGCAGAGTTGGCTGCGATGTACTCCGATAAGCAGGGTGGTGTATTCCGCTGGGTAGGCGAGGCTATGGGTGCTCGTATGGGCTTTTTGGCTATATGGATACAGTGGATTCAATCCACTATCTGGTACCCTACGGTGCTTACCTTTGGTGCGGTGTCGATTGCTTTTATCGGTATGGATCAGACGCACGATATGGCGCTCGCCTCTAACAAGGTTTTTACTCTTATCGTGGTGTTGGCGATATATTGGGTGGCAACTTTCGTGGCGTTGAAGGGCTTGAATTGGGTAGGTAAAGTGAGTAAGTGGGGTGGTATAATCGGTACGATTATTCCTGCTGCATTGCTTATCGTTATGGGTATTGCCTACCTCGCTACGGGCGGTAAGAATAATATGGATATGTCGCAGGGCTTCTTCCCCGATTTGACAAATTGGAACAATGTGGTGCTGGCAAGTAGTATATTCCTCTTCTATGCCGGAATGGAGATGATGGGTGTGCATGTTATGGAGGTGGATAATCCGAGCCGCAACTATCCGAAGGCGATTATTCTCGGCGCTCTCGTTACGGTATTGATTTTCATCTTCGGAACATTCTCGTTGGGCTTTATCATCCCGGCCAAAGAGGTCAATTTGACGCAGTCGCTCTTGGTGGGCTTCGATAATTATCTCGCCTACTTTAAGATGTCGTGGGCTTCGCCTATCGTTGCTATTGCGCTGATGTTCGGAGTGTTGGCAGGTGTGCTTACTTGGGTGTCGGGTCCTTCGAAGGGTATCTTTGCTGTGGGTAAAGCGGGCTATCTTCCGCCATTCTTCCAGAAGGAGAATAGTAGTGGCGTACAGCGCAATATCCTCCTTATTCAGGGTATTGTCGTAACCCTCTTGGCGCTCCTCTTTGTGGTTATGCCGTCGGTGCAGTCGTTCTATCAGATTTTGTCGCAACTTACTGCACTCTTGTACCTCGTAATGTATATGTTGATGTTCGCCTCGGCAATAGTTTTGCGCTATCGTCGTGCACAGAAGGTGCGTCCGTTCCGTCTTGGCGGTAATACTACAATGTGGATAATTGCAGGAGTTGGCTTCCTCGGCTCATTGCTCGCCTTTGTATTGAGTTTTATTCCGCCGGCACAAATCGCTACGGGAAGTACAACAGTTTGGTACTCAGTGCTCTTTGGAGGTGCATTTATAGTGATAATTCTACCATTTATAATCTACGCTCTGCGCAAGCCTGAGTGGCGTAATAAGGCTGCTGTATTTGCACCATTCGAGTGGGAGAGCGAGCGTAAATAGTCGGCTCTTTTTGCACTGCACTTCGGATAGCGAGATGCTCACATAGGCTTACTATGCTGCGCTCTCGCTACCTTGCTTAGCACAAAAATAGCTCGCCTATTTACACTCGCTGCGAGCGCATCAGTGGCTCTTTGCACTGCACTTTGAATAGCGCTATTTAATAAATCTCTTCCTGCAAAGGGAGAGATTTTTCTGTGTTACCTACTATGAAAAGTCAAAAAAAATGTTAATTTTGTAATTCGAAAATTTAACCTTTGACAAGAAGGTGCGTCTTATTAGGTGAACTCGGACAGATGAAGAAGGATGCGGCAGGGTTGATTACCCGGTTGAGAAGAGGTGAGGTCGAGGCGTTCGACCTGCTGATTGAGCACTATGGTGAACGGCTCTATTGGCATATCCGCCGTGTGGTTGTTCAGCACGAAGAGGCGGAAGATGTTTTGCAGGAGACTTTTGCTCGTGCCTACACTTCGATTTCGGAGTTCCGAGGAGATGCAGAGAGTTCTTTGACGGCGTGGTTATATCGCATTGCTACAACGCAGGCAATCAAGGCGTTGCGTAGGCGAAAACGAGGTATTTTCTCCTCGATAGATTCGGTGCGTGGAGAGTTGTTGGCCACCTTTGACGAGGAGGTGGATCCTTCGGCAGACGAGATTGTGGTGCGACTGCAAAAGGCCGTTTTGGCACTGCCGACCAAGCAGCGATTGGTCTTCAATATGCGCTACTACGACGAGTTGTCGTTTGACGAGATTTCGCAGGCTACGGGGCAGAGTGTTTCGACCTTAAAGACGAATTACCACTACGCCGTACAAAAGATTAAGGAGCAGGTTAGAGTTATTGAAATAGATGAGTAAGATGATGGATATGAAACAGATGCCGTTCAAAGTTGAGGAGGGCGCAATCGAGAGGGCAAAGTATCGTGCAAAGATGGCGGTACGAGAGGTGGCGCATCCTGCCGAGCATACTTCGCACAAGTTGCAGTGGCGCTGGGCGAGTGCTGTGGCTGTGGTCGCAGTGGTGGTTGTCGGAGTCTTTGGTGTGGTGAAGTTTGGCGATGATATTTTCCGCCCGCACACCCCGATGGAGGAGCTGATTTTCGAGATGCAGAGCGCATCCGAAGAGGTTATCTACGACTTGGTGGTCGATAGCGGCTACTATTTGGAAGAGGAGAACAGATTGTAGAATTGTCAAACCTAATATGATATGATTATGAAAAAGATTTTTGTTTTGTTGTTGGTTGTTGCTACAATGTTTGCGCAGAGTGCATTTGCGCAGGAGAAACCGCAGATGACCGAGGAGCAGCGTGCTGCACAAAAGGCACAGCGTGAGCAGTTGATGCAGACTCGTTTGGAGTTACTCAAAACCGAATTGGCACTCACAGATGCGCAGATGGAGAAGTTTGACCCTGTATTCCGCAAGTATCGTCAGGAGATTGGCCGTGTAACATCGATGAACAGAGATGCACGCATCAAGAAGGAGGAGATTACCAATGAGAATGCCTTGAAGGTTGTGTCGGCTCGTTTGGCTAATCAGATATTGACTGCAACGGTAAAGCAGCGTTACCTCTTTATTTTTGCAGAGGTTATCGAGCCTTTGCAGGTGATGAAACTCTACAAGGTTGATGAGAAAATATCTCGTGAGGCTCGTAAAATTATGAAGTATCGCCAGCAGGCTGCCGAGATGGATGCCAAGAAGTAACATTGGTTAAAAAGCGCTTGAAAAGTTAGTTTGTGATGAGGGTGGTGACGAAAGTTGCCACCCTCTTTTTATCTGCACGATTATTGCGAGTGAGAGGTCTGAAAACTACGCTCTTGCAATGAAAAAGTTTAGACTATATCTGCTCGCTGTTGCGCTTGTTGCGCTCGTTAGAACCTCGGCACAGCGCTATTTGACATTTGATGATGCGATGACTATCGCCTTGGCCGAAAATCCTGCCGTGGTGGCTTCGAACTATGCCGAGCAGGCGGCTCATCGTGAGCGCCAGGCGGCGATAGGACTATTTATGCCGAGAGTTACGGTGCGAGGAGCATACGCTCACCTCAACCAAGATATGAAAATCGACCTCAACCCTATGCTATCCTCATTCCTGCCGATACTCGGCGAGGGTTTGTCGGCTTTGGGATTGGATTTCTCCTATGCGTTACAGCGTAAGAATACCGCATTTTTGGGTGGCGATGTGGAGTTGCCACTCTTTACCGGCGGAAAGATCATCACCGCAAACAAAGCGGCCAAAATCAACGAAGAACGCACTCGGGAGCAGAGCCGTCAGGTGCGAGGGGCGTTGATTGTGGAGATTGTCGAGCGTTATTTCGGTGTAGAGTTGGCTCGGCAGGGCGTTCAAATTCGCAAGGAGGCGGTAACGGTCGTAAAACAGCATCTGCACGATGTTGCGGTGTTGGAGCGAGAGGGTATGGCAGTAGCGAGTGAGCGCCTCTATGCCGAGTATCGCTTGGCGGAGGCAGAGCGTGAGTTACAACGAGCAAAACTAAAACTCGAAACGGCCGTTAAGGCGTTGCAGAGTTCGCTTGGAACAACCGAAAGTGCCGAGCCTTCGACGCCGATGTTCCTCACCTCGAAAATTGAGCCATTGGAGTATTTTCAGGCGATGGCCGAGTTGCACAATCCTCAACTCGGAGAGGTGGATAAGGTGCGTGAGTTGGCTGTGATGAATGTGAGGATGCATAGGGCGGAGTTCTTTCCAGAGGTGGTGGCAATGGGCGGTATGCGTTTTTGCGACTACCAACTCACCTCGTTAGCGCCCCGTATGGCTGTTGGTGTAGGGCTGAATTTCAAGATTTTCGACGGTTTGAATAGGGCGTATCGCTACTCGGCAGCACGATGGCAACTGCGCAGAGTCGAGGCGCTGGAACGCAAGGCGGAGCAGGAGGTGTCGTTGCTGGTTGAAAATCTCTACAACAGCGTGCAGTCGGTACTATCAACCGTCGAGGCAGTAGAGCGCTCGGAGCGCTTTGCCAAGGAGTTCTTGCGAGCCAAACGCAATGCCTTCCACAATGGTATGGCTACGGCAACCGATGTTGTCGATGCGGTACTCAATCTCTCACGGGCGAGGTTGGAACGAGTGCAAACAGCCTACGAATTTGATGTCGCTTTGGCTCGACTATTGAATGCTTCGGGTATGAGTGGTGCGTTTCAGCAATATCTGCACGCTCCGACTTCGCAATCTATCTTCTAAATTAACAAAGTATGAAAAAGACAAATATCTCGCTAATAGTTGTGTTACTACTGCTGATCTCAATAATTGTGTTTATAGGCTATCGCTGGGGGCGTAGTCGTACTACGACGGTGCAAGGCTTCGTGGCGTGTACGACACTGCGTTGTGCTTCGAAGATTGCCGGCCGCATCGATAAAATTTTGGTGGAGGAGGGCGATTCGGTACTTAAAGGAGATACCCTCTATATAATATCGACGCCTGAGCTCGATGCTAAACTTTCGCAGGTGGAGGCTATGTTGAGCGCCGCCAAGGCGATAGATGCCAAGGCGAAGTCGGGAACCCGCAAGCCTGTTGTTCACTCGGCACGAGATATGTGGCAGAAGGCGAAGGTGGGTGTTAAGCTCGCCAAACAGACCTATTCCCGTGTGCATAGGCTCTACGAGGAGGGTGTTGTATCGGCTCAAAAGCGAGATGAGGCTCGTGCGGCATTGGAGGCTGCGAAGGCTACGGAGAGGGCTGCCAAATCGCAATATCTGCTGGCTGTGGAGGGTGCTTCGAAGGAGGATAAGGCGGCTGCCGCAGCGCAGGTGCGTGAGGCGCAGAGCGTAGTCGAGGAGGTGGAACGCTACCTATCCGACAGGGTGGTGTGCGCCCCTGCCGATGGCGTTGTGGCTACGGTTGTAGCCAACGAGGGCGAGATTGTTGGTAGCGGCTATCCCGTTGTTACGATAACCGAGAACGGTACAGCCAAGGCCGTTTTCAATATCGCCGAAACCCGCCTGCCGGAGTTTGTCGTGGGCAAGCACTTCGAGGCAAAAGTACCCGCTTTGGATAAGGTTGTAGGGTTTGAGGTTATCTACATCTCGGCCGAGGCGGACTACGCTACGCAGAGTGCAACTTCGGCTCGTGGGGATTTCGATATTCGCACCTTCGAGGTGAAGATGCAACCTCTCGGTACGGTGGCTCTGCGAGAGGGTATGAGCGTGATTATCGAGTTACCAAAAGAGGCAAAACGATGACCGTCGGGCGATTTTTCTCGGGCGTATGGGGTGCAACAAGGCGTGAAATGGGGCGTATTGCCTCGAATGGAGAGTATCGTGCAGTTCTATTTTGGTTGCCTCTGGGCGTGATACTCTTCTTTGCGATTTTCTTCTCGCAGGAGGTGGTCGGAGCGCTACCCGTAGCGGTGGTGGATGAGGATAATTCGTCGCTCTCACGCAAGTTGGTTTCTATGATTAGGGCAACTCCTCAAACTGCTTGTGTTGAGGAGGTTGCCGATATGGCAGAGGCTCGGCAGAGGGTGTTGCAGGGTGATGTCGTTGGAGTGGTGGAGATACCCGATGGCTTTGCCCGCAAAACTCTTTTGGGCGATACGGCGGAGGTCGTATATTACGACTCGGGCACAAATATCTCCACAAATTCACTCTCGGCAAAGGGGGTGCAGATGGCGGTAACATCGTTTGGAGTCGGTGTGGCTCTGCAACGAGCCGAGATGCAGGGCGTTGTGGGCGAGGCGGCTATGGCGCAGGTTATGCCGATAGGTTTTTCGACCTACGGCTTGTTCAATCCCTGGCTTAACTACGCCTACTATATTGCACCTTGCTTTTTGGCGATGATATTGATTATCGCCTCGATGCTCTCGACAATATATGCCGTAGGCTCGGAGTTACGATATGGCACTTCGGTTGAGTGGCTGCGCTCGGCAAACGGCTCGTTAGTAGGTGCTGTGATGGGAAAACTTGCCCCTGCAACACTCGCATTATGGTTGTTGGCATTGGTTATTGGAACACTTCTTTTTGCTATCTACGGCGCACCTATGCAGGGCTCTTGGTCGGTTTTGGTGGCAGGTGCTGTGGCACTCGTTATCGCCTATCAGGCGGTAGCGTTGTTTGTGGTCGCTTTGACGGCATCGTTTCGTTTGTCGTTATCGCTTGGTGGCGGTTATTCGGTCTTGGCGTTCACTTTTTCTGGCGTAACATTTCCTACAATGGCTATGCTCTCGGCGGTGCAACCCTTTACTATGTTGTTTCCTTATACCTACTTTATGCGCCTCTATATTGACCAGGCGGTGAGGGGCTCGGCGTGGTGGTTCTCGATGCAGGATGTGGCTGCGATGTTGTTGTTTTGTCTGTTGCCATTGCTGGTATTGGGACGCCTGAAAAGGGTGGCTATAACCCGTAAATTCTGGGGCAGATTATGATTTGGGAGATTATAAAGGATGAGTGGCGTGCGGTATGGCACGATGAGGGGGTGGCGCTGATAATGGTCTTTGCCCTCTTTATCTATGGCATAGCCTACTCGCTCGGTTATGGTGGAGAGGTGCTCGATGAGGTGCCGATAGCCATAGTCGGTGGTGAGCAAGGGGCTGAAAGCCGTGAGTTGGTGCGTATGCTCGACGCTTCGCCCAAATTGAGAGTGGCGCACGAGGTGGCAGATATGACAGAGGCCGAGCAACTGCTCCGAGAGCGCAAAGTATGGGGCGTGGTGGCGCTTTCGCCTGAGTTTGAAGGCGATATTCTTGCCGAGCGACAATCGAAGGTGGCGATACTTGGCGATGCGAGTTATTTCCTCGCCTATCGTGAGGTGGCGGAGGGTTCGGTGGCGACCATTCAGCAGATGAATGGAAAAATTATAGAGAAGCGCCAAGGAACATACATTCCTCCCGTGATTTACGAGCAACGCAATCTCTTTAACCCTCGGCTTGGTTATGGAGTGTTTGTTATGCCGGCGATAATTCTGCTTATAGTGCAGCAGACTGCCCTTATCGGAGTAGGTATGGTGGCGGCTACTCGCAGGGAGCGAGGTCTGTGCTACGCTACGGAGTCCGCTTTGGCCGTAACCATCGGGCGGACAGTCGCTTATCTCGCCATATATGCGCTGACGCTCGGCTTTATGCTTACGGTGCACTACTCGCTGTTTGACTATCCGATGCGTGGTGCGTGGTGGCGTTGCGTGGCGGTTGTTTTGCCCTATTTACTCTCGGTAATCTTCTTGGCGCAGATGGTAAGTGCTATTTTCCGCAGGCGTGAGAGTTCGATAGTGTGGCTGTTGTGGCTCTCTATCCCTTTCCTGCTGGTGAGTGGAGTGTCGCTACCTCCGCAGGCCTTTCCCGAATGGCTCTATTGGATAGGCAGGGTAGTACCAAGTTCCTCGGCCGTAGAGGCTTGGGTGGCGGTACAATCTATGGGCGCAACACTCTCGGCTGTTGCACCAAAACTTACACTTTTGTGGCTTTTAGTGGTGGTGTATGGTGTAGGTGCGATTTGGGTAAATCGCAGAGGTTAGAACGCCTCGTTAATGGAAAAGATTGCTCCGTGAATGAGCGCTCCACGATGATCACGACCTCCAAAACCGTAATCGAGTCGGAGGTTTATATTGCGTTTAACCTCGTAGCGCAAGCCAATGCCGTAGGTTGGAAGTGTCTTGCTCCAATCGAATTGGCGGAAGGTACGGAATACATTTCCTGCTCCTCCCCAAGCAACTGCGCCAAAGCCTTTGTAGAGGTGCTGACGAAGTTCGGCCTGCAAGGTGATGGCGCAAAGATCGTTGAAGCGACCTGCATAGTAGCCTCGCATAGAGGATATACCTCCGATTGAGGCGTTATATACCCAAGGTGTCCCCTCGCTGTTTAACTCACCTCGTAAATCGAATGCGAGGATTGCCCCTTTCCATAATTTCTGGTATAGATTTGCAACTAAACGACCATTCCACAAGGTGTGGCCGATGTTATTCATTGCGCTTGGTCGAACCTTGGCCTGAATACCGAGATAGACTCCACGCTGCGGATTGGTAATGACATTGCGGGTATCGAGTTCCACGAAGAGTGAGATACCCACTGCATTGTAACTTATACCCTCACCGGCAAGACGAGCCTTGAAGCTGCTCTCCGAGGCGTATTTCGAACCGCCAAACTTACCGAAGTGGTAGTTGAAGTCTATGCCCGCACCCACAAATAAACCTTTGGTGATTCGCTGTAAGAATCGCCCATCTACAATCGTGCGAGAGGCGAGGTAGTGCAGTGCAGGGTTGGCAATTGCAGCATCGTAACCCACGCCCCAAAAGGAGGTTGGTTGCGAGTAAAATTCGGCATTATAGATGATGCGCTGACGGTCGTTGCGGAAGATGTTGTTGCCCTTAACGCCCACACGATAGTAGCCTGTAAGCGAGGCTGCGGCGTAGAGCGAGAAGTCCGAAGCGGGGATGTTGCGGTTTTGCTTGTCGAGACGATAGCGACCTGCTGCCATTACTGCCAATCCGGCAGAGGTTGATGGCGAGTAGTAGAGCGCCGGAACAAAGGTCATATCGACCTTGCGCTCGAAGCTCTGGTCGGTGTCGCTGTTGGCGATGTAGTCGGCAAATCTCTGCCACCCCTTACCGCCCTTTTGCGGTGTGGTGTTGATCGGCGTATATCTATAAGCGACAGTATCCTTGCCTGCGACAAGGATACTATCATTTTGTGCTGTTGCAACTGCTGTGAGCAGTGTCAGCAATGTGAATATGGCTATATGCCTCAACATTCTTTAGAAACGGTACTTATCTACGATGCGGAAGAACTCCTCTTTGCCCTCCTTGTCGATTTCGTCACGGAGAACATATACGAGTTCGCCCTCCTTCGATACAATCATCAACATAAACTTATTGCCGCAGTCGCCCAAGTTCCACTGATTTTTGAAGATGTGCTCGCTGTCGTCAATAATTGTTGCGCCATTCTTCTCTACACGCTTGCGGCAAATCTTGCGCAATAAGTTCTTTGGCAACCAGGTGTCAGGGAAGTTCATAATGCCGAAGCCGTAAATCTCAGGACCTGCTGCACGAGCGCTCTCCTCCAACTCCTCGGCAAACTTGTTGTTCTTATTTCCGGCCAAGTAAGCATCAGGGTCAACATAGAAGATAAGAAGGTTCTTCTCGCCCCAGTGTGGCAGGGTTGCAGGATTTCCGTAGAGGTCCTTGATCGTTACATTTTCGACCTTGCGAGGCAACTCCAACTCCTCGGCTTTAACGGTTACGCTCACAAGCAGAGCGAACAAAATTAAACAGATATTTTTCATTTTCATAATAAGGGTTTTTTCTTTGCTCCGCAAAGATAGCACATTTTTCAGAATGCCCCCTATTACTACTCTAAAAATCAACCAACAGGCAAAAAACTTCAACGAACAGCCTATTTGTTACCCATTTTGCTATTTTTTTGCTCCTTGCGCTTGCGGTCGAGATGTACCTCCAAGCCGTAGCGACCACTGCCTGCCATAACCAAAGTGATGTAAATTCCGATGTAGAGAATTTGTCGCTCTACGCCCAACCAACCCAGCGACGGATAGATGATAAAAATCTCGACAAACATTCCGAGCGCCATAATAAACGAGGCGAAGCGAGTGCCATAACCTACGATTATCATAAAGGCAAAAACGGCCTCCAAGAGAGTGAAGATTACGAATGTCGCCCAACTGCTCTCGAAAAGTAGCGCAGGGTAGCCCGTAAGTACAAAGTTGTAGGTTTGCAACTTGTCGATGATGTGGAGCGAAATCAGTACGCCTATAAATAGGCGCAGAAAGAGTACGGCTCGATCGATAGAGCGATATTCGTTCATAAGGTCGATAAGTTTTTTCATCATAGCGTTTTCTCATTTGCGCAAAAATCGGACCACGAGGCTGGTGCTCCACCGAGAGCCTTGCAGAGGTTTATGTAGTTGATGTACTGCTGTGCAATAAGGTTTTCTAACTGCATCTGCGAGGTGTAGAGCGAGCGCTCGGCATCAATCACATCCAGATAGTCGGACAACCCGTTGCGATAGAGCGCATAGGTCATAACTGCGATATTGCGATAGGACTTTACAAGCCCCGCATAGCGTAATAATTCATTGCGTGAGGAGGTTATCGCAACGAGCGCACTCTCCACATCGTTTAGTGCCTCGGTGTAACTCTGCTCATAGGCGAGCAGACTCTGTTTATAGGCCTCTCGTGCAGCCAACTCTCGACGGCGCAACCCTCCAAAGTTATAGATGGGTTGTGTGATTGCTGCAAGTGCATCTGCCACCCACGCCTTACTCGAAAAGAGGTGGCTGACACGGTCTGTAGCTGTTCCGCCATAGAGTGTGAGCGTAACCGATGGGAGTCGTGCCGAGCGTGCCAAGCCTACATTAGCGGCGCTCTGTTGCATAGTGTAGTATGCCGCCATAACATCGGGACGGCGGTGGAGAATATCCGAAGGTACTCCGATGGCTATGTTGTAGGGCGTATAGTCGCCGGTTAATAGTCGATCATCTGTTACGCCTACATTCAACAGCGATTCGGGAGTGTTGCCAGTGAGTGTCGCCAGCGAGAGCAAGGTCTGCGCAATAGCCTTCTCGTAGAGCGGAATATCAGCCTCGGCGGTGTAGAGCAGGCTTCGTGCCTGTTCGAGATGTACGCCCGAGGCGTAGCCGTAGTGGAAGAGAGAATCCACCAACGACACCATATCACGGCGTAACTCGCTGCTGTGTTTGGCTATGGCGAGTTCTTGGCGATACTGCAATAGCGTGAAGTAGGTGGTTGCAACCTCGGCTTCGAGCGAAAGTCGCACTCCTCGATACTCCCACACTTGGTACTCGATTTGAGCCTTTGCTCCCTCTGTGGCGTGACGCAGAGAACCGAAAAGCGGTATCTCCCAACTCGCCTGCGGTAGGATTTTGTAGGTCTGTGCAACACTATTTGGCGCACTCTCGTACTTGCCCTCGGCAGAGATTGTCGCCGAGATGGACGGCAGGTAGGTCGAGCGAGTTACTGCGAGGTTATTGCGAGCCTCCTCGATGCGAGAGGCGGCAATTTTGATACTCCTATTCTGCGCTATGGCTCGCACGACAAGGCGATTGAGTGTACTATCGCCAAACATCTGCCACCAATCGTTGCCCAGAGTAATCGAGTCCTGCGAAAACTCTGCGCCAAAGAGATACTCCTTGCGCTGTGTAGGTTGTGGTGCGGTAAGGTGCGGGTTGCAAGAGTAAAATGCAACCACCGCCAATAATATATAAGGTATTCTACGCATATTTCTCCTCCTTTTCTCGTCTTTGTTCAAATCGTGCTACCTTGCCTACAAGGTAGTAGAGTGCCGGGTAGAGCACTACGCCGAAGATGGTGGCAAAGAGTAATCCTCCGACCAGCGAAACACCCATAATGTTGCGTGCCGTAGAGTAAACGCCCGATGCGAATACGAGTGGCAACATTCCGAGTATCGAGGCGAAGGCGGTCATTAGGATTGGTCGCACTCGCATCTTGGCGGCATTGATGGTGGCGTTGAGCAACGATTGGCGCTCCTCGTGGAATAGTTTATCGGCATATTCGACCACCAAAATGGAGTTCTTGGCGGCCAAACCTATCAACATAGCCAACGAAATCTGCATATATATATCGTTGATGAATTGTGGCGCAAAGAGGTGCGCTAAACCCACTCCGCACAGCGCTCCAACCACAGCAAGCGGTACGCCCATAACAATCGACAGTGGCAACGACCAACTCTCGTAGAGCGATGTGAGGGTGAAGAATACGAAGATGAAGGCTATAAGGAATACCCAAGCGCCTTTTCCTCCCTCTGCCTGCTCTTGGAACGAAACTCCACTCCAAGCGATGGCGGTGTCGTCAGGTAGGATGTTGTTGGCAATATCCTCGATTTTATCCATTACATCGCCCGTCGAAGCACCCTCGGCAGGTGTTACATTTATACCTATCGAGCGATATAGATTGAACTGCGACACATACTCCACACCCGTAGTATCACGCACCGATACGAACGAGGTGAGAGGTACGCTCTCGTTGTTGCCGTTTATCAGGAAGTAACCGTCGAGCGATGCTGCATTCTCACGATATTCGGGCGCAGCCTGCAAATAACTCTGATAGAGGCGACCAAATAGGTTGAAGTTGTTTATCATTCTTCCTCCGAGCAGCGCTGCCGTTTCGGAGTAGAGCGCATCGAGTGATACGCCACTCATCAGGGCGTGTTCCTTGTCAATATCGAGGTGCTTCTGTGCTACGCCATTGCGAAATTCGGTTGTTGCCGACTTTATAAGGGGCTCTTGACGCAGTGCCGAGAGAAGACGATTGCTCTGCTCGGCAAGGTAGTCGGTACCACGCCCCGTTCTGTCTTGTAGTTGGAATGTTACGCCGGATGTTACACCCAAACCCGGTATCGAAGGGGATACAAAGGCTCCACACTCCGCCTCCGGAATAGTCGAGTATAACACTTTATTTAGTTTTGCCACAGCCTCCATAGCCGACATCTTGCGTTTGTGGAAATCTACGAGTTTGACAAAAATTACTCCGCTCGAAGTCGATGCTACACCTGATATAAGGTTGAATCCCGACACTACACCCGTGCTTTGAACTATCGGAAGCGTCGCTTTGGTTACGGAGTCAACCTTTGTCATAATCTGCTCGGTGCGAGCGAGTGCAGTATTATCGGGCGCATTTACCGATATGGTAAAGAAACCCTGATCCTCCTCCGGAAGAAATCCCTTTGGAAGTAACTTCAACATCGCCACTATCGCAACCGCCATAATCGCAACCACAGCGATTGTGGTGCGCCAGCGCTTGGCTATACCGCCAATGGTGGCACCATAACTCCCCATTGCTCGGTCGAAAAGGCGGTTGAAAACACCAAAGAAACCGGTCGTGCGCTCTTTGTGAGGACGCAGAAGGAGTGCGCACAATGCGGGCGAGAGTGAGAGTGCATTTATGGCTGAAAATATCACCGACACCGAGATAGTTACGGCAAATTGCTGGAACAGGCGTGCCGAGATGCCTCCCGAAAAGGAGATTGGAATAAAGACCGCCAACAAGACTATCGTGGTGGCAATGATTGGCGAAGTAACCTTGCTCATAGCCTCCTCGGTGGCCTTGGCCGGGGCAAGTCCTCGCTCGATACCCGCCTGCGCAGCCTCGACTACGACTATTGCATCATCTACAACGAGTCCGACCGACAAAACCAGACCAAGCAATGATACGATATTTATAGTGAAGCCCAAGAGCGGAAATACCATAAATGTTCCGATAATCGAAACGGGGATGGCGATAAGCGGAATAAGTGTGGCTCTCCAATCCTGCAAAAAGAGGAAAATTATCAGTATCACGAGTATGAGAGCGATAATCAAAGTCTCGAAAATCTCACGAATACCTGCCGAGATACTTTTCGTGCCATCGACCAACACCTCGAACTCCACGCCATCGGGCATACGCTCCGAGATTGTTGCCATCTGCGACTTTACGGCATCGCCCAGCGCCACAGCATTCGAATTAGGCTCTTGGTATATGGTTATGATGGTGGTCGGCTTGTCGCCAAAGCGGGAACTTGCACCATAGGTCTGGTTGCCCAACTCTACCGTAGCCACATCTCGCAGTCGCACCTGCGTACCCTTTTCGGTCGTACGCAGGAGAATATCTCCAAACTCTTTGGGCGAGGAGATTTGACGGGGCATAGTTACCGTATAGGTAAATTGAGTGGTGGATGGGGTGGGTTCTGCACCAAACTTTCCGGCAGGGTAGATACCCGCCTCGGTAGATATGGCCGATAAGATATCGCTTACGGATATGTTGTAATAGGCAAGCAGGTCGGGGCGCAGCCATACCCGCATAGCATATTCGCCTGCACCCATAATCTCCACCTTGCCAATACCGTTGATTTTGAGTAACTCATTCTGAATGTTTATGTAGGCGTAGTTCGAGAGGAAATTCTCATCGTATCGCCCATCGCTATACAAGGCATAGACCATCAAAAAACCGGTCTGCGTCTTGCGTGTAACAACACCCTGCTCAATAACCGAGGAGGGGAGCTTCGATGTGGCCGAAGCCACATTATTCTGCGTGAAAATAGCGTCGAGATCGGCATCGGAGCCGATGTCGAATGTAACCTGTAAGGTCATTGAACCGTCGTTCGCACTTGTCGCCTGCATATAGAGCATATCGCTCACGCCCATAATACTCTCAGCCAGAGGTGTCGCCACAGCGTTGTTTACCGTCTCGGCATCAGCACCTTCATATGTGGCTGTAACCTCAACGACGGGCGGTGTGATGTCGGGGTACTGCTCAATGGCGAGATTTGTGATGGATATCGCACCCAGCAATACGATTATAACCGACAACGATATGGCAAATATCGGACGATGTATAAAGAAATTTTTCATCTGAAAGCCTATTTTGTAGTTGGAAAAACCTTCATTCCGTTGTGCAACTTCTGCAAGCCCGTTGTGGCGACAACCTCGCCATCCGTAACACCACTCTCAACAATCCACCACTCGCCTGAGGTGTTACCTAGCCTTACTTCACGATATTCGGCTGTCGAGTCGGGGCGAATAACCCATACCGAGGTGATGTTTTGAATTTGGTTTACGGCTCGCTGTGGTATAACAATCTGCTTGCGGGGTACGCCTATGGTGGCTGTAACTCGGGCAAATTGCCCCGCCTTTAAGGTGTAGTCGGGGTTGCGAAATCCCACTACAAGCACGATTGTTCCCGACTCGCTGGCTATTTGCTGGCGGGTGAATTTGTAGAATCCCAATTCCGGATATAGAGTGCCGTCGGCCACTTGCAGACGAATATCCGAGAGCAACGAAGTGTTGTCGTAGGAGAATGTCTTGCGCCCCGATTCTGCGAGATACTCACGCATCGGGATAGCCAAATCTATCGATACGGTGTCGATATTTTGTATTATGGTTAGTTCCGAAAATTGCGTACCCGGGCCTACATAATCGCCTGCGGTGGCTGCCGAAGAGGATATAATGCCACTTATGGGCGAGTATATGCGTGTGTAACTCTCATCGAGTTGGGCATTGCGCAGATTCTGCTCTGCCGACCGTACCGAGGCTATGGCTGCGAGATGTTCAGCAGTATATTGGTCGAGTTGCATCTGACTAATTGCATTTATGCGTGCGAGAGGTATGGCTCGCTCGTAGTTGCGCTTCGCCTCTACGGCCTTTGCCTTGGCCGAGGAGAGTGAAGCCTCGGCAGATAGGCGGTTGGCTCGTTGCGGTGCATCGTCGAGTGTGAATATCAACTGCCCCTGCTTGACGGGCATTCCGTTCGAAAAGGATGATTTTGTGAGAAAGCCCGAAATTCGAGGCTGAATAACGGCGTGATAATTTGCCGATATAGGTGCTATAAATTGCTTTGTGTAGGGCAATATCTGCGATTCGACTCTCGCACACGCTATATTCATAGGTTCGTCGGCACTCTTGGCTCGATGGTTGCAAGATGTTGAAAATGTTGCAATAAGCAAAAAGATGACGGTTTTGGATGCTCGTAACATAGTGGTATCTGTTTTGTCAAAAAATCCTCTTCAATCGAAGATTTTATCAAAAAATATACCCTTTAAGCCGTGAAAAGAGGTAAAAAATATGATTTTATGACATTTTTTCTCAAAAAAATTTTTTTTTCAAAAAAAACCTTTTACATTTGTATCACAAACCATTAACAACTAAACATTAAACAGTTATGAAGACTTTGGTAGATCAGATTAATGCACAGGTTGCTGCTTTCCAGGCAAACGCTGCTGCTCAGGTAGAGAAGAACAACAAGGCTGCTGGTACTCGTGCTCGTAAGGCTGCTTTGGAGCTTTCGAAGCTCTT
>JAZONG010000057.1:0-2236 GCA_045654385.1 Alistipes sp.
ATTTCGAGAGATGATGCTATCAAACAATTAGATGGTATTATAAAAGATAAGCAAGTAGAAATGCTCGAATTGCAAGCACAAAAGGCAAGATTGGAGCGTCTTATTAGGGAACACAATGCTAAATGTGGAATTTTTGGTAAGGAGATCGAGTTATGAAAAAGTTTTGGAAAAAGTTAGTCTTGTTTTTGAGTATGTATATACTGCTCGGTATAAGTAGTATGATAGCGATTCTATGCAGTTGGATATGCTTGCCGGTGTCAATGTTAATTGGAGGTGTAGGCTTGTTTCTAATAGAGTATTATGTAGAACATTATGATAGGTTTAATTAGGTATGAGTAAAGATTGGACAGGAAACAAGAAAAGCACCTTTGTAACTTTGGGTGCGAGCAATCACACCGATAAGGAGAGACAGAGAGAGGACTACTATGCTACCGACCCGATAGCAGCGAGGTTGTTGTTGGAGGTCGAGCATCTCGAGGGTAAGATATGGGAATGCGCTTGTGGTGAGAAACATTTGGCAAAGGTGTTCGAGGATGCCGGATATGATGTGCGTAGTAGTGACTTGGTAAATAGGTGTGGTAATGAGGTGTTTGACTTCTTGGGTATCGAGAATTGCGAGTCTTGGGAGGGTAATATTGTTACCAACCCACCATACAAGTATGCCACCGAGTTTATATACAAGTCATTGTCGATTATCCCGAATGGATATAAGGTTGCTATGTTCTTGAAAGTGCAATTTATGGAGGGCAAGGAGCGCAAGCAGTTGTTTACCGAGTTTCCGCCAAAGGTTATATATGTGTCCTCCTCTCGTATAATGTGCGCCAAGAATGGCGAATTTGAGAAAATGCGTGAAGGTGGTGGTAGTGCCGTAGCGTATGCGTGGTATGTATGGGAGAAGGGATATAAAGGAGATACGATTGTTAGGTGGATAAATTAAAGAGAGTTGAGGTATGTATAGCAGAGTAGTGTTTTATAGGCGATATGTCTTGGGCGAGAGCGAGGAGAGCCGATTGATAATCCTATGGGTTGGTACTCTCAAATGTGGCTAACCGATAAAGAAGGAAATATGTATCACGAAGATGAATTGGTAATTATATGACACGAGAAGAAATAGAAAAGAATAGACAATATCAACTGACAGGCGCAGCGATTGATTATTGTCGCAAGGAACTTCCGCACTATGACGGTGAAGCACTTGGAGAAATAACCGATGCTTTTGAAGCCGGTGCAGAGTGGGAGCATAAGAGGTTAGTTCTTAACGCTTGTAAGTGGCTTCTGAATAATGCTCATCTGTATGTGTACGCTAATACTAAAGAGACGAGAGCATTACTGTTTGATGATTTCAAAAAAGCAATGGAGGAATAGTTATGAAACAATATACAACACCAGAGCAGACCGCCAAGCTGATAGAGCTGGGGCTGCCAAAGCCGAGATATTACTGCGCAGACAAATACACAATAATACATACTGGCTTCGATATAATCAACTACTCCATTGGCGAGTTGATTGAGATGCTCGAAGATGTCGCAAGTGTCGTTATCTCGTATTCTTACCAAAAGAACGGCTATTATGTGAGAGTTATTATTCCAAAGCGAGAAGGTGGTGGAATGTACCGAATAAGCCAAATTGAGTTAATTGATGCGCTCTACGATATGATAATAGTTCTGAATGGAAAAGGTATTATATGAAAGAGGAATGGAGAGACATAGAGGGGTACGAAGGATATTACCAAGTATCAAATTCAGGCAGAGTACGACGGCTTGAAAGATTGGTTGACCATTGGCGAAAGAATGGGCATTTGAGAATACAACCTGCGACTATATTAAAACCAAATATCGGTAAGAATGGGCGCAAAACAGTATCACTGTGTAAAAGCGGAACTACTAAACGCTATCTCATTGCAAGACTTGTATCGAAAGCATTTATTGACAATCCACATAATTTGCCGTGTGCAAATCATAAGGATGAGAATCCTGCAAATGATTGTATAAATAACTTAGAATGGTGTTCGTACAAGTATAATACAAATTTGGAGAATAAAACACAAATTCACGAGTTTGACCCACAAGTTTATCCGTTTCCTCTGTGGGTCCGAATAAAAGTGTCGTTTGAAGAAGCGAATAAATTTTATAATCTTATAGGTAAGGACGAAGTCCAAGAGTTTGATGAAAAGGATTATTACAGCCATAGTCGAGCAAGATGTACTTGTATGCCTGTTGTTCGTAAAGAAGACAAT
>JAZONG010000058.1:0-2995 GCA_045654385.1 Alistipes sp.
AGACAAGGTGAGAACCCAGATGGTGTCCAATCCGACAATGCTCCAAGCCTACTTGGATGTGGTTTGCGACCCTGAGTCAGAGAAGACGACCGACAACATCTACCGGTGCTTCTACTGGATGGCATATAGCGGAATGGACGAGCACGACATTATGAATGTCAAATGCTCCAATGTGGATTTCGACAATATGGTAATCCGCTACGGCGGTGAGGAATACGAGATTCACAGAGAAGCAATCCTAGCGTTCAGAAATGCTGCAACACTCACGGAATTTGTGTACAAGCACCCTAACTACCCGCCAGACAAGAAAGTCATTCGGAATCGGGCGCTCGGGGACACACTGATTCGAGGGATTCGTTCTACAACATCATTGGCAGCGCTTCGTGTGGAACTGTCTCGACGGTCTAAGAAATTTATCGAAGACGGTCTGACGGACAAACAGCTCAGTTACTACAGAGTTTACTTGTCCGGTCTGTTCTACAATATGAAGAAGCGAGAGGAAGCAGGAATTCCTGTCGACTTCACCGGCGTTGCATCCAGATTTATGGAGGGCAAGACCTACAAGCTGGATGCGGGGCGTAATACCCCAGAAGCCAAGAAGAGAGCCGTGGTCAACGACTATCTCCAAGACTATGAGAGATGGAAGGCGGCTTTCAACCTGTAACTTGACAAACAAGGGAGCCAGCTTCGGCTGGCAACCCTTTACATATATCAAGCTAAAAATATTATTTACAAAGGAGGTGAACTCAATGGCAATGTTTAAGAAGGCTAAGATGCAGGATATTCTGGAGCAGAAGGAAGCCAAGTTGGCGGCTCTGACCCAGCAGTCCGACGACGCGGTCCAGCTCGTCCGTAACACCTTGAACGGTTTGGAAGCTGTCGACCAGGAAATCGGCACCACCATTTCCGAGATTGATGCAATCCAGACTCGTATGGCGAATACGAAGGCTGGCTTGGAAGCAAGACGAAGCAAGAATCAGCAGATTATGCACAATTTCAAGAGCTTACTGTGTGAGGAGTAAGCAAATTTGGCTATGTGAGGAGTAACTATGAGCGAGAATCTGATATATAACTCTGGAACCATTGAGGCTATCAAAGTAATTATGGACATTTCCTGGGTTGGCACTAACATCATTATTGATGTAAAGAATTTACAAGATGGGGAAATGTACAGAACAAGATGTGCAGACATAGAGCATATTGACTCGATTGTAAATGCTATATGTAAAAGTTATAAGGTTGATATTGTCACAGTAGATATCTCCGGATATGGATTGGCTGTCTATGATAGAATTTGCAATCTGCAAGCTAACATTATTCCCCTAAAATGTGGGATGTTGCAAGTTCGCAATCCCCATATAATCAGCACAAAATCCTAATTTCAAAGGAGGAATGTAATGGCAGAAGTTCTGAACCTCTACCAAAAACTTGCCAAGATTCGTAGGCTGGTTGAGGTAGTGCAGAAGAATAAGAGCGGCTACGGATACAAGTATGTAACCGACGACGAGCTGCTTGCCAAAATCACGGTCGGTATGGATAAGCACGGAGTTTCACTCGTACCCAGCATTGTCCCCGGCTCAATCAAGGTTGAACCCTATACATACAAGAAGACCAAGAGAGATAAGCAGAAAGACGGTACTCCCTTTGTATACGAGGAGACCGTCAATGAGTTTACTGCAGTATGCGATATGGCATACATCTGGGTCAACAACGACAATCCCGAAGAGACCATCACGGTTCCTTGGGCTATGGTCGGCCAGCAGTCAGATGCGTCTCAGTGCCTTGGTTCTGGTTTGACCTATTCAATGCGCTATTTCCTGTTGAAGTACTTCAATGTGGCTACCCCCGATGATGACCCCGACAACTGGAGAAGCAAGCAAAGAGCTACGGAAGCTGCCGAAGATAAGGCGCTTGCCGAGCAAATCATCAATACTCTGGACGGCGTAGTCAAGGCTTACTTGGCTGAGCACCCCAAGAGCGGAGAGGAAGTTAAGAAGCTGTTGGCTAAGTACGCCAAGGGCGGTAACTACTTCGCAATTACTGAGTCCGCACTGGCGGCTAAGGCTCTTGAGGACTTCCAGACAACATTCATCAAAGGAGCGTAATACATATGGGTTTTCGTACAGGAGCCTACGCTAAGGTCTGGAAGGTTGAGCCCTACTCAGACACCAGCGTGAAGCTGCGGATTTCTATTAGCCGCAAGAACAAGCAGTCCGGTGAGTATGAGCAGGATTTCTCCGGCTTCGTTAATGCAATCGGCACTGCTGCAGCCAAAAAGGCTGCTTGCCTGAAAGAGGGCGACACCATTAAGCTTGGTGATGTGGATGTCACCACCAAGTACGACAAGCAGAAGGAAGTCACCTATACCAACTACAAGATTTTCTCTTTTGAAGTTGATAACGGTAATTCCAGTCCTGCCCCCAAGGCCGCATCCAATGAACCTCAGCCCGAGGTCGATGGCGGAGAGGCTGACGACTCCAGACTGCCCTTCTAAGAGGGTAGTCGATGGGAGAAGTTAATTACAAACCCCTAATCGACGACATGGTGTGGAGCTTCTCTAGGGCTGATTCCTATGGAAGCTGTCCGCACCGATGGTACTTGCGGTACATTCGCAGATGCAAAGAAAAGGATAAGTTCTACGCATCCTACGGCACATTTATGCACAAGCTGATTGAGCAATACTATAACGGAGAAATCACAAAAGCAGAAATGCTTACCACTTTCCTGAGAGATTTTAAGAAAGAGGTTCGTGGTTTCCGACCGAAAGAAGGAACGCTCAAGAAGTTCATCGACGGCGCAGTTGCGTACCTAACCAACTTTGAGCCGTTTCCTTATAAGATGATTGCAGTTGAGAAGAAAGTTGAGTTTGAAATCGAGGGAATCAAGTTCGTCGGTTACATCGACTTCCTCGGTCAAGACGTGTCAGATGGAGTGTTCGTCGTAATAGACAACAAATCCAGAGACCTAAAGCCAAGAAGCACACGAGCCAAACCTA
>JAZONG010000059.1:0-11492 GCA_045654385.1 Alistipes sp.
TCGGGCAAGATGTAGAAGATTGAGCTGCCACGACCTGTGCTGATGTGGTGAATGTCCAAATAGCCCTCCTTCCAATCAGGAAGATAATCGCCGCTCTTGGCATTTGCTCCAACTACGGCAAACAATAGGGTTGCGAGGATAATAGTAATTCGTTTCATAGGATTTAATAGGTATGGATAAGGCTACCCACTTCGCAGTAGGGTAGCCTTATGTAGATTTAATGATTATTGAATACCCTTCAACTTCTTGAAGAGAGCGTTGTACTTGTTGTACTTCTCCATAATGCCCTCCTCGTTGCGAAGACGGAAGCAGAGAACCTTCAAATACTCGGCACAATCTACGCTCTCAGGCTTCAACTCCATAGCCTTCTCCAACCAAGGCAACGACTTCATATAGGTTGCATTAACCTCCTTCAACCCTGCCTGATACTCCTCCTGAGAGTTGATGCTGTCGAGGCGAGCGTTGAATGCACGATTAACCTCATCGCCCTTAGCCATAAAGAAGTAGCCGAGGTAGAAGTTAGTATCGTAGTCGTTTGGCTTCAAATCGTTGATTTTGAGGAACGAAACGATACACTCGTCGAAGTTCTTCAACTTGAAGAATACCTGACCACGAGCAAACCACAAGTCTGCGCTTTCAGGCTTCTCAGCCAAGAGTTTATCGATGCGCTCAACCAAGTCGGCAGGGTTGCCGATGCCCTCCTCCGAGGTGTAGAGCTGAATCAAACCCTCCATGATGCGCTCGTTGCGTGGATACTTCTCGATACCCTCCAACAAAGCGTTCTTTGCCTTTACGAGGTAGTCGTTGTTTGCAGAACGCTGACCATAGTAGCAGTGGAACAAGAAGTAGTAGAGGTTACCCTGCTCGTCGCTGTAACCGAGTTCGTTTGCCTTTGTCAAATACTTCTCGCCATCTACGAAGTACTGCACATCCTCTGCACCGAGGAATGCTGCCAACTGACCTGCAAAGAAGTAGAAACGAGCATCCTCCTTGCCTATAGCAGGGTTCTGCTGCAATGCTGCCGCTTTGAGGTAGTAGTCGATAGCTGTCTTGTAGTCGGTGAGGTCGATGCTTCTCGAACCCAACTCCGAGTAGTGGTTTACCAAAGTCTCCAATGCAGTCTTAATCTTTGGAGCCGATGCAGGATCCAACTCGTAAGCCTTGGCAAAAGCCTCCTTTGCAATCTCGAATGCGCCAGGAAGAACTTCCTTCTTTACCTTCCACGCTCTAACCTTGCCATCCTTGGTGTGAATATCTACCCAGTCGAACGAGTGAACATCGCCATTAACCTCGTTTGGAGTTACGCCGATACTCATCGTAAGCATAGCCATATCGAGTCCCGAGTAGAGGCTCTTTGTGGGTGCTGTGATGGCATCCGAACAAATCTTTGCACGGTTGTACCAAGTGGCAGATTTACCCGACTTCTTTGGATTTACGATTTCGGCATCGCTCTTTGCCAACTTTGCCGCAAATGCAGCATCGTTAATCTTCTGTGCAGTAGCAGCAGGCACTGCAAGAGTTGCCAACGCTGCTACTAATGTTATAATCCTTTTCATATTACGAAAACGGTTAAAAGTTATAGTTTATTGTTCATTCTCGTTGCTTGTAGCGGTTACCTCGGCAGGAGCCTCTGCGCCCTCTACTGTTGCACCCTCTACTACTGCACCTTCGGTGAGTTCTTCCTCTTCGGTTACAGGAACTACTGCAACTGATGCAATCTCATCGCCCTCACGGAGGTTAATGATGCGTACACCCTGTGTTGCACGGCCCGCTACACGAATCTGCTCAATCGAAGTACGGATGGTGATACCCGAACGATTGATAATCATCAAGTCGTTGTCGTCGGTTACGGCCTTAATCGCTACCAACTCGCCGGTCTTCTCGGTGATATTGATAGTCTTAACACCCTTACCACCACGGTTTGTAACACGATACTCATCTACATTGGTACGCTTACCGAAGCCGTTAGCCGAGAGTACGAGTACATCCTCGTTAGACTCCGGCTCGATGCAGATCATACCGATTGCCTCGTTGTCGCCTTCGAGAGCAACACCTCGCACACCGATTGAAGTACGGCCTACCTCACGAACAGTTGATTCGTTGAAGCGGATAGCCTTACCCTCACGAGTTGCAATCATAATCTCTGCTGCACCGCTTGTGAGTTTAGCCTCGATAAGACGGTCGCCCTCACGAACCTCGATAGCGTTGATACCGTTTGTACGAGGACGAGAGTAAGCCTCCAACTTGGTCTTCTTAACAGTACCGTTCTTGGTACACATAATAATATAGTTCGAGTTGATATACTCCTCGTCGTTGAGCTTCTTGCAGTTGATGTATGCACGAACCTTATCATCCGGCTCGATGTTGGTGATATTCTGGATAGCACGACCCTTCGATGAACGAGTACCCTCAGGAATCTCGTAAACCTTTAACCAGAAGCAACGGCCCTTCTCGGTGAAGAACATCATTGTGTTGTGCATCGAAGCAACATAGATGTGCTCGATGAAGTCCTCATCACGGGTAGCCGAACCCTTCATACCAACACCACCACGGTTCTGGGTGCGGTAGTCAGCCAACGAAGTACGCTTGATGTAACCGAGGTGCGAGATGGTGATAACCATATCCTCGTCAGCGTAGAAATCCTCCGGATTGAACTCCTCCGAAGCGTAAACAATCTCCGAACGACGCTCGTCGCCATACTTCTCACGAATCTCGATCAACTCATCCTTAACGATACCCAACTGCATAGCCTCATCGCCGAGAACAGCAGTCAAGTAGTCGATAGTCTTCTGCAACTCGTCACGCTCAGCTGTGAGCTTGCCACGCTCCAAACCTGTCAATGCACGAAGACGCATATCTACGATAGCAGCGGTCTGGATATCGGTCAAGCCAAAGCGCTCCGAAAGGGTGGTTTTAGCCTCATCAACACTCTTTGCGTTGCGGATAATCTTTACAACCTCGTCGATGTTGTCCTGAGCGATAATCAAACCGAGAACAATGTGCATACGCTCCTCTGCCTTGCGTAAGTCGAAGCGGCTGCGGCGAACAATTACATCGTGGCGGTGATTTACGAAGTGCTTGATAAGGTCGAGCAGGTTCAAAACCTGTGGACGACCATTTACGAGTGCGATATTGTTTACCGAGAACGAAGTCTGCAACTCGGTGTGCTTGAACAACATATTCAACACAACATTTGCAACTGCATCCTGCTTCAAGGTTACTACTACACGAGTACCCTGACGGTCCGACTCATCATTCACATCAGCGATACCCTCCAAGCGGCCCTCCTTGGTAAGAGCAGCGATGTGCTTAATCATCTCCTGCTTGTTTACCATATAAGGAATCTCGGTAAAGATAAGCTGCTGACGACCTGTTGAGGTGGTCTCAACCTCGTGGCGAGCACGCATAACTACACGACCACGACCTGTCAAGAGAGCCTCTTTAACACCCTCGTAGCCATAGATAATAGCGCCGGTTGGGAAGTCGGGACCCTTAACAAAGTGGAGCAAATCCTCGCAAGTGCACTCACGGTTGTCGATATATGCGCAACAAGCGTCGATAACCTCCGAGAGGTTGTGCGGTGCCATATTTGTAGCCATACCTACGGCGATACCGCTTGCACCATTTACGAGCAACAACGGAATCTTTGTAGGGAGTACGGTAGGCTCCTTTTGAGTATCATCGAAGTTCATTGTCCAATCGATAGTCTCCTTGTCGATGTCGGCCATAACCTCGTTGGTGATCTTCTGCATACGAGCCTCGGTATAACGCATAGCCGCAGGTGAGTCGCCGTCCATCGAACCGAAGTTACCTTGTCCCTCTACGAGTGGATAACGCATAGCCCAAGGCTGTGCCAAACGCACCATTGCATCGTAAACCGATGAGTCGCCGTGTGGGTGGAACTTACCGAGTACATCTCCGACAATACGAGCCGACTTACGGGTTGGTTTGTCGTGATAGAGGTTCAGCTCCGAGTTCATATCGAACAAGATACGGCGGTGAACCGGCTTCAAGCCATCTCGAACATCCGGCAACGCACGAGATACGATAACCGACATCGAGTAGTTGATGTAGGACTCCTTCATATGGTCCTCGATATTGATCTTCTCAATACGACCGGCAGGAGTTACATTTGTTAATTCTTCCATAGTTGTTTTTAATTATTTGTGTTGTTTTGAGTTTTCGCTTTTATAATGTGCGCAAAAATAGCGATTATTCTTCGAATAATCAACTTTTAACTTCGAAAAATGCTCTTTTTTGATGCGATTTTTTGCAGAAATGCGATTTTTGCCCCTTTTTAGGCGATTTCAGCCACTTTAAGAAGGCGCTTCGACGGGGTGTCGAAGCGTTTAGAGTGTTTAGTGGTGTTAGAGGAATTAAAAATGAAAAATCAGTTTTCCGTTTTCCGTTTTTCAACTACTCACTACTAATTACTCTCTACCCACTATTCTTAATTTTGTGCCTTCGGCCGAAATCACACCTTTCTCGGTAAGTTGGCGGATACACTCAACAAGTGTCTGCTCGTTGCCTTGGATCTTTGCAATGAGTTCTTTTATGGTCATAGGTCCGGTAGTGAGCAGACGCAATATCTGCTCCTCGAAAGAGGGTGTAGGAACGCTCTTCTCCCTGCGCTTGCGGGCAAGGCAGTTGTCGCAAATTCCGCACGGTTCCGATATCTTGTCGCAGAAGTACTGCTCAATAACACGACTGCGACACTCCTGCTCCTCGTTTGCATAGTGGAGTAGGTGGTTAAACCTCTCTAACATAAGGCTTTTGCGATGCGAATATGTTTCGGGAGCGATATATACATCCCTTGACGGCAGACGCTCCTCATCGAGGAAAATCAGAGGGTCGTGGTTGGTCGGTATGTAGCGTATTATGTTCGAGCGCCACAACTGTTTGAGAAGGGCGTGCACATCCTCGTGCGAGTGCTTTGAAAAGGCGGCAATCTCCATCTCGTCAATCGGGCGAAAATCGCTGAAAATGCCGGTGTAAAGACGAAGTATCGAGCGGAGAATTTCTTCCTCCTTTTCGTTCTGCATCTTGATGTTGTAGAGTTCGTCACGAGAGATCATAAACATCAGTCTAGCAGGATGCTCGCAATCCTCTACAAGAGTCATATATCCATTGAGTTGCAATAACTTAATGGCACTCATAACCGTCGCTAACGGCTGTCTGTATCGCTTGCAGAAATCGAAGATATTAAATACAAATGAAGCCTCCTTTCCATCGCCTATTGCCACTCCGAGATAGGAGCATAAATCGTGGTATATCGAACGGATGAGTTCGATGTCGGGAAACTCATTCTCGAAGATGTTTATAATGCGGTCGTTGTCGGTTGCCGACATCAAAATTACGGCGTAACTTCTCTCTCCGTCACGGCCTGCACGACCGGCCTCCTGATAGTAGCTTTCGAGCGAGTCGCTCATGGTGTAGTGAACGACAAATCGGACATCTCTCTTGTCAATTCCCATACCAAAAGCGTTGGTAGCCACCATAATGCGGGTTTTGCCACTCACCCATTCATCTTGTCGCATTGTACGCTCGGCATTGGGCAGACCTCCGTGGTAGAACGATGCAGAGAATCCCTGCTCGATAAGGAATTGAGCCACCTGCTCGGCAGTCTTGCGCATACGAACATAGACAATTCCGCAGCCGGGTACATTATTTATGATACGCATCAACTGCCCCTCTTTATCTTCGGTGTGACGCACCGAGTAGGAGAGGTTAGGGCGTATGAACGAGGCTTGCAGAACATTTGGCTCGGCAAAGTTCAATTGCTCCATAATATCCTTAGCTACACGAGGTGTTGCCGAAGCCGTAAGTGCCAATACGGGCGTTTCGGGCATATATCGGCGCAGGTCGGCAATGCGGAGGTATGACGGGCGGAAGTCGTAGCCCCACTGCGAGATGCAGTGTGCCTCATCGACCGCCAATAGTGTTACATTCATTCTATCGACTCGCAGGCGGAACATCTCGCTCGAAAGGCGCTCCGGAGCAACATAAAGGAACTTTACATCGCCGTAGATGCAGTTGTCGAGCGCAATGTCGATTTGGCGGGGCGTCATTCCCGAGTGGATGGCAACGGCCGATATTCCTCGCTTGCGGAGTGAATCTACTTGGTCTTTCATTAGAGCAATAAGCGGCGTAACGACGATGCACAAGCCATTGCTTACGAGTGTCGGAAGTTGGTAAATGATAGATTTACCGCCACCCGTAGGCATCAAAACCAGCGTGTCACGCCCCGACAATATGGACTCTATCGCCTCGTGCTGCATAGGGCGGAACGAGTCGTAGTGCCAATACTTTTTGAGTGTGTCGAGTAACTGCTGCTCCATAGTTGCGAAGATAGTGTATTTTTTTGAGAAAATAGGCTCTTTTGTCGGAAAATCTCCATATATTTGTAGTATGATACTGCACGCCAACTGTAAAATAAATCTTGGACTTGATATTCTTCGTCGTCGTGAAGATGGATTTCACGAACTCGAAACGGTGATGCTGCCCGTACCTGAACTCTACGATGTTATTGAGGTAGAGCGAGTTGAGGGAGCATCGGAGTTTGTGTCGAAAGGGCTTGTGGTCGATTGCGATGCGGAACACAACCTATGTATGAAGGCTCTGCGACTGATGCAGCGACTCTATGGCGTGGGCGAGGTGCGTATAACTCTCGACAAACGAGTGCCGTTTGGTGCGGGCTTGGGCGGAGGTTCGAGCGATGCGACTGCGGTGATTTTGGCGGTAAACGAACTCTTCTCGCTTGGTTTGAGCGAGGAGATGTTGGTTGAGGCGGCTGCGATGATAGGTAGCGACACCGCCTTCTTTGTGCGCAATACTCCGCAACTTTGCACCGGTCGTGGTGAGAAGATGACTCCGATTGCGTTACCTTTACAGGGTAAGTACCTCGTTGTGGCAAAGCCCGAGGAGGGAGTTTCGACCAAAGAGGCATACTCGGGTGTGAAGCCATCCGTTCCGCAGGTGCGATTGACTGATGCCTTGCAACGCCCGATAGAGGAGTGGCAAGGGGTTGTAAAGAACGATTTCGAGGGGCATATCTTTGAAGCTCATCCTGCCATTGCGGAGTTGAAAAAGGCGATGTCGGATGCGGGCGCAGTGTACGCTTCAATGTCGGGTTCCGGCTCGGCAGTTTTCGGTATTTTTGAAAATAAACCAGAGATTAAACTCAATAGCAATATATTCTTAAAAATTACCAAGTTATGAAGAGATTTTTTCTTGTAGTTGCAGCCTCGTTTTTTGCGCTGATTGCATCTGCGCAAGAGTTGAATGTCGGCTCGTTCAATATCCGTCTGCTTATTGACTCCGACAACAAAAGGCATAATGGCTGGGATGATCGCAAGGCCTATGTCTGCGATATGATAAACCTAGAAGCGTTCGATGTTTTCGGAGCACAAGAGGTTAGACACCCTCAGTTGATGGATATGTTGGCCAAATTGCCTGACTATGACTATATAGGTGTAGCTCGTGACGATGGCGCAACAAAGGGCGAGTATAGCCCCGTGTTCTACCGCAGAGATAAGTTTAAGTTGCTCGATAGCGGTACTTTCTGGCTCTCGGAGACCCCCAATGAGGTGTCTAAGGGCTGGGATGGTGCGTGCCGTCGTGTCTGCTCGTGGGGCTATTTCCAACGCAAGAGCGACAAAACTCGCTTCTACTTCCTCTGCACCCACCTCGATCATAAGGGTAAGGTGGCAAAGATGGAGGGTGCAAAGTTGGTGTTAAAGTTTATCCAGGAGCATTGCAAGGGCGAAACAGCAATCCTTGTGGGTGACTTTAATGTAAATCAAAAAAGCGGTCCGTACAAGGTGTTTGTCGAGAGTGGTATATTGAACGACACCTATGACTTGGCAAAGAATCGTTTTGCACCTGCTGGTACTTTTAATAACTTCAACCCTCGCAACTACACAAGAGAGCGTATTGACCATATCTTCGTAACTAATGATATCGCTGTTAGTCGTTACGGAATGCTGACCTATCACTACTATCGTGATATGGTAGCCGAGCAGCAGGATATGGGCTCTGCTGCACCAAAGGAGATTAAGGGTGAGGATCGTGATGTAAAGTGTATCTCCGACCACTACGCAATTCAGTCGTTCTTAACTTTGAAGAACGCAACTCCCGAAAGGGTTAAGAAGGTTAAACTGAATGTCGGCTCGTTCAACATTCGTAACGGAAAGAATCTCAAAGAGGGTGCCGAGCGCAAGGGCGATTACAAGAGGTATGACGGTTGGGACGATCGCAAGGTGGTGCTTTGCGATATGATTAAACTCGAAGCATTCGATATTTTTGGTGCGCAGGAGGTGCGCAAGGTGCAGCTCGACGAGATGTTGGCGATGTTACCCGACTACGATTATATAGGTGTAGGTCGTGATGATGGTGGCGACAAAGGAGAGTTTAGTCCTGTATTTTATCGTAAAGATATATTTGAGAAACTCGACGGAGGTACTTTCTGGCTCTCGCCAACTCCTGATGTGCCGTCAAAGGGTTGGGATGCAAGATACAAGCGCATCTGCTCGTGGGGTTTGTTCCGTCACAAGGCTACCGGCAAGAAAGTGTGCTTTATGAATGTTCACTTCGATCATCGTGGCGTGCAGGCTCGTATCGAGTCGGCAAAGCAGATTGCGGAGTATGTGAAGAAGAACTGCAAGGGTGTGCCGGTTGTGCTTTCGGGCGATTTTAATGTAACACAGCATAGCGACAGTTACAAGACTTTGAAGAATAGCAAGGTATTGAAGGATAGTTACGACTTGGCGAAGTATCGCTTCGAGCCTACGGGAACATTTAACAGTTTTAACCCTCGCCGCTATTCTACACAGCGTATCGATCACCTCTTTGTGTCGAAGGGTGTTAAGGTATCACGCTGGGGTGTCTTGACATATCACTATCTTCGTACTCCGACTGCCGAGGAGGTTGAGGCAGCCAAGGCAACGCCAAGGAAAACTCGATATGAGCAGCGAGATGTGAAGTGCATCTCCGACCACTACGCAATACAGTCGTTTGTAACATTGAAGTAATAGGGTTGAGGATAAAGAAACTGCTTTCGGCACAAACCGAAAGCAGTTTCTTTATCTCCATATCTCCCACGAGGCTTCGGCTTGTGCCTCGAACATTGTCATTCCGTCAATTGTGCGTGCACCTTGCTCCGCTCCGAGTTGCAGGAACTTTGTCAGGCGAGGGTTATATACGCAGTCGAATAGGGTGTGCTTTGACGAAAGAGCCTCGTAAGGCAGTTCGGGCGCACTCTCCGTGTTCGGGAACATTCCGAGAGGTGTGGTATTGACAATTATATCGGTATTGGCAATCAACTCCTCGCTCAAATCGTTGTAGATGAGGTCTGCCGAGCCCTCTGTGCGAGAAACGACTGCGACCTCTGCACCGCCCTCACGCAATACATACTGCACCGCCTTTGATGCACCACCCGTACCGAGAACGATAGCCTTTGCCCCTTCGAGTGCAACCCCTTCGAGCGACTTGCGAATACCTACGACATCGGTGTTGTAACCCTCCAAGCCATCGGGCGTAACCTTTACGCAATTTACCGCACCGATAGCCTCTGCCTCCTCGCTGATAGCCGAGAGGAATGGCATAATCGCCTGCTTGTGGGGAATGGTTACATTGAAACCCGAAAGATGTTCGCAGTGGGGGAGTACCTCCTCTGCACGCTCGATAGCGAGTGGCGAATACTCCGCATCAATTCCCTCTCTGGCGAACTTCTCGCCAAAGTACGATGCAGACAACGAATGCCCAAGCGGAAATCCTATCAATGCGAAGTGTTTCATAATGCAAAGTTAAAAGTTAAAAGTTAAAAGTGCAAAGTTTTTGGGATTTGCCGACAACATTTTTTACTACCATTTTTGCGCAATCAAAAATAAATTTCTAAATTTGTAATCGCAATCGCTTTGGTTGCAGACATAATTACGCAGAAAGTGTAAGTTTATTCTCACGATGAAATCTGGAAAATTTAATTGGAAGAGAATAAGCATGCTTCTTGTGTCATACCACTTGGTATGGCGTGGGATTGTTGCTTATTTTATTCCAAAGGTTTTCCAGAACCCCATCGTTAGAATAAGTTTTCAGCACCACGCTTTCTTTTTTTTGTACTCCATTGGGTGCTGGTGATATAAATTTGAGAGTTATGTACTGCGCAGTTTATACAAATGGGGCTATGGATATGAAACCGACCTTCGAGATGTTGCACCATAGTTCCAAATATATTCTATTCTTTGTTAGAATCACCGATTGTATTTCGTGCAGATATTATCATTTACTGAATACCAAAGGCGAAATATCTCCATTAGAGTTAAATGGTTGCAAATTAATATCTATTATAGAGAAACATTATGCTGCTTCGCCTGTAATAGCGTTCGAGATAGAATTGCCAGATAGAGGCGTAGAAATAGTAGATGTTTATGAGCAACAAGGCTCCCATTTTCCACCACCATCTATCTCTGCATCTTTAATCAAACATATCAATATAATAGGTATAAAGGAGTTTTTGCGGTTGGAGTAGCAATAAGCACCCCACACCCTCGCAGGTATCGAAAACGATACCCAAGAATAAGAGGTGCGCTTCCCTCGCCCTCATAGGTATCGAAAACGATACCCGGCACACAAGAGGAATACACCCCACACCCTCGCAGGTATCGAAAACGATACCCGGCACACAAGAGGAATACACCCCATACCCTCGCAGGTATCGAAAACGATACCCAAGAATAAGAGGTGCGCTTCCCTCGCCCTCATAGGTATCGAAAACGATACCCAGCAGTAGGGCGTATAAGGAGTCTAGGGAATTTAATGAGATTAGGGAGAATAGCTTTCGCTAAACTCCCTAATTTCTTTAATCTCACTATAAAAAGCTAATGGCTAATGGCCAATGGCTAAGAGCTCAACTTTTAACTTGAAATAGCCCTGCTATTTCTTTACTCCTTTATAAATGAGGTAGGCGAGTACTAATACAACCACAGCAATAATGCCATAGCCGATTTCGTGGCTATACTTGGTTACGGTAGCGATAAGTTGCTCCTCGGGAACTACCGCTTCGAGGAAGTAGCCGAGTGCTGCCAATACACAATTCCACAATCCCGCACCGATAGCGGTGAAGAGGGCGAATTTGGCGATATTCATTCGTGCCAAGCCCGCAGGAATAGAGATAAGCTGACGCACCGCTGGCACAAGACGACCTACAAGCGTTGCCGCCACTCCATAGCGCACAAAGAACTCCTCCGCCTTTACGACCTTCTGCTCATCGAGCAGACACACATGTCCGATACGACTATTTGCGAACTTATAGACGATAGGTCTGCCCAACCATACAGCAAGGTAGTAGTTGATAAATGCCCCAATCAACGCACCAAGCGTAGCGAAAAATATCACCAACCACACATTCAGCTCGCCACTTGCGGCAGCCTTATATGCCGCAGGCGGAACAACAACCAAGTCGGATCGTAGCCATGTCGTTCTGTGAGCCAAGGAGT
>JAZONG010000060.1:0-33524 GCA_045654385.1 Alistipes sp.
GTTGTAAGTACCCAACTTCTCGATGAACTTACCATCACGTGGCGCTCTGCTATCTGCAACAACAATGTGATAGAAAGCATAACCCTTCTTACCATGTCGTGCCAAACGAATTTTAACAGCCATAATGCTATAAAATTTTAATTGTTAATAAATGGTTTTCACTAACCCACAATAGGTTAATCGGCGGCAAAGGTACGAAAAATTTTCAGATTGCAAACGCTAACAGCAAATTATTTTTCTGCACCATAGGTTTTTACACCGTCGAAGGGCTATTTAGCCGATGGGATTAAACTCCTCTTTGCCTACTCCGCAGATAGGGCAAACCCAATCCTCAGGGATATCCTCGAATGGAGTTCCAGGTGCAATACCGCTATCTGGATCACCTACCGCCGGGTCATAAACCCAAGCGCAAACTGTGCATACATATTTTTTCATAATAGTTAATTGTTAAATGGTTATGTATTTGGTTCTAATCAAACTTCTTTTTCTTGCGGCATTCTGCCGCATTTACAATTCTACCCACCCCTAAATCCCCTCCGAGGAGGGGACTTGGTCGCAGAATACATTCTGCTCCGAGTGCTACAATTTATCTCCTTGCGTTATGTTTTTCTACCGAAAAACGGGAATAATTCTAATTAAACTTTTTTGCTTGCGGCATTCTGCCGCATTTACAAATTATACCTTTATCTTACAGCCACCTCTGTTGTTCCGATTTGATTATTACCCGTATAGAGCTCTATCTTGTAAGTACCCGGGATAAAGCCGCTACCCTTGTAGAAGATGCTGACATCGACATCCTCGTTTTGGTAGTCCACCTCACGAGATGCAGAGTAGCCCTTCTTGGTACCCTGATAGTTGAATGTAGGCATTGCATCGGTTGAGAGAAGGTAGCCGTCAGGAGATGTAATGCAGAGGTAGATTTGGCGATAGCCGGCCTTTGCTAGTTCGTTTGCTCCAACGGTAAAATCCACACGGAGGGTTGCAGCATTCTTCACACGAGAGGTTACCTTATCGTTTGCAGTGAGTGGCACAAGGGTAATATCACGAGCACGAAGCACCGAGCCTTGCGCAACCTTGTTCTGCAACTCCGAAGCCCTCTCCTCGGCAACATCGGCACGAAGATTTGCGGTCGAAATCTCCTTGCGGAGCGACACATTCTCGCCAATAACCTTCTTGTTG
This sequence comes from Alistipes sp., assembly GCA_045654385.1. Taxonomy (GTDB): domain Bacteria; phylum Bacteroidota; class Bacteroidia; order Bacteroidales; family Rikenellaceae; genus Alistipes. The sequence continues at coordinate 1,180 of JAZONG010000060.1, forward strand.
ATGGTATTGAGCGAATCGATTTGGCGAAGGTAGCTCTTCATCACGGCACGCAAAGTACCAACCTCCTTCTGATATTCACGCATCTTGTTGTAGTTGAAGCGGCGCTCTCGTTTGAGTTGCTCGACCATCTCGTTGGCTCTTGCCAACTGTGCAGCGATGGTATCGTTCTGATACTTCAAGTTATCGTACTCATTGATGAGCGAGGTAAGGTTACTCTGAATCGTATCACGGTCAGCCTTCAACAACTCATAGTCCATCTGTTGCTGGCGATTGAGGTTGAAATACAAAACCGACAAACCTGCCAAGATGATGGCAAGCAAGATAATCACAACACGGTAGCCTCGAAGCGACTTCTTCACCGCCTCGTTCTCCTCTCTTTCGTAGTCATAACCCTCCTCAGGGTTGTAATCATATTTATTCTCTTCCATAACTGTTTAGATGTTTTGTGCAAATATAGTACAAATATATCGATTTTTGATAAATGTGAAATATAAGACTCGTTTTTCGAAGCACGATTACTTCACATAAGCCTCGTACGAGGAGTCGTTCGAGTACTGCGGGTAGTGGATATGGAGGTTTTCAAACACTCCTTTTCCGCCCTCAGTATCGCACTCCAACACCTTGTTGTGTTTCACATAGTTGCGCCTGCTAAATCCCACATCCAGATTTGTTACAAAGGCATTAAACTCTCCATCCGACTTAAACACTGTATGTTTCTCTCCTCGATGCGAATACCAGTAGGCGTAGCAGTTGGAGTAGACGCTATGGCGACCTTTGGTGATACGAAAAGCGGTAGCAAACTCATCGCTATAACAGAAGTCGTAGAAGTTATTGCCACACTCATCAACAAATCCGCAACTCGAAGCATATTTGGTATTCTTTCCAAAGAAGAGAGGGTGTATATTACGCAGGCTGTTCGCTCCCGACTTAATGATAACACCTATATGAACGCCACCAATGCGCATATTTGTGAGAGTATTATCAAAGCCCTCAATCAAAACGCCCACCGAGTTCTCCTCGCTGCAACCTACGATATTAACTCCGACAATATCGCAATCTGACGAGCCACTATTTATTCCACGCTTAATATGCAAACCCAAGAGTGTTCTCTTAATCGTGCAGTTTCTTACAACTGTTTCACGACCGCCATCTATCGAGATGGCCTTTGCCACGCCATTGCAATCAATAATACCACCTTCGAGGCTATATCGACTACATACTGCTGTAATATCGTTGGATTTACCTTTGCCCCCCAAGCGAATCATCGCCTCGTTGTGGTTCCACCCCTCGTCAGCACGAATTATAGCGTAAGCCGATAGCAACAGCGACACACTCTTTTTAGGATCTGCCGGAGTGAGTATCGGTTTTGATATTACATACTCTCCATCGGGAAAGAAGATTGTGCAATTAGGATTCTCGTCGATTATGCGCTGCAAGGCATCGCTGACATCGCCCGAACGCCACTCCTTTGCCTTAATGTGGTCGGTAACTACGATATACCCCAACTTGCTCTTTCCAAAAGAGGTTGCGGATAGCGACAACGCCAATATAGTCAAAACTATTCTTAGGCTTCTTCTCATAACACTTTTTTACTTTATTTTGCTGGTTAGCGGATGTCGGAGGCCTTCGTAGCGGCGGATATAGGCTCTAACCTCACCCACTCGCACCGGTGAGGCCAACATCACGGGTATCTTATTCTCGTCGTTGGTTATCCAGATAAAGAACTCCGTTCCATCCGTAAACGAGAACTCCTCCGACGAGCCTATCGTACAGGCAAACTTCATCGTATCGAAGTGTCCCATCTTTGGCACTCGCAACTCCTCACGCCCGATATAACGATAGCGGAGGTGGCGAATGGTATCCTCCAACACCATATCGAGATGGCGATGCTCTCCCTCACGAAACGACTCCAAATCAACCGAACGAAGATTGAAGTAGAGCGACACCGCATCCATACTCTCCGGTGTCAAGTCCATACTCTTCTCACGAGGGGTATTTTGGCGCTTCTGCGACCAAGTGTGCACCTTCATCGCCTGCCAATCGTAGTCGTAGTGGCTGCGGAAGGTATATTTATCCTCCTTCAAATCGCTTTCAAATCGCTGCGTACGCAGGTTATCCTTATCCACCCATATATCGTAGGTGTCATTCATATCAAAGAACCAACGAAAGAATGGCAGGGTGCGACCATTGCCGGTAACACGATAGACCTCTTTACCTTTAAGAGTGTCGAGTTTTGTCGATACCGTAACTTCACCGGCCTCGATATTTGGCACAAGCTTAGCACGATAGGCAGCACGATAATATAATACCTCGCCCTCTTGAAAGAGTTGCGCCGAGGCGGTCACCACCCCTGCAACAAGGAGCACCGCAAATATCACGCCTTTCAAAACTCTCTCCATAATTATCAAACGGTTAAGGGCAAATTATATTATATATGTATTAGGAAATCTCCGAAAAATCGGTCTTATGAGCAGGGGCATATCTATCTCGCAACTCACGCAACGAGAGGTGATCGGCGTGCGACAACTCGGCATCGACACCCAATATCGCAATGGCCAACTCCTGCGCCAACTGCAAAATCTGATTGTCGTAGGTAGGGTTGGCAATCTTCAAATCGAAGGCCTCGCCACTCTGCATCGTGCCGTTTATATCACCCGCACCTCGAAGTTTCAAATCGAGTTCTGCCAACTCGAAGCCGTCGGTAGTTTGACACATCGCCTCCAAGCGCTTGCTCGACTCCTTAGACAACTTCTCATCGGACATAAGCACGCAGTAGGACTGCTCCGAGCCTCGACCGACACGACCACGCAACTGGTGTAACTGCGCCAAGCCAAAGCGCTCGGCCGACTCGATAACGATAACCGTTGCATTAGGCACATCCACACCAACCTCGATGACCGAGGTCGCAACGAGAATATCGGCCTGACCACTCTTGAACTCCGCCATTGAGCGCTCCTTATCCTCCGGCTTCATCTTGCCGTGGCAAACCGCCACACGATATTTTGGCAACGGGAAATCACGCACAATAGCATCGAAGCCCTCCTGTAAGGAGAGGTAATCCATCTTCTCGGACTCCTTGATAAGGGGATAGACCACATAAATCTGGCGACCACGAGCAATCTGACTACGCATAAAGTTCTGCAAGGTCAATCGCCCCGACTCGTAGTAGTGGTAGGTCTTTATCGGTTGGCGGCCGGGAGGTAAACCCTTAATCACCGATACATCCAAATCGCCATATAGCGTCATCGCCAAAGTTCGAGGAATTGGCGTTGCCGTCATCACAAGAATATGAGGAGGTTGAGCATTCTTGGTCCACAACCTTGCTCGCTGCTCCACGCCAAAGCGGTGCTGCTCGTCTATAATCACAAGGCCGAGGTTTGAAAACTTCACTCTGTCCTCAATCAGGGCGTGTGTACCCACTAAAATATCTATCTCGCCCGACTCCAACGCTGCAAGTATCTCTCGACGCTCCTTCGCCTTGGTTGTACCCGTCAATATCGCAGTGCGCACAGGCACGCCCTCGCACATCTTCGAGATTGTGGCGTAGTGCTGTCGTGCCAAAATCTCGGTCGGCACCATTAAACACGACTGAAAGCCGTTATCTCCCGCCAGCAACATCGACAACAGTGCCACCACCGTCTTGCCGCTACCCACATCGCCCTGCAAGAGTCTGTTCATCTGGATGCTCGACACGGTATCCTTGCGAATATCACGCACTGCCTCCTTCTGACCTTCGGTCAGCTGGAATGGGAGTTTCGTATGATAAAAGGTATTGAACTTGTCGCCTACCTTCGGGAATATAAAGCCATCCCTGCGCCCCGTACGCTCCGAGCGGCGAGCCTGAATGTTGAGTTGAATACCAAACAACTCGTCAAATTTAAGGCGATACTGCGCCTGACGCAACTTCTCCGGCGACTGCGGGAAGTGGATATTGTAGAGCGCCTCCGAGAGCGACATCAAACCATATTTACGAGTGATATACTCGGGCAGATACTCCTCGATATGGCCACGCACAACACCCCACAACGAGCAGATGATGTTATACATACCCTTAGCACCAAGGGTAGCCGAGAGTTTTTCGGTGGTTGAATAGATACCCTGCAAGCCACTCTCTCGCCTCTGCGAAAGAGCCTTCTCGACAACCTCGATTTCGGGATGCACCATCGAGAACTCGCCACGGAAGAACGACGGGCGACCAAAGACTATATATTCACGGTTGGGCTCAATAATCCTCTCGATCCACTTTACTCCCTTGAACCATATCAGTTCGACACGCCCTGTATCGTCGGCAGCATAGACCGAGAAGCGCTGTTTGCGTCCCTCTCCCGCAAAGGCTTTGCCGATAACTTTTACACGCAGTTGGATATATGACGAAGCGTTATCCTCGGTAACTTCACGCACCTTGTAGGTGCGGGAACGGTCGATGTAACGGAATGGGAAATGGTAGAGCATATCACGCATTGTTACGATACCAAGTTCCCTTTCGAGCAACTTGGCACGCACCTCGCCCACACCCTGAACGAACTTTATCGAACTATCGAGCATACTTCCCATAGTGCAAATATAATAAAAAGACGAGAGATGAAAGACGAAAGACGAGAGTTTTTTATATATTTGCATTATGAATCTAAGTAAATACACCAAAAGAGAGAGTTGTGAAGTGCGTATCGGAGGTACGGTGATAGGTGGCAACAACCCTATCGCAGTGCAGTCAATGACCAACACCGCAACGGCAGATATCGAGGCAAGTGTGGCGCAAATCGAGCGCATAGCCGATGCAGGAGCACCTATCGTGCGCCTTACAGCACAGGGCAAAAAAGAGGGCGAGGCATTGCGAGATATTGTGGCGCAAGTACGCAAGGAGGGCTACCCTACCGCTATCGTTGCCGACATTCACTTTGTACCAGAAATTGCATCCATAGCTGCCGAATCGGTCGATAAGGTACGCATAAACCCCGGCAACTACCGCACAAGCGGTGGCGAGTTAGAGGCGCTCATCGAGAAGTGTCGCAAGCGTGGCGTAGCGCTTCGCATTGGAGTAAATCACGGCTCGTTAGCAAAGCATATTGTCGATAAGTTGGGTGATACACCTGCCGGAATGGTCGAGTCGGCAATGGAGTTTTTGCGCATCTGCGTCAGAGAGCAGTTCTATCAGGTGGTTGTGTCGATGAAGTCGAGCAACACCCGAGTTATGGTACACGCCTACCGTCTTTTGGTCGAGGCGATGGAGCGTGAGAATATGTCGTTCCCTATCCACCTCGGCGTAACCGAGGCAGGCAACGGCATCGAGGGGCGCATAAAGAGTGCCGTAGGTATCGGAGCACTTCTCGCTGACGGAGTTGGCGACACAATTCGTATTTCACTCACCGAAGCGCCCGAAAACGAAGTTCCCGTAGCGAAGATGTTGGTTGAACACTTTACTCAGCGTGATGGTGAATTTGAGATTTTACACCCCGAACGATATTCGCCGTTTGAGTATCGTCGTCGCACCTCTGCACCAATCATCGCACATAGTGAAATAACCGACGACTACATAGTGTTGGATGCCACAAGCGGAAATCCTACCGCCGAGTGGCGTGCTGCAATACTCAACAGCGAGAATGCACAGCCCGTTGTCATCCGTCGCCACTACGAGGGCCCGAAGGAGGAGGTGGCACTGCGTGCCGCTGCCGATATGGGGCAACTCTTGCTCGATGGCTTGGCTGATGGAGTGTGGATTGATGCTCCGCAGATTTCGGAGGAGGAGTTGAACGAGATAGAGTTGATAATTTTGCAGGCCTCTCGTGCCCGTTTCTCGCAAACCGAGTATATCGCCTGCCCGTCGTGCGGTCGTACACTCTACGACATCGAAAAGGCTCTGGCAGAGATTAAGGCTCGCACCTCGCACCTCAAAGGGTTGAAAATTGGCGTTATGGGTTGTATCGTGAATGGTCCGGGCGAGATGGCCGATGCGGACTACGGCTATGTCGGTGCAGGCGCAGGTCGCATCTCTCTCTACAAGGGCAAGGAGTGCATCGAGCGCAACATCCCGCAGGAAGAGGCTCTCGAACACCTTATAGACCTTATCAAGGCTAACGGAGATTGGAAGGACTAACGGACCGAATTTTCACTTCTATTTTACCTCAAAAAAGAGGGTAAAAAAAGCAAGGAGATAACAGCAAACTGACATAAAAAGGTAGTATTTTTTTTAGAAAAACAGGAAAAGTTATGTAACTTTTCATTATCTTTGTCGAAAGTTTTTTTTGAACGAAAAATATAAAAAAAGAATTAGTATGAAAATTACAATTATCGGTGCCGGTATGATGGGTTCAGCCCTCGCTTTTCCGGCAGCAGAGAATGGTCACGAGGTTCACATTGTAGGAACTTGCCTTGATGATGAAATCATTGATGGCTACATCGCAACAGGTAAGCACGAGAAGTTCTGTCGTCCTTTCCCTGAGAATGTTAAATTCCACTACTTCAAGGATTGGAAGAGCGTAACCGAGGGCTCTGATTTCGTAATCGGTGGTGTATCTTCGTTTGGTGTAGATTGGTTCTTGGAGGAGATTTTGACTCAACTCGACCCTAAGATGCCTGTATTGTCGGTAACAAAGGGACTCCGTGCAACCGAGGATGGTACACTCCTCTCTTATCCTGGTTACTGGGAGAGCGAACTCGCAAAGCGTGGCATCAACCGCACAATTTGCGCCGTAGGTGGTCCTTGTACTTCATACGAGTTGGTATTTATGGATCCAACCGAGGTTGGCTTCTGCGGTAAGGACAACGATGCTCTTCGTATGATGAAGAAGGCAATGTCTCGCCCTTACTATCACATCTCGCTCACAAACGATGTAATCGGTCTTGAAAGTGCCGTAGCACTCAAAAACGCATACGCAATGGCAGTAACTCTCGCAGTAGGTCTTAACACCCGCTGGCACGGAGAGAACGAGCCACAGCACTACAACTCGCAGGCGGGAACATTCTCGCAGGCTGTACGAGAGACTCACGCCCTTATGCAGATTCAGGGTGGAACATTCGAGTCGGAGTGCATAGGTTTCGGCGACCTCTATGTAACAATTTTCAGCGGTCGTACACGCCGATGCGGTATTCTTATGGGCGAAGGCCTTAACTACGATCAGGTAACCGAGGCCCTCGCAGGTATCACCCTCGAAAGCCTCGTAATCACCCGAGTAATGGGTCAGGCTATCCGCCGTAAGGCAGAACTCGGTATGGTAGATTTGAAGGACTTCCCTCTCCTTATGCACATTGTGGAGATTCTCGACAAGGGTATGGCAGATTCAAACCTTCCTTGGGAGGCATTCACATACGAGCACCTGAACTAAGTCGTAACTTCAAATAGAAGATACCTCTTTCGCAGAGGTTTATGAAGATGATGCAAAACGGTGGTCTTGCATCATCTTCTTTTAACATTTGCCCTCTCAAACGGAGAGATAGAACAATCGCCGAACAAATTCTTCCCCATAGTTGCGGTATTCTCCCCGAAAATTTCTAATTTTGCACTACCTATAAACCTAAAAATTAGAGGTGATTGAGGAAATTTTGTGCCAAGCAAGGCGACAAACCCGCAGCATACTAAGGCGTATGTGAGGAGTTGGGCGACCGAAGATTGGTGCAAAATTTACCAATCAGAATAATTTTTACATATGAAAACTATACTACCACTTACATATTGGGGCAATGTTGAATACTTCGCCAACCTCTTGCAAGGTGGTGAGGAGACAATAATAGACCTCGGAGAGAACTATGTAAAGCGCTCGGAGCGTAACCGCACGGAGATTGTAACCCCTACGGGTGGTATGGTATTGTCGGTGCCGCTCATCAAAGCGAACAGACCTCGCACGCCTATGCGTGATATGCGCATAGACAACTCGAAGCGTTGGCAACATCAACATTGGGTAGCCATTCTCTCGGCTTACCGTTCATCGCCCTACTTCGACTATATAGCCGACCGCATTGCACCGATATATGAGCGAGAGTGGGAGTTTTTAACCGATCTCAATCGTGAGATTTTACAGGCGGAGTTCGACATCCTCGGCATAGAGCCAAAGCATAAATTTTCGGAGATTTACATCGAGCCGAGCGAGGAGGCTATCGACCTACGCAATAAAAAGAGGGAGAGCCAATTCTGCTCCCCCCAATACTTTCAGATGTTTATGGATCGTACCCCCTTTGTCGAGAATGCTTCGATGCTCGACCTGCTGATGTGCGAGGGGCGTGAGGCTATTTCACTCTTAGATAACTGCCGATTGTAAGCATCATCTCATCAACCTTATCGCCCACTGTAACCTTCACCATATTCTCGCCCTTCAAGGTAAGAGTATCGGTGCGATAGATTGTGCGTGCAACATTCTGGCACGCCACCGTATCGCCATTGATAGTCATAATCGGCAATCCCATCGACGAATAGACGGTCAAAACCTGCTTCTCGTCACTGCGTATTGCTCGACTCTTGTCGGTGATATGGAGTGTCGGTTTGCGGCCGTTCCACTGCGACTTGTAGAGGTAGAAGAGGTTTTTACGGCTCTTGTGGTCGCCTGCCACAACTCCCGAAGTGCGTACTCCGTGCAGATAACGAGCCGAGCCGCCGTCAAACATCGAGTTGAGCCATACTCCCCAGAATAGATCCTCATCCACCAAGCGTGAATAGCCCTCGTGGAAGCGCTGCTGACGAGCGCTTGCCGCAGCCGAGTTGTTACACTTGGTAACGCCTGCACCATTTGCGGGATTGCTACTCTCGCCATAGCATACCGCTTGGCGAAGATGATTCCAATTCGAACGCAAAGCACCCTGCCACAAATCGAGGTCGGTAATCTCGCCACTATGCCAGCCTACGGCCTGCTGCCAAACGATAAGGTCGGTGATAAAGTTTATCTCGCCATCCTGATTACTCATCGCCACCGTAGGGCGTGTTGCATCGAGTTTCTTGGCGGTAGAATTGAGTTTGCGGATATACTCCATCTGCTGCTTGGAGTTGCCTCGCAACATCGAGAATACGCCCCACATCGCCACCGAAGGGTGGTTGATATTCTGCAAGACAATTTCATACAACTGCTGCACGCCATTCATCTCGAAGCGAGGTGAAGAGTAGTATGGTATATCGCTCAAAAATGGCGCACGAGTGAGTGGAAAATCCACCCACGCCACCATTCCGAGGCGGTCCATTTCGTTATAGAGTACTTGCGAGTGAGGGCCACTGACCGAGCGAACACCATTTGCGCCCATCTCACGAATAAGTGCCAAATCGGAGAGCACCTCCGCATCGCTCACTGCATTACCCTGCGGCATTCTGTCGTGTCCGAGCAAGACTCCTCGCACACGCACACGACGACCATTTACGGTAAACTTCTTCTCAGGCGTAACCTCGATTTTGCGGAAGCCGGTCTTTACCTCTACCACCTCCTCGCCAATGGTTACACGCACGGTGTAGAGGCGTGGATTGAGTGGCGACCACAACTCGGCATTCTCGATTGTGAATGGTACAGATAGAAGATTTCCGTCAATCTTCGCCTTCGCACTCTTAGACAGCGACATATAGCCGTCAGGAGCAAGAAAATCGACCATCACATTGTGCGAAGAGTCCTTCTTGCCGACAAGTGCAATATCCACTCGTCCCGACACACGCTCCTTCGATACCTCGGTTTGATGCACCATAACTCCGTCTGTGCCGTAGTAGAGTGGCGAAACAGCCGTTTTGTCGGTTACGATAAGTTCAACATCACGATATATTCCGCCGTAGATATTCTCCTCAGTCGAGGTCGGCAGAACATCGTTACGATAGGCATTGCTCACTGCAACCAAGAGGGCGTTGTTGTAGCCGTACGATACATTCTCGGTAATCTCGAAGGTGAAAGCGGTATAACCGCCGTAGTGATCGCCGATATGACGGCCATTAACGAATACATCGGCAACGCTCTGCACGCCGTTGAAACGCAGGAAGAGGCGTTTGCTCTTCCACTCGGCAGGTACAAAGAGGTTGCGCTGATAGTTGGCTGAGGTTTGGAGATAGGAGCCATCACCCACAAACGCATCGACATTCCAAGTGTGCGGAATGGTTATCTCACGGGCATTGTCGCTCGAATTTTCCTCCTTGTAGAAGAACTTCCAGCCACTATTCAGAGAATATATTTCACGAGCCGACACACTCGCAAGCGTGCCGAGCAAAATCGCTGTTAAAATCAAAAATCGCTTCATACTAATACATTAGTTGCCACAAAAGTAGCAAAAATTAGTGAAAAGTTAAAGATTGAAGGCTAAAAGTTTTCTTTGACAAGGAATGAAATGGCATATAATGCCATCTAATTTGCCGACTGTTTTGCTCAATCCGAAATAATTTACTAACTTCGTGCGGATATTTGAGCACAGAAAAGATGAATTTTTTTGATATTTTGACTCTTGTAGCCCTTGTGTGGGCTATAATCAGCGGCTGGCGAAGCGGTTTTGTGTCGCAGTTGCTCGGCTTGGTGGGTATTATCCTCGGCATAGTTCTCTCGTTGCGTTATGGCGCAGCCGTGGGTGGTATGTTCGACATTGATGCCCGTTTCTCGGTCGTGGCGGGTTTCCTTATAACCTTTGTGGCAGTACTCGTCGTTGCCACAATACTCTCACGACTCCTTGCCAAGGTGTTGTCATTTATCGGCTTGGGATGGGTAAACACCCTGCTCGGCATAGTATTGTCGATTGTAAAGGGACTCGTAGTATTGAGTATGCTCTATGCCGCAATCTACTCGTTAAATCTCAATTCGCAGTTAATCGAGCCTGACTACTTCGATAACTCCATATCGTTCGATATTATCCGCAAGTGCGCCGAGCCATTGTTCGACTTCTGGAACGATGCGAAGCAGACACTCGTAACCCCTCACAACCACACTATTTAGCCTATGCAGAGAGTTGAAGGATTGGTGATGCGTGCCACAGGCAGTTGGTACGAGGTGTTGCACGAGGGCGAGGTATTGCGTTGCCGTATGCGTGGCAAGTTGCGTCTGCGTGGCGTTCGCTCGACAAACCCCGTAGTGGTGGGCGATACGGTACACTGCGAGTGTGGCGAGGATGGCGAGTGGGTGATTGTAGATATTGCTCCACGCCACAACTACATTATTCGCCGTGCATCGAACCTCTCGAAGGAGTCGCACATCATAGCCTCGAACATCGACCGAGCAATGTTGGTTGTAACGCTCGTTGAACCGGTTACGGCAGTCGAATTTATCGACCGCTTCCTCGTAACTTGCGAGGCGTACAAAGTACCCGTAACCATCCTTTTGGCAAAGATTGACCTCTTGCGTGAAACACCTGAGATGGTGGAGCAGTTCCACCGTATCTACGAGGGTGCAGGTTACGAGGTTATCGACATCTCGGCAACCGAGGGCATCGGCGTAGAGCGCATCAAGGAGATGTTGGTAGGTAAGACTACCCTGCTTTCGGGCAACTCGGGCGTAGGAAAATCGACACTTATCGGAGCGATAGACCCGACGATAGATATTCGCACGGGCGAGATTTCGGACTCATTCCACAAGGGTAAGCATACAACCACCTTCTCGACAATGTATCGTGTGGCGGATGGCTACATCATCGACACTCCCGGAGTGAAGGGCTTCGGACTGATTGATATAGACGATAAGGAGTTATGGCACTACTTCCCGGAGATGATTTCGAGAGCAGGCGAGTGTAAGTTCTTCAACTGCACCCATACCCACGAGCCTCATTGTGCCGTAATTGAGGCGGTGAAGCAAGAGGAGATTGCCTTCTCTCGTTACGAAAGTTACCTTAAAATACTCGATGAAGATGACAAATACCGAAAATAATCTCTCGCTCGAAGAGTTGCGTGAGCGCATCGACTACCTCTCCGGCTTTTTGTTGGAGAGCCGTATCGACACGCTTACTCGTGCACTCGATATGCGCACCGAGTATATTACGGTTATGACCGAAAATATGTTCCACGCCCAGAATGCCAGCGCCATTGTGCGCCACTGCGAGGCGTTTGGCGTGCAGAACATCCACACGGTAGAGGAGTTGTGTCCGTTCCTGCCGACTTTGAATATCGCTCTCGGAACGGATAAGTGGATTGATATAAACCGCCACGCCACAACTGCTGATGCAGTGAAGTCGCTGCGTACGCAGGGTTACCGCATAATAGCCACTACGCCCCACCACAAGAGTTGCACGCCCGAGACCTTTGATGTAACAAAGGGAAAGTTTGCACTCGTTTTCGGCACAGAAAAGACGGGCGTGTCGGAGGAGATTATGGCCGAGGCGGATGAGTTCTTGCAGATTCCGATGTGCGGAATGGTGGACTCGTTGAATGTGTCGGCTTCGGCAGCAATTTTAATCTATATGCTCTCACAGCGAATGCGCCTTGAATGTGAAAATTGGCACCTCTCCGAGGAGAAGTATGCACGCACACTCTACGATTGGTATCGCTTTGCCGTGAGGGATTCAGAGGCGTTACTCGAACGCAAATACGGTACAAAATGAGAGGTTTCATTATAGCAGCGACTCTGCTCTTGGCAGGGTGTGTGAGTGCTCCGATCTATCGCACCGTCGATGGCTCGATGTTGGGTACTACATACCATATCGTAGCGCAAACCTCACTCTCGAATGAGCTTATTTTCGAGGAGATGCAACACATAAACGGCGAAGCAACAGCCTCGATGTCGATATTTAACCCTACATCGCTTTTAAGTCGCATAAACCGCAACGAAACCGACACGATGGATCTCCACATTGCACGAAACATCGAGATTGCATCGAAGATAAATACACTCACTCCTCGCTACGATATTACGGTAAAGCCGCTGGTTGAGGCGTATGGTTTTGCGGCAAAAAATCGTGAGGTACAACCCAACATCGACTCGTTGGTGCAGTTTGTAGGCTTCGAGAAACTTTCGTTACAGGGCAACCGCATCGTAAAGAGCGACAAGAGATTGCAGATAGACCTCAACTCGATTGCCAAAGGCTATGTGGTGGATTTGATTGCCGAGTGGCTCGACAAACAAGGCTCCGAGAACTACATCGTAGAGGTCGGAGGTGAAATTCGTGCCAAAGGCGTAAATGCGAGGGGCATTGCGTGGCGAGTGGGTGTCGATACACCATTTGACAACAACCAAACTCCCGGAAAATATCAGCAACGAGTGGTGCAGATTAGTGGTGCAGCATTGGCCACCTCGGGCAACTACCGCCGCTTCTACTACAACGACAAGGGAGAACGCATCTCACACACAATAAATCCGCAGACAGGCCGCTCGCAGACTACCTCGCTGCTCTCGGCTACTGTCATAGCACCTCGTTGCGCTACGGCTGATGCCTTGGCAACAGCCTTTATGGCATCGGGCGAAAAAGAGGCGATAGCCTTGGCTGAAAAACTGCGTGACTCGGTGGAGGTATACTTTGTTCTCGCCCCCGCAAAGGGATCCGATACCTATCGTGAATTCTCGACCTTGAAGTAGGTCTTTCCACATTTCACAACGAAAATATCAGCACTCTCCACCACCCAAAAATTGTTTTTAAGGAGGTAAATACAAGGCGCACAAAAAAATCGCCCCGCAGCATACTAACTGTATGTGAGGAGCGATTTATCGAAGTGCAACGCAGTAGTTGCCCCTTAAAAACAATTTTTACTCGTAGATGCGCTTTTGGCGTATAACCTTACCCTCCTGCTCGATGAAGTAACGACGAGATTTGAGAAGGTTACGAGATTGAAGTACCATAGTCTTGGTCTCGGAGATAATGCCGAGGAAGAGCATTCCGGAACGAGAGTTCGACTCTCCGGCATTGATGCGTCCGAGCTCCTCCTTAGTCGATTGCGCAAGGCGCTCGAAGAGGTTATCACGCATAACAAGCACCTCGTCGATAGTTGAGAAGTCGGATGAGGTAAACATATAGATGATGCGTGAGTAGATCTCGTTTACATCGGCATTTATAGACATAAGGTTCTCGGTCTGAATCTGACTAAGACCTGTATGGTTATTGTCGATATGCTCGAATGATGGGCGTGTAATGTGTACCAACGCCTTGGTCATCTCGTTCAGATAATCGAGAATTTGAACATAGTAGAGTGAGAGGTTCAAATCCGAGCCATAGGTGCTGCGCAAAGTTGAGGCGATAGAGTATTTAAGGCGTCTATTCTCCTCGTACATCTCGGCAGCCTGAGCCGAAAGTTCTTTAAGAGCTTTGCGGTTCTCCTTCATAAGGGCTACAATGGTGCGGTTGTAGATGCGGGTTGTAGCCTTAATAGTCTCGGATACGGTAGTCATTGTGTTATCCACAAGGCTCTCACGCACCTCGGCATCACTTTTCTTCTTGTCCTCCTTCTTTTTCTTAGGCATAAAGTTGGAGTGTACGAACATATAGACGCAGAGGAGTGTGATTGCTCCGAATGCCCAAACATCTCCCCACATCAACAACAAGCCGAGAACAAAGGCGATGATAAAGCCACCGAAGCCTGTTACGAACCAACCCATCACAACGGTAAATACACCCGTGATACGATATACTGCACTCTCACGGCCCCACGCCTTATCTGCCAACGATGAACCCATCGCCACCATAAAGCAGACATAAGTGGTCGAAAGTGGCAATTTTAACGAAGTACCGATTGCGATAAGCAACGAAGCGGTTGTGAGGTTTACGGTTGCACGAATCATATCGTATGGCGCACCGCTATGCTCGACATCGGCATACTCGAAGCGCTTCTCCACGAACTTTTTAACCGGCTCAGGAGTAACCTTGTCGAAGAAACGAGATGTATTTACCGCTGCACGAACCAATGCACGAGAGAACATCGACGATGAGAACTGCTGCTCGCCACCGCCATCAGCCGAGGTGAGCGAAAGTTCGGTCTGCGACACATTCATAGCCTTGCGAGAGGTCCAGAGTGTTACCACCATAATAAGTCCCGACAATACTATATATATGATGTTGTTGCCACCCTCGGCAGGCTCTGCCAACTTGGCCATCGTTAAGCCAACATCGCCACCCGCAACCTTTGTCGTAGTAAACGCCTCCAAGCCTGCGATAGGCACACCGATAAAGTTCACGAGGTCGTTACCCGCAAATGCTAACGCCAAAGCGAAAGTACCTGCCAAGATATTCACTCGCAAGATATTCACACGGAAGAGTTGCAGGAAGAAGAGCACCAACGAGCATACCACCCAAGTGATAAGGAGTGCTACGATAAGATTGTCATCAACCCAAGTTACAAACGCCTTCACCGACTCCAATCTTGCAGCCAAGCCCTTCAAACCCTTGAAGAGAGCGAAGTAGAGAATCGAGGTGAGCGACATTCCGCACCATACCGGGCCTAATCGGCGAAGCATAGTCATATAACGGAACGAGAAGAGGAGGCGAGAGATCCACATCACGAATGTTCCCGATACGAATGCGAGAATTACCGAGAGGAGGATACCCGAAACAACACCCATAGCCTTTGTGGTGTTGATATAACTACCCAACTCCAAGTATGAGATATTTGGATCTGCGCCTATTTTGAACAATGCAACAGCCACCGCCGAGCCTAACAAGCAGAATATCAACGATACGGTAGTCGAAGTTGGCAATCCGAGCGAGTTGTAGAGGTCGAGCAGGATAACATTCGCAAACATCACACCCACATAGAGGAACATAACCTCCTTGAATGTAAACAGTTGCGGATGGAACATTCCGTGGCGAGCCACATCCATCATACCGCTCGAAGTCATAGCGCCGATGATGATACCAACCGAAGCGACGATAAGTACCGTGCGGAATTTTGCCGCCTTGGAGCCGATTGCCGAGTTCAAGAAGTTTACCGCATCGTTGGTAACTCCAACATAGAGCCCCGATACGGCCAGGAGCGCAAGAATTGCGACCATTACATAATAAATCTCTCCCATAAATCGAAGTTTGTTCAGTTTCAGTTGATACAAAGATATAACTTATTCTCCGAACAGACAAGGTGCATTCTCAAATTTAACAATTATTTAACATTGGTATAAAGGCGAGGGTGTGGCTCTCAAAAAAAACAGAGGCAACCCGAAAAGGTTGCCTCTTGTTTTTATGTTTTACCAACTTAATAGGTAAGCGTGTCATCCATCTCTCCAAAGCCTGGAATGCCAACACTACCTCCGTAGCCGTTCTCTACGGCTACATCAAAAATCTCAAATTCGGGAGCAGAATAGCTCAACAAAATATCTTTTTTCATAGCAATAAACATTTTAATCGTTAAACCATTCGTTATTCTGCCGGTGTTGGTTCTGGCTCTGGTGTAGGTTCAGGGGTTGGGCAAGTACAACCATCATTAGCTGCCACCGAAGCATCCACAGGTTCGCTGTAAATATACTTGTGGAAGGTGGTTGTGTACAAAGTTTCAACAAACGAGTACCAGCCTGAGTCCACAGTCGCATCCTCTGTTGGGTCGTAGTGTGGGCCATTCTTTCCCTTATCGATAGTACCTGCTACCGAGCAGTTGGTTGCCTTGACGGTGTCGGTGCGCTCCATACCGATAACCATACCGATACCTGTGTGGCCAATAGCTGTGATATTGCAATTTACAGTAGCATTTGCAACAACAAATCCATTGTTCTTACCTGCAATACCGCCGATAGACTCTGTACCGCCATTAGTTGTTCCGGTAACAGTGATATCACCATTGTTGTAGAGTTCTGCTCCGTCGCCAAGTTCTCCGGCCAAGGTTCCAAAGAGTCCGCCTATACGCATTGAGCCTCCCTTTGTCTCTCCAGAAATAGTGAAGTTACCATTATTGACAACCTTTCCTGTCCAAGCCTTTATGGTGCCATCCGATTTGCTATAAGAGAACTTGTATCCGTATCCCATAACGCCACCTACATAAATATCATCTTTGCCATCGGTTGTTCCTGCGTATGTGATTTTTCCGTTATTCACAAAACTCTCTTCGATGACAATGCACGCTGTCTGACTACCAAAGTATCCGATTAAACCTGCGAAGCATCCACTACCACAACCCTTTGCATAACTTGTGATATTACCGCTGTTGCTGCAGTTCTTGAATACCTTATTCTCGTTAGCTGTCGAATACTTAGCAATAAGTCCTCCGACCGACAAGGTACGCTTAACCTCGCAATTTTTTGTTAGGGTTATATTACCTGTATTGTGGCAATCGTCCCAAACCATACCATTTCCATTCATCAACTCATAGCTCAATCCGCCGATAAAGAGGTCGTCGGTTGTAACCTTAGCATCGATGTAGATCTCTCCGTTGTTTACGACTCTTGTTCGATTGTAGCCATTTGGATTACTGAATGCACCACCGATATAGACACTACCGTTGTTGTTTGCCAACATCGAGATTTTGCCATTGTTGGTAACATCAGTAACTTTGGATTGTAGGTAGTTGGCAGCACCTCCCAGATAGACCTTTCCGGTGGTAACAGCCGAAGGCTTGAAGGTAACATCTCCGTAGTTGGTGATGTGGGTGTTAGTCTTGGTATTTCCATACAAATAGCCTATGCAACCAGCCATATTGAAATTTCCTCCCGAGGTATAACCCGATCCTTCGTATAATATATCTCCACTATTCTCCAGCTTGGTACAAACGCCGCCGAGATCCTTGGTATTTGCCACTGCTACGCAACCTGCAATATATGGATTACCTGCTGTGAATTGTGCATTGACCTTGACATCACCGCTATTTTTGATATTGGTGAAATACTTATCCGAGTTACCGATACAACCTGCGATACGAGTTGCAGCAGAGAATGTGGCAGTAACCTTCTCGCCCTCTTCGTTGTAGCCTACATAGATATTACCGCTATTGGTTGCATTCTTGATAGCAGAGAGTGAGTAAGGGCTGTTCATTCCGGCACAACCACCAAGATAGAGAGTGGTATGGTTACCCGAAACATAGATATTTCCTGCATTGGTAAGACCATCCTTATCTGCACCGTGAACCATACCAACTGTTCCGGCTACGCACAATAGTGCACCCGATACCGATGTATCGCCACGAACAATAACATCACCGTGGTTTACAGCAGTGTTTAGGATTGGCTGATGGGTACGACCGACAAGACCACCAATCTGGATACAAGGAACTTTACCCTCAACAGCAGCCAAAGTCGCCTCATATATGATGCTGCCTCGGTTCTCTGAGTCTGCAACACCACCAGTATCTGCCGCCTTATATCCCGCAAGACCGCCGATGTTGTAGTGTGAATCGGTCGTATTGTCGGTGATATCGTTGTTGGTTGACAACGAGCCGCTTCCGGTTACAAGCACTGTACCTGTGTTTTCACAGTCTTTTATAAAGTGGTGACAATAAGCCGAAAGACCTGCCATACGAGTTGCGGCAACTGCGCTACAACCTGTAATGTCGAGTTTTACTGGAGCGGTGTTCTTGCAGTTGTCAAGTTTACCTGCATCGGCATCACCGATACCCACAGCCTCGAATCCTCCAAGTTCAATAGTAACGCTATTGGTGCTGGCATTAGGTGTGAATGTTACCTCTCCCTTGTTGATAGAGTCAGAGATGTCACCCTGCGAGCCACGGCCAATAACACCTGCAACATAGGTGGTTTTACCATATCCGTTGACTGTAACCTTGCCCTCATTCAACAAATTGTCCGCATAGTAGTGGTCGGTGGTGTTATTATTACCTGTACAAGCAAGCAATCCTGCAACAAAGAGATTATTTGTCATTGCTGCACTAACCTCGATATCCGCATAGTTCTTGATATCGCTCCATTCGGACCATTGACAATAAGATGAAACCGGCGCTGCGTAGAGGTTGTTGCCTATTCCTCCCTCTATGGTAATTTTTGCAACCTTGGTGCTGGTTAAGTTCGATGCTTTGATAGCTGTCGCATACGAGATAACACCGCCAACCATTGCAGTCTTGATGGTGTGCGATTTCAAATTCTTGACGGTGATAGGGGCATTGTTTGTACAATTCGAAACGGTTGCAGCATTTGCATCGTACGAAAACGAGATGATACCGGCAATACGAGGAGCGCACAAACCACTATCAGCGTTTGCGAACGCCACATCCTCTGCATAGATTGCGCCGTTGTTTGTACAATTCGACACATTCGAGTAGAGAATTTCGTTGTCAGCCTTCTTGTGAAGATTAATTACCGATACAACACCTGCCAAGTGAAGAATATGCTCTATCGTAGTAGCCGAGTTTACAGTCTGAGCAACAGTTATTGCAACATTGTTCACGCAGTTGTCGATAATTGCACCCTTGGCATAACCTACAACACCCGCATACACCAATCCTGTGTTGTTATTGGCTGTGGCAGGAGCGTAGCTTGTATTGTTGACTGTGAGCGTTCCGCTAACTGAGCAGTGCTCGATAACAGGCTGTGTAGTATCGGTAGCCAATACCTGGCAAGCCAAACCTGCAACAATAGCCTTCTCGTTAGATGCGAGAACTACATCTTTGAGGTGCAAGCCCTTGATTGATGCAGTTGTAACACCAAAGAGAGGTGCGGTCAAACCCTTAATCGAGTGGCCATTACCAAGAACTTTTCCTGCATAGTTCTCGATAGGTACCCAAGTACGGCCCTGCTCATCGTCAGCCATATCAATATCCTTCACGAAGAGAACATCCTTATCGACGCCACCCTCAGCAAGTTCATACAACTTATCTACGCTATCAACAACGAATACCGATGTAGTTGGAGCGTATGGAATAAGTTGCTCCACGCCATCCTTCTTGAACTCACGAACAGCACCCGCAACGAGAGGCTTCTTGTCGCCTGCCTTAATGGTTGCACACATCACACCACCAACCTTATCGAACAAGGTAACATACAACTCATCGTACATACCCGCAGGAACTACAAGGTGCAAGTAGGTTGGCTCGGTTGTGCTAAGCACTACACCATCCTCGCCGAAGTTGTAATTGATAAACTCGCTTGCGCCCTGAGCAGGCTCGCCAAGTACGCCATTCACGAAGTCGAACTCGAAATCTCCTGCGATAGGTGTGCGACCAGCGGTTGAAACCTGTGCATAAGCGAGTTCCGGCATAACTTCAACACCGACAGGTGCTACAACACCAATTTTGAGAACACCGGTGAGGTGCTTCAAGCTCACGCCCTCGCCATTCTCGCTGTAACCCCACATTGTAGCAACATTGTCGCCAAAAGAGGTATTGCTGCTGTGCGACTGGTTCGCAGCAAACTTAACTTGTCCCTCCGCTGCTGCCGGATAGGTGACGCAGTAAGGAGTCGAGAGATTCTGGCCGAAAGTAAAGTCGGCTACATTAGCAGTCGCCTCGTCAAACTCCAAGGCGTTAGACTCAACGCCATTTACCGAAATTTTGTCATCCTCACTCCAATACATCGGATATCTGCCATTCACAGCATCGCCGAGATGAGTACGCAGCTCCTCCGAATCAGCAATTCCGACCGAAAGAACGGTCTTTACCACGCCGTTAGCCTCGTTGCCGAACTCAACGGTCTGGTCCACAGTTGTGTCTGTAACACACGAAAACGCCATTACAAGAGCCACAACTGCAACGAAAATTTTAGTTAAAGTTTTCATTTTGTTGATTGGTTTTTAGTTAATAATTTAGTTTGTATAGTTAATTTGTTGTGTTTCTGCTTTGGGGCTTGTGGGTTAATGAGTTTAAGGAGTTTTTTCGAGCGCCTTTCCTTAGACTCCTTATATTCCTTAAATTCCTCAAATTCCTTATGTTCCTTGCAACTCGCTTATATTCAATGAATTAAACCTCAAAATCCCCCCCCCCGAAAAAATCGGGGAGGGGATTTTGTTCCCATAAGGCTGTTATGTCTACTGCAAATATAACAAAAAAATCTGTCATTCAGCTATTTATATGCAAAAAAATGGATTTTTTCTTCGATATTTTCAATAATATGCGCATCCCGACAAAACAAAAAACTCCCCTATTAGGGGAGAAATCATCAAAAAATCGTATTCGAGAATAGGTAGAGAGCTGCTTTACTATGGTACGGGGTCGTAGCCCGAACCGCCCCAAGGATGACAGCGTGCGATGCGCTTGGCCGCAAGCCAGCAACCCTTAATCGGACCATATTTGCGAATGGCCTCGATGGCGTATTGCGAGCAGGTCGGAGTATAACGGCACGCAGGGGGCGTGAGGGGCGAAATACACTTCTGGTAAAATCGTATCAGCCCGATAAATGGCAGCGCCGCAACCTTGCGAAGCGCACTAACCAAGTTTTTCCAAAATACGCTTTGTGGCATTTTCGATAGTTTTGTAGTCGAGGACCTCCTTCGAAGAGTAGATGATTGCCACCTGCAAATGACGAGGCTCGGCAGCGTCGTGCAACATAGCCTTGTTCAGACGATACGCCTCACGCATACGACGGCGCACCTTGTTGCGTTTGTTTGCTCGTTTAAGAAACTTTTTGGGTGTGGAGAAGAGAATCTCTGCCGTCATCTCGTCTGCCGACTCGGCATAGACCATATAGCGCAGAGGGTAGATAAATCCTCCACGCCCCTCCGTAAAGAGTCGGCGAATTGCCCCAAACGAGTGTAACTTCTCGGATTTAGGCAGACGACTGTCCATAATTCTTCGGATTTGATTACTTCTTCGAACGCCCCTTCTTCTGCATTCGGCTCTGCTGCGAACGCAAGAACTCCTCCTTGCCCTCGTCGCTTACAAATGCTACATCCTCCACGCTCTTACCCTTGCGTATCTCCTTGATATAGAGTTCCACAGCCTTGGCAAGCGATGGTGCAACAGGAGTCGGCGCATTAGCCTTCACATGTATTCCGTTCTCGACTGCAAGTTTGAGCGTACCCTCGCCAAAAGTTGCGATTGTAGGCATCTCCTCGGCAGGCATCTTCTCGCAGATACTCTTAACATCCCACGGCGAATAGAGCAATATCATATCGTACTCCTTCAACTTCTCGGCCGAGATGTCGGTGGCTACGGTACGAGCCAAAATAATTGGCGTATAGTTGATATTGAGGCGAGTGAGTGCCTCTGGAATCTCCGGCTTGTGCGGCTCGCTGAGCGAGAGCAGCATCTTCTCCGACTTGTGCTTCACAACCAACTCAATCAAGCCCTGGAATGAACCATCCGCAAACGAAATTTTACGCTTGCGGTAGATGATGTACTTCTGCAAGTAGAGAGCGATACTCTCGGTCGAGCAGATATACTTCATTGTCTCGGGAATGGTGATGCGGGCATCTTCGCAGATGTGGAAGAAGCTGTCGATCGTAGTTCTCGAAGTGAAAATAACAGCCGTATGGTCAAGGATATTTATTCGCTGGCTGCGAAACTCCTTAGGCGTTACGCCAATCACCTTAATCAACGGATTGTAATCAACCTCAACATTGAGCGTCTTGGACAATTCGTAAAATGGCGACTTTTCGATGATCGATGGCGCCGGCTGTGCAACTAAAATTTTACTTATATTATTGTTCATATTCCCCCTCTTTTGGAGTTATCCACGAGCAATCGGAGCAAGCAGCAACGAGAGCGGTAGCAATTCCAGGGCGCAAAGATACAAAATCCAATGGAAAATAGAAAATCTTTGTGCTCGAAAGAGTGAAAATGTCTCTTTAAGAAAGAAAACGAACAATACAGAACAGACTGCAACAGAGATATAAAGGGCTACTCGGGCCGCTGCACCATCGGTCAGAAGTGCAAAGAGAAGCAGCGGCGAGAGAAGTATGACAACAAGACTGTAATGGAGTTGTTTTATATGCCAAATATCGTTGCAGGCATCCTGTCTGCCACTCACCACACCGACAACATAGAGCATCGCTCGCTCGCCCGCCATAGTGGCTGCGATTGCCAAGAGGGCAAAGCCTCCAAGTCCCCAATGCGACAGGTGGCTAAGCGGATAAAAGAGTGTGCTCACCCCCTCCATAACCGACAATCGCATAACGAGTAGCATCAAGAGGAGTGTGCCGACAACACTGGTTACAATTTCGATATTTTTTATCTCCGAAGAATAAATATGTATATCGGAGCGCTTTGCCCTGCCACTTATAGATGATAGTACAAGGTGGCGGAAAAGTTCGAAGAAATAGACGAAGATAGACATAAAGAATATGCCGAGTACACCTACCGCCAACTGATATACAGAGCCGAGCGACTCCACGCCCGTAATGGCAGTGCTACCACCGTGCGCTACGAGGGCGCTCTCTGCACCGAACAACTCCTCGGCGGGTATGATATTCAAAATCTGCTCCATACCCTACTCCTTTTTGAGTGTTACACGGAAGGTTGTACCCTTGCCTATTTCGGACTCGACAACCGCAATTTTACCTCTGTGATACTCCTCGACAATACGACGAGAGAGTGAGAGTCCCAAGCCCCAACCACGAGTTTTGGTGGTATATCCCGGCTCGAAAATACGCTTCCACTTCGACTTCGGAATACCCTTTCCGCTATCCGACACCTCTACCCACGCAAGTTTATTGTTCGAGCCTATGGTTACGACTATTGAGCCGTGGCCTTGGAGTGCATCGAGGGCATTTTTCATCAGATTTTCGACCACCCACTCGAAGAGTGTGATATTAACCTTTGCCTTCACCGTATCTATGGCGAAGCCGTTATATTCGAGCGTAACATTGCGAGGTATGCGCTTGCGGAAGTAGTTTACGGAGTTTCCGACCACCTCGTTCAACGACTCCACTGCAAGAGGTGTCTCCGAGCCTATCTTCGAGAAGCGATCCACAATCTTCATCAGGTATGTCAAATCCTTCTGCATCTCATCCACCGCCATCTGATCTACGGGTTGCTCTCGCAGATACTCTATCCAGCCCAACAACGAAGAGGTCGGTGTGCCGAGTTGGTGCGCCGTCTCCTTGGCGAGTCCCACCCAGACACGACTCTGCTCGCCCTGCTTCATCGAGCGGAATGCCATAAACACCACCAATACAAATACTACAATAATAAATATCTGTATATATGGGAATATGTAGAGCATATCCAATGTGAGCGAGTGGCCATAGAATATAATATGGTTGTGCGCATCGGTCCACCAGAACTTCACCACAATAGGGGTGTTATCCTCAGCCATCTTGTCGAGCACTCTGTGCAGGCGCTCCGGCGACTCGATAACATTGTGAGGAATAAGGTGATAGGAGATAACTCGCAGATTTTCGTCAGTGATGATAAACGGGATATTATTGCGATTGTTGATGATACTCGCCACCAACGGGTCATTGATATAGTCGCCCATTGCATCACGATTTACTCGCTCCATAGCCGCAGCCCACAACTCCACATCGTGCTTCTCCTTACGATGCAGTGCCTCGGCCATACGGTTGGTCAGAAGCAGAGATATGGCGATAAGAATTGTGGCGAGCACCAAAACTACTACTCGGCCATTCTCCAATACCCTATTTCTCAATCGCCTTAACATCCTCTCTATTTGCGTTGGGTATTCTGCTCGGTTGTAATGCGCTTATACTCCGCCTTATCGGAGAGAAGTTTGACCGCTTCCTGCACCTCCTCGTCATCACGCAACGAGTTGGCAATAACACCTGCGGCATAGGCGTAGCGCAAAACGATATTCTGATTTATCTGCTCGACAATCTCCTTACGGAAGGTTTCGAGATTGCTCTTTTTATCATCTCGCAACCCCTTGTCGATAGCCGACAAAGCCTCATCGAGAGAGTTGTTGCGCTCCTTAACAAGCGCCTTGCGCAACTTTTCGAGTGCAGCACGAGATTCCGACTTATAAGGCACATCACGCCCCTCGACCAACTTCATAAAGTCGGCATAATCCTCATCCGAAATAGAGAAGTTTCTAACATCTATCGTCTTCGAGCCGTTGCGCTTGATGTAGTCGTCGCCAAAATCCTCGATGATACCCATAAAGTAGAGTGTAGCGGCAAAGTTACTGATATACTTGGGCGCAACCCTCTTGTCAGGCATTATACCTCCGCCATCATAGACTTTGCGACCACGAGAGGTCGAAAACTCCTTAATCAACGAATCGGCAACCTGCTCGGCACGCCCATCCTTCGAGTAGTTCATCGCCTGAATACATCTGCCCGACGGGATGTAGTATTTTGCCACCGTAATTTTTGCGTATGAGTTGTAGCCGAGTGGCGCAGTAGCCTGCACCAAGCCCTTACCGTAACTGCGCTGTCCGATAAGCACACCTCTATCGAGGTCCTGAATTGCTCCCGCCACAATCTCGGCGGCCGAAGCGCTATTGCCATTTATCAAGACAGCCAACGGCGTATTCGGCAACATAGGCTCGTGCATAGTGTAGAACTTTTTGCTCTGCTCCTTGCTTCTGCCACGAGTCTCGACCACCATAGTACCTCTCGGCACAAAGAGCGACAACACATCGATAGCCGACTGCAATACACCACCACCATTGTTGCGATAGTCGAGAATAAGCGAGTGCAACTCCCCCTTGCTCTGCAAGTAGAGAATTGCCGCACGCATATCGTCGTAACACTTATCGGTAAAATCGGCGTGGCGTATATATCCGACGCCTTCGGTTACATAACCTGCATAAGTAATGCTTGGGATAACGATGCGACGACGGCGTATTTTCAGCTCCTCACGCTCGCCCGTAAGAAGATGCTCGATAGTTACCCTTACGGTTGTGTTGGGCTCGCCTCGCAATCGTTTGCTGATATCACCAACATCCTTACCGCACATATCCTCGCCATCGATAGCGACAATTTTATCGCCAATCTTCAACCCGTTCTCATCGGCAGGCGAGCCCTTGTACGGCTCGGCAATAATCACATAATCGCCCTTCTTGCGAATAAGCGCACCTATACCTCCGTAGCGACCTGTGGTCATAGCCTCAAAATCGGGCATCTCCGACTCTGGGATAAAGTCGGTATAAGGGTCCAACTTCGAAGTCATACCCTCGGCACCACTCTTCATCATCTTGTCGGCATCAACCTCATCGACATACTGAGTCGAAAGGGCGTGCATAAGATTGACCATAATCTCCATATTGCGACCAAGGCCGAAGTCGTTGCGTGTGGCAAATACTCCACCCACAAAAACCGCTACCACAGCCACTGCAAGGAGTGTATATTTCAGGACTCTACGATTCATTCTCTATTGTGCTCTTCTCTTGTTTGTAATGTAACGCTCGGCATCGAAAGCCATTCGCACCGCAACACGGCGCAAACCCTCAACCTCAATTTGAGTGCCATTCTGGCGTACCACAACATCGTCCTCAAACAACATTGTCAAGCGACGCAAACCCTTTGCGTGGTAGACCAACTCTACTCCATTCTCCGAAGTTGACTCCGACACCAACTCCAAGCCTACAAAGCGGGCTGCGGCATCCAACTGCTCACGGTCGGCAACAATATCGCCCTCGAATGAGCGCTTCGTATAGCCAAAGAACGGATAAGTTGCCGCCAATAGTATGCTGACAACTACCATTCCCCAACCATTCCATTGCTGGAACATCAACTGCCAGCGCTGGGCAAAGGTTATAGGCGAGTGTTGCGAATAGTGCATCACAGCCATCAATCCCACATAGAGAATAACCAACGCCACCAGATATTTTACGCTTCTAACAAAGTATCTCTTCATAACTTATAATTTAACTCTTAGTTTAGGTTATTTATTGCCTTTGCAATCTCCTCCATAAGCCACTTCGGAGTAGATGTTGCGCCACAAATACCGACACTCTCAACACCTTCGAACCACTCTCGTTTGAGCTCACTCGCCTCCTCGATATTGTAAGAGCGTTCATTTGCCCGACAACAAATATCGTACAGCACCTTGCCGTTGCTCGACTTGCGACCGCACACGAAAATCACGACATCGTGTTTGTCGGCAAACTCTCGCAGGTGCTCCTCACGAGAGGATACACGACGGCAAATCGTATCATCCACACAGAGCATATCCTCATCTGCCAACCTCTTGCGCATAATATCTGCCAATCGGTTGAACTTATCGACACTCTGCGTAGTCTGCGAAAGAAAGTATATCGGATGAGCGAAATCTATCTGCTCCAAATCCTCCTCGCACTCCACAACTACCGCCTTTTCATCGACCTGTCCCGTCAAACCTACAACCTCGGCGTGGCCTCGCTTACCGAGAATAACCACCGTACCACCCACCTCGCACATCTTGTCGTAGGCCGCCTTCACCTTGCGTTGCAAAGCCGCTACTACGGGGCAGGTTGCATCGATAATCTCGATGCCGTATTCCTTGGCCAAATCGTAGGTCTTGGGCGGTTCTCCGTGAGCACGAATTAACATTCGCTTATCCGATATCGAGGGTATATCTTCGTGTGAGATTGTATGCAGACCGAGCGCTTCAAGGCGTTGCACCTCCACACGGTTGTGCACAATATCGCCAAGCGAGGCCACCGAACCACTCTTCAATGCCCCCTCCGCCTCGGAAATAGCCCTTACCACACCGAAGCAAAAACCCGACTGTTCATCAATCTCAACCCTCATAAACGGAAAACGAATACTCTCAATTAGGCAAGTTCCGATTGTACACGGGCAAACTCTCTATCGAACCACTCCATCTGCTCGGGAATGGTCATATAACTATTGTCGAGGATAATTGCATCCTCAGCCTGTTGAAGCGGCGAGATTGCACGAGTCATATCTGCCTTATCACGAGAAACGACATTCTCCAAAATCTCATCAAACGACACCTTGTCGCCCTTGGCTGTAAGCTCGGCATAACGACGCTCGGCACGCACCTTCGCATCTGCCGTCATAAATATCTTCAACTCTGCATCAGGGAAGACCACAGTGCCTATATCTCGGCCATCCATAACCACTCCTCGGCGCTTGCCCATCTCCTGCTGCATAGCAACCAACTTCTCACGCACCTCGGCAATAGCACTCACCGGACTTACGCAGTTCGACACCTCGATAGTACGAATTTTACCCTCCACCAAGTCGCCATTGACATAGATGTCGCTCGCTCCACGCTGCGGATTGAAGCGGAAGGTAATCGAGATGTTAGGCAAGAGCGACACAACAGCATCCTCGTCAACAATGCCCGAACGGATTGCTCCGTGCTCCAAGGCATAGAGGGTTACGGCACGATACATCGCACCTGTGTCGATAAAGATGTAGCCCAAGCGCTGTGCGATACTCTTTGCAAAGGTACTTTTGCCACACGAAGAGAAGCCGTCGAGGGCAATAATGATTTTTTTAGTTGATTGCTCCATTATTTGTGAATGAGAGTAGGGTTGATAGTATTGTGATCGCTCCAAGCAGACCGATGATAACACCGGCTACTCGGTTTATTGTTCGCATATGATGTGGGCGGAAGCTGCGGCGGAAAAGACTAATCAGCAAGGTGAGCAGGAACCACCAAATAATCGCACCGCCCAAGAAACCGCCAATGATAAGAAGCGACGAAAGTATCGACGCCATATCGGCTGTACCCTCGTGTGATGAGACTCCAAACATCGCAAAAAAGGCGAGGAGGTACGGTATTACCGTTACGAAGTTCGCCATCGTAAAGCCGAACATCGAGGCAAAATCTCGCCACGGTGTATTTGGTACTTCGCCATTCATCTTCACCTTCTTGTGCGGATTTTGGAGGAAGATCACCACTCCGACAACCACCACAAAGATACCTCCGACAACCGAGATAATGTGTTTGTACTGCTCGATTTGCGAGTGAAGAATCGAGTAGAAGAAGAAGGCTATAATCGCCATCAGGGTATCGGCACACGCCACACCCAAACCCGAAGCAAAGCCCGAACGACGGCTCTTGTTGAGTGTGCGCTTAATGCACAACACCGCCACAGGTCCAACCGTAATCGACGATACGATACCGACCGTGATGCCTCGCATCAGATAGTCTATAATAGTCAATAGCAACTCACTCATACTCTATTTTTGGCCACAATAACGCAAAATACTCTGCAAATATATTAAAAATATATTACAATCGGGCACTCTTACCCTATAATTACTCTTACATTTTGCGTGCCTTCGACTATTTTTTGAAAGAGCAAGTGGGAGAGAGTAAGGGCATTAAGGGGAATTAGGGAGTTTAGGTGATTTAGGAAAGAGAGTAAAAACACAGAAGCATTATGAGTGAGGGATTTTTGACAAACAAGAAGCCGAGTGCGCAGCATACTTAGGCGTATGTGAGCAACTCGGCTACCGATGTTTAACGCAGCTATCGCTGCTTAAAATTCAATTTGTTATGCTACGGCATTAGAGATGAGGAAGGTTGCAGCAACAGTCAAAATCGCATACAACTCTGGGAACGCTGCAAGGATGAGGGTCTTACCCATAACATCGTGGCCGTTACCGATTGCTGCGATACCGTTAGCACAAACCTTACCCTGGTAGATTGCAGCAGCGAGGTTTACGATACCTACGAGGAGACCTGCACCAAATACTGCAGCTGCCTGGAACATCGAAATCTCTGCGGTGAGAAGGCCCTGAACCATAAAGAAACATACGAAGCCGTAAAGACCCTGCGAACCTGGAAGCGCCGAGAGAATCATATAGCTACCGAAAGCGCCGCCATTCTTCTTCATTGCGCCAACTGCGGTCTGACCGCAAATTGCTGTACCTACTGCCGAAGCAATACCTGCCAAACCTACCATAAGTGCTACACCTACATAGGCCAAAATCAAAGCTGAATTCATAATTGTAATTGTTTTAATTAGTTATTAAATTTGTTTGTTGTTATTCTTTTGTAAGTGGCTCGAATGAGCGTGTAGTCATCTCAAAGCCAGCATTTTTGTAAAACTCCACGAAGGTCAAACGCATAGGGTGCACGAATGACGAAATCGCAGACATAAAGAGGTTGATGCCGTGTCCGACGAGCAAAATTGCGGTAGCACCCAAAATCTGGAAGATGGTGCCTACGCCAAACTGCTCGATACCTGCATCAAGGCCTGTGAGTCCCATAGCAAGCGAGTTAAACACCTGCGCCAACACACCGCCCGACAAACCGATAGCGAAGAGTCGGATATATGAGAGCACATCGCTTAACAAGCCTGTTACATTATTATAGGTATCCCACAATCCCGAAGCGGCATTCTTAACAAAGCCATAGAGGAGTATGTACTCCTTAGGCTTACGGGTCATATCGTTCATAAAGAGCATAAGCACTGCACCTACGCCCATAGCAATATAGAACGCTATGTCGGATGTTGTGAAGCCCGGAATTACCCAATTTGGATCAAGCATCTGCAAACCACCTGCAAGGCAACCCGACAACAGCACGATAAACCAACCGAGTTTAGCGAATACGGTGGTAATACCGAAGTGGTACGCCTTGAACACGATGTCGAGCAACATACCCAACAAAATCTGGAATACTCCGAGTGCCAACGCCCAAGTGAAGAACTTGCCTTGGAAGTCGAGGAACGGAACAGGGCAATCTGCCATATTCTCGTAGCCCATCAACTGAGGAATACTCATACCGAACAACGAGCCGGTGTACAAGCCAAACAGGGTTGTAGCACCACCACAAACCATTGTAAGGTATGCGGCCTGACGCATCTTCGGCGCTTTCAACGCCAATACAAGACCGAGTGCAAAAATAATTGCACCATAGCCCGCATCGTTCAAACAGATGGCGAAGAAGAGCATATAGAACGGAGCGAAGAACGGAGTCATATCCAAAGTTCCGTACTTTGGCAATGCGTACAAGCCGCCAATCATCTCGAACAGACGAGCAAAGCGGTTGTTCTTCAACTTAACCGGTGTTTCATCCTCCTCGGTAGGGTTCTCCTTGATATAGACAACATTCGGATACTCATTCAAGAGAGCATCTACCTGCTCGGAAGTCTCCTTCTCTGCCCAGCCCTCCATAACAAGCAACAAGCCCTCGGCAGCCTTATCGGCAGTAGCCTCGATACGAACATCCTGCATCTGGCACTTCAACGCAGCCAACTCATTCTCGATTTCGCCCTTGGCATCAGCCACAGCGCTAATCAAGGCGTTCTGCTCGGCAACAACAGCCTCGTTAGCCTTGATAAGGCTCTTCAACTCGGCGTTATTCATTGTCGGAGCCTTCTGCTCCTGTGCGTCGATTGCTATCTCCTCCTTGCCGTTACCGATAACGACAAAGCGAACGGTCGAGTCATCCTCGCCTACAACGGCGATATTGAGGTTTGCACCCCACTCCTCGGCACTCTTCTCGAAGGTTGCACGCTGCGCTGTGAAGTAGCGAAGCACTACTCCGCTCTCGGCCAACTTGGCGAGTGTAGCGCAGTCGAAATCACCCCAAGCAACCCACTCGTCGAGCAACTTCTCCAAACGGGCATTCTCCGACTTTGCAGCAGCAATAGCCGCCTGAGCCGAGAGATAAGAGCTAAACACCTCGCCCTTCTCAACTCGTACGCCACCTGCCACATACTCCTCGCTCTCGACGAATTGGTCTAGTGCTACGAGTGCCTTGGTGCGGCTCTCGATAGCCGTAACGAGTTCTCTATCGGCCTCGGTTGGCTCCCAACCGGAGGTTGTAATATCGACCATACCCAACTCACGCAAACGCTCGATAAAGCGCTCTCGCTCGGCAGAGAATAGCACGATATTGTATTTCATCATCTTTACAATCATCTCTCTCCGCCCTCCTTTGCGGCAGCCTGCTGGCGAGTTTTGACGATTTTCTGTGCCGATTTAGAGAGGTTCTCCTCGTCCTCCATAAATCGCTTAATCTTTCGTATGGCGTCCTCATAGCCGGGTATCTGTACCTTCTCGTAGAGGTTCACCTTTTGAGTAGTCTTTCGGCGTGCATAGTCCAAAAGTGCGGTCTTGCGATTGTAAACCTCGAACTCGATGCCCAAGGTGGCAATCTTACGCAAAAGTTCTACTCCGTCGCTGTACCACGCAGGCGAAGTGAAGAGGTCAAACGGTTTAACCTCGAACTGCACCTCATTAAGTACAGGAATACGAACTCCCGCAATCTTTTGGGTTGTTAAATCAACATCTGCAACACGAACAAGGGTACAATCAAACTCTCCCCACAGAGCCACCATATAGTCGTACTCGGCCATCAAGGCGTCGAGACGCTCACGGTACTCCGCTGCGGAGTCCTTCGCACGCTTAACCTCGGAGCGCAAGGCTGACTCCTTACTCTTAATGGTAGGGAGTGCCTTCTGGCGCATTTTCAGCTGTTTGCCGAGTTCGCCGAGCGAAGTCTTGTTATATTGAAATTTGATTGCCATCGTTTAGCTATGCTTTCCAGTATTTCTCGATAAGTTCCGCCTTGATTGCAACCTCCTCCTTCGAGAAGTACTCTGCAAAGAGTGTCCAAGCGGTAACAAGCATCTCGGTAATATCGATATTAACATCGATAGCGAGCAACTTCTCCGAGTAAGCCTTCGCAAACTTCAAAGCACGCTCGTCGTACTCCGACAAGTCGAAACCGTTCTCCAACTTTGTCTTTGCGTTAGCTGCATCGGCATAAAGACGTACGCAGGCATTCATCACCTGTGGGTGGTCCTCACGAGTCTTCTTAC
>JAZONG010000061.1:0-30314 GCA_045654385.1 Alistipes sp.
GGCATCCACGAAGAGTGCGTGGCCACCCACAGGGCGCTGATAAGGGATTCCATACTCGTCGAGAAGTCCTGCGAGGAACTCAACCTGATGGATACGGGTTTCGAGGTTATCGAACTCGGTATTCTCGTCAAGACCAACTGCGAGAGCCTCCATATCACGACCATTCATACCACCATAAGTGAGGTAGCCCTCGAATGGAATACAGAAGCGCTTAGCTCCCTCATACCAATCCTCGTGGCGAGTAGCGATAAAACCACCCATATTCACGATACCGTCCTTCTTTGCAGACATTGTCATACCGTCAGCGAGTGAGAACATTTCGAGTGCAATCTCCTTGATTGTCTTGTCAGCATAGCCCTCCTCACGAGTCTTGATGAAGTAAGCATTCTCGGCAAAACGAGCCGAGTCGAGAACTACTCGCTTACCATACTTGTCGGCGATAGCACGCACCTCACGCAAGTTCTGCATCGATACAGGCTGACCACCTGCGGTGTTGTTAGTGATTGTTACGATGATGAACGGTACATTCTCGTGATGCTCGGCCAAAGCCTTCTCCAACTTCTTAGGATCTACATTACCCTTGAATGGGATTTCGAGTTGAGTATCCTTTGCCTCGTCGATAGTACAATCGAGGGCAGTAGCCTTGCGGCTCTCGATATGTCCCTTGGTAGTGTCGAAGTGCGAGTTACCCGGCACAACCGAACCAGCCTTCACGAGGTGTGAAAACAACACATTCTCGGCAGCACGGCCCTGGTGAGTAGGGATAACATACTCGAAGCCGGTAATCTTATTAATTGTCTCTTTGAGGTGGAAGAACGATGCCGAGCCGGCATAACTCTCATCACCCATCATTACGGCTGCCCACTGGCGGTCGCTCATTGCACCTGTACCAGAGTCGGTCAAACAGTCGATATAAACCTGCTCCGAGCGCAGTTGGAATAGGTTATAATCAGCCTCTTTCATCCACTGCTCTCGCTCTTCACGAGTACTCTTCTTGATTGGCTCAACCATCTTGATGCGCCAAGATTCTGCAAAAGGTAATTCCATAATAAATTGATAGTTTAAAATTAGTACTTATTTGTTATTTTAGGTTATAGACAACTGTTGTAACCGAGCGTGCATTGAGGTTAAACGCCAATGCATCAGCCACTTCGTGAGCCGACAGATCGTTACGCTCGTCCGTAATATACATCT
The DNA here is from genome assembly GCA_045654385.1 of Alistipes sp. Classification (GTDB taxonomy): domain Bacteria; phylum Bacteroidota; class Bacteroidia; order Bacteroidales; family Rikenellaceae; genus Alistipes. The sequence continues at coordinate 1,195 of JAZONG010000061.1, forward strand.
TCACGGAAGCCATCTGCTTGCGGAACGACTTTGGCAATGCCACCTCAACCGCCTGCTTCTCGAAGGTGTTATTCACATATACTGCCACCAAGCGCTTGCCATCTGGCGAGAGGTATGCTGTAGCCGCCACCTCACTCAAATTATCCGCACCCGAAAGGGTTACTCGCTTGTAGTTTGGTCTGATAAAGAAACTGTAATTACCCAAGACATACAAGAGTTTATTCGCCTTAACATCGCCACCACGAAAGATATCTCCATCCTTGGCGTGAAGAGCAATCAAGGCGTGGTCGCCACGCAACTCCATACCCTTCCAATAGCTCCACGATGCGGTGTTTGAGTCGACCATATCGCTATAAATAATGCGAGCCATCAACAAACCAGCCTGCATATCAGCATAGTTTGCGCAGTACCAATCTTTGGTCAATCCCTCGATATTCTTCTTTCGTGCGCCTGGCAACAGACACCACTCCGACATATTGTACTCAACACCATACTTGCGGCACTCCTCACCTGCCAAGCGGTGTACATTGCGCATCTTCTCGCTGCTGCGAACATCGTGATAGGCGTGAGCATATACCGCACGCTTCAAGTGGCGCAAGTTGCCAATATAGTAAGGCGACTTCTCGTCGAAGAAGTTGCGAACAACCCAATTTGGAGCCTCCGCCTCGCCAAACTTATCGGTATATCTCGAATGTGATTCGTAGAGGTATTTCAAACGGTTTGTCTCGCCGAGCTGCATACGGAGATTATCAAAGCAGCTATCCTTCGACAGCTCAGCATCGAGCGCAGTCATCATCTTCTTCAACTCGCTGTTGCGCCAAGGCGAACCCTCCTGCTTTGGAGTATCCCAACCATCCTGGGGCTCATTTATCGGGCTGATGTATGGAACATTCCAACCCTTATCCATATAGTGCTTTGCTACGGTTGCAAGGTACGATGCGAAATCGTCGTAGCACTCCTCACGAATGTTTGCACGCAAGCCGTCTGCCGAATAGCCCTTACCATTGAGGGTATATTGCACAAGCGGAGTGTTCGAGAAGAGAATAAAGTAGTTGCTACCTCGACGCACCGCCTCGGCCATCCAATACTCGTGGCCTGCGCACTTGCCCCAATCGTAACTCTTGCCATCAACGGTCAGGTAGCTCTCCGCACGACGCTGGTATGGGAAGATGTCGGCATTTGGAGCCTCCAAAGTTCCACCTCCGAGATTTACTCGCCAAGCCGAGAGTCCTGCTCCCTTGGGATTACCATTCTCATCGTACTCCTGCGAGAAGAGCCAATCGGCAATCTTCTGGCGAGAGGTATCGCTCCAATACTTACCTACAAAGTCGCCACTCCACGCATCCGCAGCAGCGAAATACTCGATTGTTTGATGGTGCTCGGCGGGGTTAATCTCCACCTTCAAAGGCTGAGCGTCGGCCACCAATACCGCTGCCACAAGTGCCAACATCACTACTATTACACGCTTCATATTCTTAGGTTATTTTTCGTTTGCGAATGCTTTAAGTTGAGCTATCTCCTGTGCCCAAATCTCCTCGTTCGGAGTTTCGAGCGTGAGCGGCATCTCCTCGAAGAGAGGCGACTGCGCAATAAAACGGAAGCAGTCCCAGCCGATAAAACCCTCGCCCAACGAGGCGTGGCGGTCCACATGCGAACCGAGCGGTTTCAACGCATCATTGAGGTGCATACCACGCAAGTAGTTCAAGCCGATAATGCTATCCACCATCGCAAAGGTCTTCTCGCAAGCCTCAATGCTCGAAAGGTCGTAGCCCGCAGCAAAGGTGTGGCAGGTGTCGATGCAGAAGCCGACACGAGATTTATCCTCAACCTTGTCGATAATGTGGGCGATATGCTCCCACGCAAAACCGAGGTTTGAGCCTTGGCCTGCGGTATTCTCGATAACGGCAGTTACGCCATTAGTGCGATCGAGAGCCATATTTATAGACTCGGCGATACGGTCGAGCGACATCAACGAGGTGATCTTGCCGAGATGGCTGCCCGGGTGAAAGTTCAATCTATCCAATCCGAGAGCCTCGCAACGCTCCATCTCGCCAAAGAAGGCCTCACGGGACTTCTCCAACCCCTCACGCTCGGGATGGCCGAGGTTGATAAGGTAGCTATCGTGTGGCAAAATCTGCTTTGCCGAGTATCCGCACTCCTCGCACGCCGCTTTGAAGCGCTCACACTGCTCGGCAGTCAATGCCGGAGCAAGCCACTGACGCTGATTTTTGGTGAAGAGCGCAAAGGCGGTCGCCCCTATCGCTTTCGCATTATATGGGGCATTCTCTACTCCACCCGATGCACTGACGTGTGCTCCAAAGTATTTCATAGTTTTTCTATTTTATACTAAGCCTTCAACATTGCCGTCGGCTGCCAAATGTATATTCACAGCTTGTGGTGTCTTGCTCAAACCTGGCATACGCATAATATCACCGGCAAGAACTACGATAAAGCCGCTACCTGCATTGAGTTCGATATCCTTAATTTTGAGAGTAAAGCCCTCGACACTACCATACAACTTCGCATCGCCGCTGAATGAGTACTGGGTTTTAGCGATACATACAGGGAGTTTGCCCATACCCCACTTTTCGAGCAAAGCAATCTCCTTCTGCGCCTTCAAACTAAACTCTACCGAGCCTGCGCCATAGATTTTCTTGGCAACCTTCTCGATTTTGGTCATAATACTATCCTCCAAGTCGTAAGCGTAGTTGAGTGGCGCCGATGGCTGATTCTCGATAAGCTCTACCGCAGCCTCTGCCAACTCTACTGCACCTGCGCTACCCTCAACATAGGCGTTATTGATTACGCAACGAACGCCCCTCTCGGCACAGTGTTCCACAACCATTGCAATCTCCTCGTCGGTATCGCTTGCAAAGCGGTTAAAACATACCAATACGGTCTGGCCAAACTTCTGCAAATTTGCGATATGGCGGTCGAGGTTTGCAAAACCCTTCTTCAAGCCTTCGGCATTTGGCAACTTAATCTCCTTTTCATCCACACCGCCGTGCATCTTCAACGCCAAAGTCGAAGCGACCAAAACGGTAAGATCCGGCTTCAAACCTGCCTGACGGCACTTGATATCGAAGAACTTCTCTGCTCCGAGATCTGCACCAAAACCTGCTTCGGTAACGGTATAATCCGACCACGACATTGCCATACGGGTAGCGATAACAGAGTTACAGCCGTGGGCGATATTTGCAAATGGTCCGCCGTGAATAATTACAGGGTGATACTCGGTAGTCTGCACGAGGTTTGGATTGATAGCATCCTTCAACAACGCCACAATAGCGCCGGTAACGCCCAAATCCTCCACCGTAAACGGAGTATCGTCATAGCGAACACCGAGAACTATACGACCGATACGGGCATACAAGTCGTCGATGTTGCGTGCAAGGCACAAGATAGCCATAATCTCCGATGCAGGGGTGATGTCGAAACCTGTCTCGGTTGGAATACCGTTTACCGAGCCACCAAGTCCCGATACGATATGACGCAATGAACGGTCGTTGATATCGAGAACTCGCTTCCAGGTCACCTTCTTCAAGCCTACCTGCTTCGAACGATTGTGGTAGAGGTAGTTGTCGAGCAGTGCTGCGATAAGATTATTAGCCGAAGTTACGGCGTGGAAGTCGCCCGTAAAGTGGAGGTTAATATCCTCCGATGGCAACACCTGTGTATAACCGCCACCTGTTGCACCACCCTTCATACCAAAGCAAGGGCCCAACGACGGCTCTCGCAGAGCAATCATAGCTCGCTTGCCGATGCGGTTAAGGCCCATACCCAAACCGATACTTACGGTTGTCTTTCCTACACCCGCCTTGGTTGCGGTAATAGCCGTTACAAGTATAAGATGGCTCTTCTTAACCTTCTTGTCATCAATGAGTTTATACGGAATTTTAGCAATGTGCTTACCGTAGTTAAAAACCTCCTCTTGTGGGAAGCCCACCTTGTCGGCAATCTCTCGGATATCCTTCAATTTCACCGAGCGTGCAATTTCAATATCTGACTTCATATCCTTTTATATTTATTATATCGTTTTTATTCACAACTTTCTACAAATATAGAAAGAATTTACGATATTTATCGTATATTTGTCTATTAAAAATCGCAATACACAATAAAATATACCATTATGAAGAGAATTTTTACACTTTTTGCAACTATTGCAGCGTGTGCAGGCATCGCAAATGCACAAGCAACCGTTGAGTCTGCCACTCCTCAGGAGCAGGTTACATTTGCCAACGAGGTAAAGACCGAGAAAGTAACCCCTGCATTCAAGAGCGAGGCGCAACTCAAAGCCGAGAAGGCAGCCCTTCGCAAGGAGCGCAACACAATAGAGTTCAATGCAACCTTGAACGGCTCGCTATCGCACTTTAACAACTCGTGGCAAGCCGTGAACGGAACAACCAACACCATTACCGGCGTGGGTAACATTCTCTTCACTCACCAATACAAGAAGGATCGTTTTGTTTTGGATAATAAGGTTACCGGCAAGCTCGGCTACACCTATAACTTCTTCGAGGAGGGTGCAGGCGAGAATACCATAACCAAGAGCCAGGACGAGTGGTTCCTCTCTACCTCACCTGCATACAAGATGTCCGACCAGTGGAATGTTGGAGGTTCACTCTCATTGCGTTCGCAGTTTGCCGACGGTGCAACCAAGAATTCGAGCAACATTTTCGCCCCTGCGTACCTTATCGCATCGGTAGGTTTTACCTATGTATGTCCAAAAGCGAAGTTCCCTATCAAAATCAACATTTCGCCACTCTCTCTGAATGCTACATTCGTAACTAACGAGGCAGTACGAGCATACTACTACAACGAAAAGTTCGGCACTAAGCCGGAAGATGAACTCACCAGAGATGAGAGAAATACCCCTTACGCATTCGGTCTTACCTTGGAGAACAAGAACAGCCGTTTCGAGGGTGGTTCTTCGGTGCAGTTCGACTTCGACAAGACCTTCGGCAAGAAGGGCGTATTCCGCTATCGTACAACTCTCTACTCGTTCTATGGTTGGATCAACGAGGCTTCGCAGAGAGTCGAGAGCCGCAAGACCGGCGTAGAGTATGAAAGTATCGCTCCGACCGTTCGTTGGGAGAATACAATCGACATCAAGGCTACAAAGTACTTCTCGACACAGTTCTACTTCCAACTCTACTACAACAAGGCACAGAACAAGCAGATTCAGACACAAACCGTTCTTGGCGTAGGTCTTGCATATACCTTCAAGAATAAATAGTTGAAATGAACAGGGTAAGTAAGCACATATATAGGACCGTCGTTCTTATTTTGATTTTGGCGGTGGGCTGGGTTGCCGGATTGTATTCGGGCAAACGGCTCTCCAAAAATCAGGTGCGTATCGTTCTAAATGGCGAAACATACCAAAGTGATAAACTTACCCGTGTCTTGTCGATGATTGAGAGCGACTATGTCGACTCCATATCACGAGATTCATTGACCGAATTGGCTATCCCTGCCATACTTCATAAGTTAGACCCTCACTCGGTCTATATGCCGCCGAAGCAGTTCGAGGAGGCTGACGAGCAGTTGCAGGGCGAGTTCGACGGCATCGGCGTGGTATTCAATATGGCTACCGATACAGTAATCGTCTTGAATGTCATCCCGTCAGGCCCAAGCCGTAAGGCGGGTGTGCAGGGTGGCGACCGTATCATCAAGGTGAACGATACGCTTATTGCCGGCCAGAAGATGTCGCAGATTGCAGTGATGAAGCGTCTGCGTGGCCCTCGTGGCACACAGGTAAAACTCTCCATCGAACGCAAGGATATTGATGGCTTGGTAGATATTGTAGTGACACGAGATGCCATTCCTCTGCACAGTGTCGAGGCGTCATTAATGCTCACCGATAAGGTCGGTTTCATAAAACTTTCGCAGTTCTCACGAACCTCATTCTCCGAGGTTAAGAAGGCACTCTCGTCGTTGCAGAAGCAGGGTATGCAGTCGCTTATCTTCGACCTGCGCAGCAACTCCGGCGGATTTCTCGACCAGGCAATTATGATTGCCAACGAGTTTTTGCCCGCAGGCTCACTCATCGTCTATACCGAGGACCGCAACGGCAAGCAGCTACGCCAATATAGTGATGGTCGTGGTGGATATACCAACCTCAATATCGCAGTCTTGATTGACGAGGCGAGCGCCTCTTCGAGCGAGATTTTAGCGGGTGCGCTCCAAGATAACGACCGAGGTACAATTATCGGTCGCCGTTCGTTCGGCAAGGGTTTGGTACAGTCGCAGACACCTTTCGAGGATGGCTCGGCAGTGCGCCTTACCGTAGCACGCTACTACACCCCGACAGGCCGCTCGATACAAAAACCATACACCGCAGGCGAGGGTGAGGACTATGCGCACGATTTGATTGATCGTTATAAGCGCAACGAATTCTTCTCGGCCGACAGCATCCACTTTGCCGACTCACTCCGATTTACCACACCAAAGGGCAAGATAGTATATGGAGGTGGCGGTATTATGCCGGACATCTTCGTACCACTCGACACCTTGAATGTAAAGTACTTCTCGGAGGTTAGTGGTCGCAATATCCTCTACCGCTACACCATCGAGTATGCCGACCGCCACCGCAAGGCGCTGGAAAAGACCAAGAGTATAGCCGAATTGAAGGCTCTGCTCGATAGCGACAAGGAGATGTTCAACGACTTCGTGCGCTATGCCGAGAAGCAGGGTGTAAAACCAAATTGGAAGGAGATAAATCGCTCACGTAACATTATGGAAGCGCAACTCCGTGCCTACATATCTCGCAACTCCGACCTCGAAGATAACGCTTTCTACTACTTTATCCGCCCAATCGACAATACCGTTCAACGGGCAATAGAGGAGTTAAAAAAATAGACGAGAGATTTCTCGTCTATTTTTTTAATGCAGAATGCAGAATTAGTTTTCCTCTCTCAACTCATTTCTTGTCATAAGTCGTAAGGTTTGCCCCAGCCTAAAATTGGAATTTAAGCAGATAAATGCAAGGCAAACGAGAAACCGAGTCCGCAGCATACTAAGCGTATGTGAGGAACTCGGTTATCGATGTTTAACGCAGCAGTTGCTGCTTAAAAACAATTTTTACTTCTTTGCTGGCTTCTTCTTTTTAGCCGCCAACGCCTTCTCCACCTCAATCTGGAAATCAGACAACACATTCATATAGTTGATGAATGCCTCGTAAGATGAGCCATAAGGGTTGAAGTAAGAGTGAACATCGCCGTCAGAGAGCCACTTGGTTGCCATATAGTAGAAATGGTCCGAGGTCTGCATAAAGTTCCATACATACTCGAAATCGGCACTCTTCAATGAGCGAACCTTATCCTTCATAGCATAGAGTTTCGAGAATGCCTCGTTCTGCAAGTCGTTACCGAGCCAAGCGGTAATATCACGCTCCTCATCAGCCCACGACATAACATGAGGGCAGTGGAGAACAGCCACAGGCTGGTGTTCAGCTGCGGTCTCCGATACGGTTGCGAACTTCAAGTCGCCACGCTTCAAAATCGCAGCAGGAAGATTCTTCACAAAGTCGAAGATACCGGTCGAAGCCTTCTGGTGCTCACCGAATGTCTCGTAATCCATAAAGAGGTTGAGTACCTCACCCTCCGACTCCGAAAGCCAAGCGGCATACTTGTCGGCTGTGAGTGGATACTGATCCCAACCCTGATTTGAGAAGCGGAATGCAATGTCATCCGAAAGTTTATAGTTGCGGAGCAAGAGTCGAAGGCTCTGATCAGCCGCACCTGCGTATACGAAGTCTGGCGACTTCCAACCGAGGATGTGCTTTGCACCCTCTGCCAACATAGTCTTAAAGCCGAGTTCGCCCACAGCCTCGCCAATCTCGTCAGAGTAGATCAACTCGGTGTTGCGGAAAGCCTTTGGCTTAACGCCAAACTCAGCCTTCAACATTGCAGTGTGCTTCTTAACCTGATCCTTAAAGTCCTCCTTAGATGAGAGGGCTGCCAACGAGTGCGAGTAGGTCTCTGCAAGCAACTCCACGCAACCTGTATCAACCAACGCACGGAACGAATCCAACACCTCCGGAGCGTACGCCTTGAACTGCTCAACCACAGAACCTGTGAGCGAGAACGATACACGGAATGCACCCTTGTTCTCCTTGATAAGTTTCAAGAGGAGAGCATTCATCGGAAGATAGCACTCTCGTGCAATCTTCTGCATAATAGCACGGTTAGTCAAATCGTCAAGGTAGTTATGATCCTTACCGATGTGGAAAAAACGGTAGGTCTTCAAACGCCAAGGCTGATGTACCTGAAAATATAAACAAACTGTCTTCATATTTTTTGTATTTTTTTGTTTTCGTTTCCGTTATTTTACCGATGCAATAGCGTCCTCATAGACCGCCTTGACCTTCTTTGCCGCATCATTCCATTTGAGGTTTGTAACCTCCTCCAAGCCCTTCTGTGCGAACATCTTCGCAAGAGCCGGATAGGTAATCAAGCCATAGATAGCATCCGCCATCGAATCTACATCCCAATAGTCCACCTTAACGGCATAGTCCAACACCTCGGCAACACCCGACTGCTTCGAGATAATCGAAGGGACATTTGCACGCATAGCCTCCAATGGCGAGATACCGAATGGCTCCGATACCGACGGCATAATATAGACATCCGAGAGTTGGAACATCTTATGCACATCGTCGCCCTTCAAGAAGCCCGTAAAGTGGAAGCGGTCAGCAATACCCAAACGAGCAACACGACGAATAACGTGGTTCATCATATCGCCCGTACCAGCCATTACGAAGCGTACATTTGGTACTCGCTTCAACACCTTTGCCGCAGCCTCTACAAAGTAGTCAGGACCCTTCTGGAATGTAATACGACCAAGGAAGGTAACAATTTTATCCTCAACACCACGCTCAGGCAACTCGTTCTCCTTCTCGGCAAAACGCACTGCATTGTGAACGGTTACAACCTTCTCGGCAGGGATATTATACTTCTCGATACAGATATTACGAGTCAAGTTCGACACCGCAATCACACGGTCGGCAGCAGCCATACCGGTGCGCTCAATCTCGTAAACACGAGTGTCGATATTGTCGCTCGACGATCGGTCAAACGATGTTGCGTGCATATGCACCACAAGAGGCTTGCCCGATACTCGTTTTGCTGCAATACCTGCATAGTAGGTGAGCCAGTCGTGTGCGTGAATAACATCGAACTGTCCCTCCAAATCCTTTGCAACCTGTGCTGCAACGATAGCATAGCGAGCAACCTCCTCCATAAGGTTTGCACCATACTTACCAGAGAAGGTGTAGCGCTGACTCCACACATCGCCGGTCTCCCAGCGTCTTTCACCCGTCTTTACGAACTCATCGTGATAAGTTTCGTACTCCTCAGGCGAGAGGTAAGGAACGAGGTTAGAGTCTACATGTATAAACGACATTTTATCGATGATGTCGGCGGCATCGGAGCTGACCTTACCGAAAACAGTCTCGATATCGCTCGCATTAACCACACGGATAAAACGCTCGTCCTCATCACCCGATGCACGAGGCATAACGAAAGTTACATCGACATCGTTACGAGCCAATCCACGGGTCATACCATAACAGGCTGTACCCAATCCTCCCGCAATATGCGGAGGAAACTCCCAGCCAAACATTAAAACCCTCATCTTACTTATATTTTATTATTTCTTAACACTCTTTTTTGCGGTTGTGCGCTTTGTGGCACGCTTTGCCTTAGCCTTATACTGCTCGATAAGTTCCTTGATGTAGAGCAAGCCTCCCACACTCCAAGCCTGCGACACTGCGCCACGAGGTGCGAATGGAGGGTTTGCATCGTAGTACTCGGCAACCGAACCGATGCAGTAGGTCTGAATATGATCATCGAAGGCTGCCAACATCTCCTCGGCCTGAGGGAGGAAGCGCACGCCATCGAGCTTCAATGCACACTCAATGTAGAACATCAAAGGCCATACCCACACTGCGCCATTACGGCTTGCCGCCTCCTGCTCGATCGGGTTCTCCTTATAGGTAGACTCGAACATTGGGTGAAGTGGCGACAACGAGCGAAGACCTACCGGAGTGAGCAGGTGCTGACGCACTGTCATCAACACATTCACAATCTGTGCATCGTCGAGCATTGTGTATTTCAAACCGCACGCTACAATCTGATTGCAACGAATTGAGGCGTCCTTCTCACGCAAATCTACGCAATCTGCCAAGTAGCCCTCATTTGTGAGGTAGAAGGTATCAAGGAACGACTGCTTAATCTGTGCAGGAAGAGCCTTCCACTCCTTCTCGAACTCCTTATCGCCCATCTTCTTCGCCAAAGCCAAGGCGTAAGATACGGCGTTATACCACAGGGCATTCACCTCAACAGCATATCCTGCACGAGGTGTTACCGGATGACCATTCATCAAGCAGTTCATCCAAGTGAGAGCCACTCCCTCACGAGCAGCCCAGATAAGGCCGTTGGTATGCATTGCCACACAACCACCGAAGAAGCCACGACGATAAGCCGAGAGAATACTCTTCATAGCCTCGCCATACTTCTCCCAAACGGTCTGTGCGCCGATATGCGACTCCAACTGCTGCAAGGTCCAGAAGAACCAAAGTGGCGCATCTGCTGCAACCTCTGCCGAAGCCGAGCCTGCAAAGTCGCCATTGTGCATATCGCCAACCATCGTATCGAGAACATCCATACAATCCTCCTTATATCCCTGCTCCAAGGTCAAGCCCGGCAACGAGATAAAGGTTGAACGACCATCTACACCATACCAAGGGTATCCTGCGATAACCTCGGTGCGGTTGCCCGGACGACGGATGATAAACTGACGAGCCGAGTGGTGCAAGCAACTCTCGAAATCAATTTTATGTGTACGACGAGCCACCGAAGTCTCGTAAGCCTCGCAGATAGCCTCACCCGAAGGCATCTCATCTACCGAAGCCGAGAAGATGATGCTCTCGCCCTTCTGAATCTTCATCTCAAAGTAGCCCGTAGTGAGCAAATCCTCGTGTCCCTCGTAGCCACGCTCCATCTCCTTCTGATACTCGAAATCATAGTACCAATCCGGTGCCGGAATAAACTTGGCATCAGCCTTCGACAACTGCATATGCAACCAAGGGAAACCGTCGTAAAGGCGGTTCTTCACGCCATTTGTAACCGGGTAAGAACGGACATTGGCATACATATTTGCCTTCGACAATTCGTGCTTGTTACGGAAAGCGAGGAAAGGTCGCAAACGAAGTGTTGTCTCGGAGTGAGCATCCACAAGCGTATAGCGAATCATCATCTGTGTGCGCTTATGAATCCAAAGAATCTCTTTGCGAAGGATAACACCGCCAACACGGTAAGTGATGGTCGGACACGGAGTATACTCGAAATCGGTGATATACTTGTGTCCACGAGGCTCATATACACCACGGAAGCGGTGCAAAGCCAAGTTGAAAGACTGATCGTGCTGCACGATAGTCTCGTCGAGCGACGAGAGCAATACATAAGCCTCGTTGCTCATATCAATCGGAGCAACAATCAAACCGTGGTACTTACGAGTGTTACAACCTACGATGGTGGTACTCATATATCCGCCTCGGCGGTCGGTAGCCAACATCTCACGCTGCAACGAGTACTCCAAGTTACCAAGTTCACGCTTGTCAAATTTTAGTCCCGGCATAATTTGTATTATTGTGATTTTTTATTTCGTTTCGTAAAGTTAATAAAAATTTCGTCTAATTGTTCAAGAAAAACAGAATATTTTCATAAATAGCCTTTTCGTCTTGTAAATTGTAACGAAATAGTAAACTTTTCTACCTTTTTGTCATTACACACCAAATACTGCCGAGCGATCAGCGCCCAACAGTATTGATGTATGTTTTTAACTGTTAGCTATTAGCCGTTGGCCATTAGCTATTGGCTTTTTATTGTCACAACTAACGATTTTGTATATTGGAGCTATTTTTTTTTGCGTTGCGCCGTGGCTGAACCCGCAGCATAGTAGACCTATGTGAGGAGTTCAGCCGCAAGCAAGGTGAAAAAAGAGCCCAATAGACTAATCGTTATGCCCATTTTACCAATGCAAAGTCCATACGATATGGAAGGTTCGCATTCTTAGGATAAACTCGCAAAGCGATGTCGAATGCACCGGTGCGGTTAGGGGTTACATCGAGTGCGTAGGTAGCCTGTGTGCCCTCTACATTCACGAGTTGCAACTGCTCGATAAGGGTTACATCAGGAGCCTGCGAACCAACCATCTGCTTAGCCACAACGAGTTCTACACCGATCTCCTCCGGCGAGAGTGTTGCAACATCAACCTTAACCTCGAAGTGATACTTCTCACCGAGCATCATCGACTCCTTATCTACACGAACACGCTGTGAGTCGAGAACTCGAACGCTATCCCACGCAGCCGAAACACGACGCTTCCAAGCTGCAATCTCACGAGCGAGGATGTAGTTATTCGAAGTAACCTCCTTCTTACGAGCAGCCAACTTGTAGTAGAAGCGATCCTCGTAGTCGATGAGCATACGGTTTGTAGTGAAGTTCGATGCGATATCCGAGATACACTTCTTAACCGAAGCAACCCAATCGGTTGGGATACCCTTCTCGTTGCGAGCATAGTACTTAGGTACAATCTGCTCCTCGATAGTGGTATAGATCATCTCTGCATCGAGTTCATCCTGGTGGCCCTGATCAGCGAAGGTGCGCTCCATTGGGAGAGCCCAGCCGCCATTCTCCTTGTAGCCCTCAACCCACCAGCCGTCGAGTACAGAGAACTGCATAACACCATTCATCACGCACTTCTCACCCGAAGTACCCGAAGCCTCCAAAGGTCGTGTAGGGGTATTCAACCACACATCAACACCCTGAACCATACGACGAGCCAACTCCATATCGTAGTTCTGCAAGAAGATAATCTTACCTACGAACTCCGGCATCAACGACACCTCAACGATACGCTTGATCAAGTCCTGACCCGGTTTATCAGCCGGATGAGCCTTACCTGCAAAGATGAACTGCACAGGACGCTCCTTGTTATTTACGATAGCCGACAAACGCTCCAAGTTAGAGAAGAGGAGGTATGCACGCTTGTAAGTTGCGAAACGACGAGCAAAACCGATAGTCAAAACCTCAGGCTTGATACGGTCTGCCACCTGTACCATCTGGCTTGGGCGGTCGATACGCACCTGTGCAGGGTCTGTATAGCGACGCTTGATAGTCTTGATAAGGCGCTGTTTGAGGAACATACGCTCGTTCCACAACTCCTCATCAGGAATATTGTAAACCTTCTGCCACTCTGGGATATTATAGGTGTGTCCCTCAAATCCGTTAGGGAAGTAACGAGCATAGAGACGACGCATATTCGATGCTGTCCAAGTTGGGAAGTGAACACCATTGGTTACATAACCGATGTGCAACTCCTTCTTGAAGTATCCAGGCCACATATTACCGAGGAGGTCCTTCGATACCTCGCCGTGCAACCACGATACACCATTAACCTCCTGCGAAAGGTTACAAGCGAGTACCGACATCGAGAAGCGCTCGTTCGGATCGTTCGGATTAACCTTACCGAGGTTGATATACTGATCCCAAGTGATGCCGAGTGCATCAGGATAGTGCGACATATACTGACGAATCATCGACTCAGGGAATGCGTCGTGTCCTGCCGGTACAGGGGTGTGGGTTGTAAAGAGCGAAGACGAACGAACAACCTCCAACGCCTCCGAGAACGAAAGCTTCTTGCGAGCCATCAAGTTACGAACACGCTCTACGCCGATAAACGCTGCGTGTCCCTCGTTGCAGTGATAAACCTCCTGCTTGATACCCATCTTCACGAGGGCACGGATACCACCGACACCGAGCAAGATCTCCTGCTTCAAGCGGTTCTCCCAATCGCCACCATAGAGGTGGTGAGTAACCTGACGATCCTCCTCCAAGTTAGCCTCGTAGTCGGCATCGAGCAAGTACAACGGAGTGCGACCTACCTGGCAGCACCATACACGAGCGCTCAAAGTACGACCCGGCAAAGCCACCTGAGTAGTCACCCACGAACCATCCTCATCACGAACAGGCATAATTGGCAACTTGAAGAAGTTCTGTGCCTCATAAGTAGCCTCCTGCGCACCCTGTGCCGAAAGACGCTGAGTGAAGTATCCGTAGCGATACAAAAGACCTACCGCTACCATAGGGATATTGCGATCCGATGCCTCCTTGATATAGTCGCCGGCCAAGATTCCAAGACCTCCCGAGTAGATCTTCAACGAGTGGTGCAAACCATACTCCATCGAGAAGTAAGCAATCTTTGGAGCCTTTGCACTTGGCTTCTCGCTCATATATGCCTGGAACTGCGCATACACAGCATCCATCTTTGCAAGGAATGCAGCATCATTTTCGAGTTCTGCCAAACGCTCCATTGGCAACTTGTCGAGCAATGCAATAGGATTGCGATCAACCTCAATCCACAACTCTTTGTCAATAGCCTCGAATAAATCACGAGCGCCGAGAGTCCAGCTCCACCACAAGTTGCGTGACAACTCCTCCAATGGACGAAGGCGTGCAGGCAACGACTTCTCAACCATTACACGCTGCCAATTTGGACGCTCTACGAAGAGCTGCTGACGCACAAAGTTAATCTGTTCGTGCGAAGCACCACCGTCACCCATTACGGCACGGTTTGTACGAGCCACACAGCTCTCGATAGCGCAGTCATAAGCCTTGCGGTAGTATGTGAAGAGGTTATCCCAAAGAGCCTTCTTCGACATCTCGAATGCCGCATTGCGAACCTCTGCAACCTCCTTCTCCGAGAGTGCCAAGAAGCGGAGTACTGCATCAGCAGTTGCTGCAACAGCCTCTGATGTATTGCTATCGTTGCGCTCAACTACAACTACGCCATTGTTCTGTTCCTGCTCTGCTGCCCAAACACCAAAACCTGCCAAAGTGGTGGTTACGGTAGGAACCGAGAAAGCAACCGACTCGAGCGGAGTATATCCCCAAGGCTCGTAGTACGATGGGTAGAGAGTCAAGTCCATACCTACGAGCAACTCGTAGTAGTTCTTATTGAAAATACCGTCATTCTGATTGAGGTATGTAGGAACGAAGATAACCTTAACCTTCGACTCTGCGCTGTCGAGTACGCTGCCATTGATAGCGTTTGCTACCTGATCCCACGCCTGATACTCCAAAACGTGAGTCGAGTAGCGATACTGCGAAGCATCAATAGGCTGCGAAGCATCCTGCAAGTGAGCCTGCAAATCACGACGAGCGCCGAGGTTCGCAGCAGGAACGGTAACATAAGCCAAAATCTCACGATCGAGCTTACCCGAAGTTTCGAGCGCCTTCAAGGTCTCGAAGAATACATCCAAGCCCTTATTGTGGAACTCGTAGCGACCGCTTGTACCGATGATGAACGGCTCCTTCTCGAACTTGTGCGAGAGGCAAGCCTCTGCAACCTCTATCATAGCCTTACGAGCAGCCTTGCGCTTCTCGCTGTACTCCTCACCTGTCCAAACAAAGTCATTCTCGAAGCCGTTAGGGGTTACAACATCAACCTCCTTGCCGAGCAACTGCGCACACTCACGAGCAGTAATGTCGCTAACCGAGAGGAATGCATCGTGATTCTTTGCGCCCTGCTTCTCGATAGAGTGCTTTGCCACAACATTGAACTGACGAGCCAAGTCATCAGCATTGAACTGCTCCAAGTTGCCATAGAGCGGAAGGTTGTTACCTGCGATGCAACGACCCATTACAGTAGCGTGAGTACTCATCACGGTTGCGATGTATGGAGAGTGTTTACGCAAGTAAAGACCACCCGAGCAGGTCATCCACTCGTGGAAGTGAGCCACAGCCTTCTCGGTTGTTGCGCAGAAGGTATCGACATACGACTCGATAACCTTACCTGCCAAGTAACCGAACAATACAGGCTCGATATAGTCCCACTGTCCAGAGAGAGAATCTACGCCATAGTTCTCCCACAACTCCTTCAACACCTCATCCTTGCTTGCAAAGAGAGTTGTAAAGTCCACGAGTATTGCGATAGGGCTACCACATACATTCCAACGACCAATACGAACACGAATACCATCGTTATAGAGAGTCTGTCGCCAGCTCTTCATCAACATCGGATCCTCAATAAACTCCGACACCTCGCTATCCTGCGAGAAGTCCGGGCCGATAGTGATATACTTATCGCCCATCTGCTTTGTAACGGTCAGTGCCTTTGTTGCCAATACGGTGTGGATGCCACCAACCTTGTTACACACCTCCCAACTTACCTCAAAGAGATAGTCCGGGTTAAATTTGATTTCACTCATAATTATCTGATAATTTGTTGTTTTAATATCAAAATTTGTCGCAAATATACGACCATAAAATTACAAAACCAAGTATTTATTAAAATTTTTTAATAATTTATACTATATATTATATATACCCTTTTTACACATCGATCAGAGCCGTTATCACCATATCCGACAGCAGCATCTTTTCGGACGGAATAGACAAACACCCTTTATCGCTTATCAGCAACTCCGCAACCCCCTTTCGAGCCGCTTCTCGCTCTATTTTTTGGCGCTCCTCAATACCAAACTCTGCCTCTATCCTATCGAGCGACAGGCCCTCGGCACAACGCAACGAGGTCATAACATACTCATTCAGCCTATCTCGTTCGGTAAGTATCTCCGAATCATACTCCACACCCTTCACATACTCCTCTATCGGCTGTTCGCACCAGCGACGCACCTCTCCATTATAGGAGTGAGCCCCAGGACCGATACCAAGATACTCTACATTGCGCCAATACGACGAGTTATGTTTCGAGCGAAAACCCTTCAATGCATAGTTCGACACCTCATAGTGCTCGAAGCCCGCCTGAGTAAGTGCGTTATGCACCTGCAAAAACTCCGCCTCGCTTCGCTCCTCCTCCGTTTCGTGCAACTCGCCACGAGAGAGCATCCTGCCAAAGCGGGTATTCTCCTCGATTGTGAGGTGATATGCCGAGATATGTTGAACATTCATCGCCAACACCTCTCGCAGACTCTTCGCCAGCACCTCCGAGCCGAAACCCTCAACGCCAAAGATCACATCCACCGAGATATTATCATAACCCGCTGCTTGCAACATCTGCACCGCACGCATCGCCTGCTCTGCCGAGTGTCGACGCCCCATAAACTGCAAACAGCCATCATCAAGCGACTGCACACCCATCGAGATACGATTTACCGAGGTCTTGCACAACTCCGCTACATACTCCGGAGTTATATCGTCGGGATTGACCTCAATAGTCACCTCCTCCAACTCCGAACAATCAAAGAACCTTTTTACCCTCTCCACAAGTCGTTCTATCTCGCTCGGCGCAAGCAACGACGGTGTACCACCTCCAAAATAGATTGTACGCACACTCTTATCGTGCAAGAAATTGCTCTGGGCATCAAGTTCTGCGTGCATCGCCTCGACAACTTCGGGGATATATTTCAACTTTACACTGCGGTAGAAATCACAATATCCGCACAACCGCTTACAAAACGGAATATGAAAATATATCGAGGCCACTATATCATCGGTTTATCTTAACAAATATAGTAATAAAAATTGAGAACTGAAAGTATAAATCCGAAAAGTTTTGAAAAAAATTTAGGCAAAGTTGCAATTAGTAAAAAATTCGCTACCTTTGCACTCACAAAGCCCAGATGGCGAAATGGTAGACGCGCTCGTTTCAGGTGCGAGTGCTGAGAGGCGTGTAGGTTCGAGTCCTATTCTGGGCACTTCAAAGGGGGCTTTCTTCGGAAAGCCCCTTTTTCGTTTGCACAGAATAGGACACGTTCAGTCGGTGGCGGTGTGGCAGAGTTGTCTGCAAGTTGCGAGATAGCCATTGTTGCTACGCAACTACGATAGCAAATTAAATATCATCATCTCAAATAAATTTGGCTGCTGCTATTTAATTTACTCTCTAAAACCTTTGGTTTTAATGTCTATCTCTCATCTTTCGCTCTGCTCAAACCTGCTGCGACCGTTCGAGTCCGGTTGTGGGGAGAGGGTAATAAACATAGGGAATATAAGGGATATAGAGAGAATATATTTTCCTTAAACTCCCTATATTCCTTAAACTCCTTATATTCACTACTCACTAATAAAAAGTTTTCAGTTTTCAGTTTTAATCCTGCTACGCAGGCTTTTCCTCCTTCTTGCAAGGCATAGTGCGCAAGCGCCCTCTACGCTTGCTTCGTGCGTCGGTTCCGTTTTCCACTCCAAACTGAAATTTGAAAAACGAAAAGTTTTCCGTTTTCCGCTTTCAGTTTTCCGTTTTATTTATTATCTTTGTAACAGTATGAACAAGGAGAGATTGATTTTTTTGACAAATGACGATAGTTACCGCAGCAAAGGTTTTGCGGCAGCGATCGAGATTGCACGACAGTTTGGCCGTGTTATAGCCATTGCGCCAGATGCTCCGCAGAGCGGTATGAGCCAGGCGATAACCATATATAACCCACTATATCTGCGCAAGGTGCGTGAGGAGGAGGGCGTTTTGGTCTATTCGCTCAACGGCACACCCGTAGACTGCGTAAAGATGGCTTTCGACCACCTCTTCCGTGACGAGAAGGTTGATTTGGTCATTTCGGGCATCAACCACGGCTCGAATGCCGCAGTGAATGTCCTCTACTCGGGTACTATGGGTGCTGCAATCGAGGCGGCATTCTATAACATTCCAAGTGTCGGTCTTTCGCTCACTGACCACAACCTCGACGCAGATTTTGAGGGCGCAGTGAAGTACGGCACACAAATTGTCGAAGCCGTACTCAATGGCGATATGCCGCAGCCACTCTGTTTGAATGTCAATGTGCCAAACACTCCTTGTGCCGACATCAAAGGTATTCGCCTATCTCGCCAGACTCGTGGATATTGGCGTGAGGAGTTCTACAAGCGCACCGACCCACATGGTCGAGATTACTTCTGGCTTACGGGAGCCTTCTCGAATGCCGAGCCAAACGCCGAAGATACCGATGAGTGGGCCTTGGCAAACGGATATGTATCGGTTGTTCCCGTGCAGGTCGATTTGACCGCCTACACGCAGATGGAGCAACTGAGTAAATACTTCTAAAACAAAACATTATGAAATTAGGCGTTGGATTATCGATTATGCTGATTATCATTCTGATAGTCCAACTATGCGCAATCGCATACGCAGCCTATCTCATTCGTCGCACCAAGTACAGCATTATATGGTGGCTCTGCATCGTAGGCTTCGTAGCCTCGGCGGTGCAACACATCATATTCTTCTGCTCGGGCTACGACTTTGGCATAAGCAGCGAGCTCTACACCACACTCGATATCATCTTCTCATTGTGTATGGTGGGTGCGGTAATCTTCGCCCATCGTTTGGTGAACCATGTCGAGTGGCTCAACTATCAGCGCTCGCTATTCAGCAAGCGCATACTCTCAGCGGTACTGCGTGCCGAGGAGCGCTCGAAGGCATCATTTGCCAAGGAGTTGCACGACGGTATGGGCCCGCTACTCTCCTCTGCCAAGATGTCGCTCTCGGCAATCTCAACCGAGAATATGAGCGAGGAGCAACAACAAATTCTGCAAAATACCCGTTTTTTAATTGACGAGTCGATACGCTCGGTGCGAGAGATTTCGCACAAGGTATCGCCACAAGTGCTTCTCGACTTCGGATTGGCACAGGGTGTGCGTAATTTCATATCGAAGATTGCACCGCTGAATGTTGTAAATATGGCATTCAACACCAACCTCGACAACGAGCGATTTGAGAACGACACCGAGGTAGTCATCTATCGTGTCATCTGCGAGTTGATAAACAACTCGTTGAAGCACTCCGGATGCTCCGAGATTGAGGTGTCGTTGATGCTCAACGGCACGATGCTGACGCTCCACTACCACGACAATGGTTGCGGTTTCGACACCGACTCTGTGGCATTGAGCGGTATGGGATTATCGAACATAACCTCCCGCATAGACTCATTGAGTGGCGATATAACGATAACCAGTGTAAAGGGTAGCGGTATGAATGCGGTGGCTCATATCGACACTGCGGCGAGCGAGAGCACTCTAAAAAAGTATAGACAGCGATGGAGAAAGAGATAAAAATTGCATTAGTAGATGACCACGCACTATTTCGTAACGGCTTGCGAGGCTTGATAGATGGCAAGCGCAATTGCCGAGTAGTGGCGGAGGCAAGCGATGGCTCGGAGTTCTTGGAGAACAAGCAGGCTATGGCTGCGGATGTGGTATTTATGGACTTTGCGATGCCGACCATTTCGGGCGACAAGGCGACTATTGCAGCCTTGGAGCGCAATCCCAACCTGCGAGTTATCTGCCTCTCGATGCATGGCGAGGAGAAGTACTACTCATTGATGGTCGAGGCGGGAGCAAAGGGCTTCCTGCTGAAAGACTCCTCCATCGAGGAGGTCTTTGCAGCCATCGAGGCGGTAATGCGTGGCGAGGAGTACATCTGCCACGAGGTTATGCAGGCTCTCTCAGAGGCGATGCGTCGCAACGAGAATGCAGAGGTACTCTCCGAGCGAGAGATTGATGTTTTGCTCGGTATTTGCCGAGGATTATCGACACAGGAGATTGCCGACAAGCTCTTTTTGTCGAAGCGTACCGTAGATACCCATCGTGCGAACATCCTCGAAAAGACCGGCTCAAAAAACACTGCCAGCCTTGTGGTCTATGCCATAAAGCACAACCTTGTTGAGATATAAGCGGACACAACCTTAAAACTACATATACTATGGATGTAAAAAAGATTATGCTCGATTTGGAGCGCAAGCACCCGGGCGAAAATGAGTACCTGCAAGCGGTACACGAGGTATTGGAGTCTATCGAAGAGGTCTACAATCAACATCCTGAATTCGAAAAGGCGAAGATTGTGGAGCGCATTGTCGAGCCTGACCGCATCATCACCTTCCGAGTTACTTGGGTGGATGACCGAGGCGAAATCCAGACCAACCTCGGCTACCGCATCCAGTTCAACTCAGCTATCGGCCCTTACAAGGGAGGTATCCGCTTCCACAAGGCCGTAAACCCTTCGATGTTGAAATTCCTCGGTTTCGAGCAAACCTTCAAAAACGCCTTGACAACCCTTCCGATGGGTGGAGCAAAGGGTGGCTCGGACTTCGATCCTGTGGGCAAGAGCGATGCCGAGATTATGCGTTTCTGTCAAGCCTTTATGCTGGAACTTTGGCAGAATATAGGTCCTGATACCGATGTCCCTGCGGGCGATGTCGGCGTAGGAGGTCGTGAGATCGGCTTTATGTACGGAATGTACAAGAAGTTGGCTCGTGAGTACAACACAGGCGTATTGACAGGCAAAGGCCTCACTTGGGGCGGCTCACTCATTCGCCCAGAGGCTACGGGCTTTGGTGCGTTGTACTTCGTAGAGCATATGCTCCACCGTGCAGGCAAGGAGTTGAAGGGGGCAAAGGTGGCAATCTCAGGCTTCGGAAATGTGGCTTGGGGTGCAGCAAAAAAGGCTACCGAGTTAGGCGCACAGGTTATCGCAATATCGGGACCTGACGGTGTCATCCACAACCCTAACGGTATGACCGACGAGAAGATAGCCTATATGTTGCAACTTCGTGCCTCGAACCAGAATATCGTAGCTCCATTTGCAGAGAAGTTCCCTGATGCAACATTCGTTCCGGGCAAGAAGGCGTGGAGCGTGAAGTGCGACATTGCACTCCCTTGCGCATTCCAGAACGAATTGACAGGCGAAGATGCCGAGGAGTTGCTCGCAAATGGCACTTGGTGCGTTGCCGAGGTATCGAATATGGGCTGTACTCCGGAGGCTATTGCCGCATTCCAGAAGGCTCGCATACTCTTTGCTCCGGGCAAGGCGGTAAATGCAGGTGGCGTAGCAACTTCGGGCTTGGAGATGACTCAGAATGCGATGCACATCTCTTGGTCGGCTGCCGAGGTGGACGAGAAGTTGCACTATATTATGCAGTCTATCCACGAGGCTTGCGTCAAGGCAGGTACCGAGGGCGACTATATCAACTATGTGAAGGGTGCAAATATCGCAGGATTCTTGAAAGTTGCACAGGCAATGCTCGAACAGGGCGTTGTATAGCACTACATAGTCAATAAAAAAGAGATAGGGAGCAATCGCTTCCTATCTCTTTTTTATTTAAGCGTACCAAATTGCCCAAAAACAGGGTTTTAAGAGGGTAGTTGCAACGCCGTCAAAGAAAATAGAGATGGGAGCATACTTGGCGTATGTAACCATCTCTATTTTTGAAGATAAGGAAGCAAATGCCTCTTAAAGCCCCGTTTTTATATCTTTGATGCGGAGTTGCAACGAAGCCTTTCCACGATAATTGTTCTCGATAATCTGATAGCAGATGTCGATTGGCTTACCTGAACGCACCCACTCATAGTGAGTAGGCTGCTGGAAGGCTATGGTCTGCATTCGTGCAGATGGTGCAGAACGCTGCGTAAGATCCATACGCAAGTGCTCGGCATCAGCACCTACAAGTTTTGCATCGCCATTGTTCACGCATCGCTCCGATGCGAATATCGGCAAGTTATTTCCCGGACCAAACGGCTGGAAGCGGTTAAGTTCACGGAAGAAGTTTGGCGTAATATCCGAGAATGAGAGTATGCTGTCGATTTCGACCTGCGGAATAAGGCTCTTAGGGTCGATATTCTCCTCGACATACTTGTTGAAGCGGCGCTTGAACTCCTCAACATTCTCAGGACGCATTGTAAGACCTGCGGCATACATATGGCCACCGAAGTTTTCGAGCAAGTCCGAGCAAGACTCCACCGCCTGATAGAGGTCAAATCCCGGAATTGAACGAGCCGAACCCGTCACAAATCCGTTGCTCTGAGTGAGCACCACGGTTGGGCGATAGTAGGTTTCGATAAGGCGTGATGCCACAATACCCACAATGCCCTTCATCCACTTAGGATTATAGATTACGGTACTCTTCTGCGCCTTCAACTGCGGATTATTCTCGACAAAGTCGTGCGCCTCCTGAGTAACACTGCGGTCGATGCTCTTACGATCCTGATTGAAGTTGTCAATCACATCACCGAACTCTCGTGCAGCCTCCTCATTACCCTCAACAAGCAACTTCACCGCTGCATAGCCACCCGAAGGAACAGAGTCCTCGGGATACTCATCCATACGCATACGGCCTGCCGCATTGATGCGAGGGCCAATCTTAAAGACTATATCGTCGATTGTTATATTCTGCTCCTCCAAACCGCAGATGCGGATAATCGAAGAGAGTCCCTCCGATGGCGAAGAGTTCAAAATCTTCAAACCATAGTGCGCCAAGATGCGGTTTTCGTCGGTCAGCGCCACGATGTCCGATGCAATACTTACAACCAAGAGGTCGAGGAATTGCTCAATCTCGCTGAACGGAATGTTGTGTTTCTGGGCATAAGCCTGTACCAACTTAAAGCCGACACCGCAACCCGATAACTCATCGAATGGATAGTTGCAGTCGTTACGCTTCGGATCGAGAACTGCTACGGCACGAGGAATCTCCTCTGCCGGAAGATGATGATCGCAGATTATAAAATCTACCCCTTTTTGTGTCGCATAGTCCACCTTCTCGACAGCCTTAATACCACAATCAAGGGCGATAATAAGTTTCACACCCTTCTTTGCGGCAATGTCGATACCCCTCTTCGAAATACCATAACCTTCGGTATAACGGTCAGGGATGTAGAACATCAGATTGTTGTGTCCGATGTGACGAAGAAATTTATAGACGAGTGCAACGGCTGTTGTGCCATCTACATCGTAGTCGCCATAAACCATAATCTTCTGGTTCTTGGCCACCGCCTCCTCTAATCGCTCCACTGCTCGCTCCATATCTTTCATCAAGAACGGATTGTGCAGATCTTCGAGGCGAGGATTGAAAAACTTCTTCGCTTTGTCTACCGTGTCTATGCCTCTTTGTACCAACAGGTTCGCCAAAACCGAAGGAATTCTCAATGAAGTAGCAATGTGATCTACTGTCAATGAGTTGCCCTGTGGTTTGACTACCCACCTTTTCTGAATAGGCATACTCGTTAATTTTTATTATTATATATTTTTTCAATTTTTTCTCTTTTTTTTGAGCCGAGCCTTCGGCCGTCAGTTCACCAGTTAAATGCGTTCAGCATTGAGGTTGGCGAGCAACTTCTCGCACAACACTCTGCTTGCCTCTTCGAAATTGACCTCACGACCAAGCTCCTTCGAGATCGAGGTTACGCCCTTATCGACAAATCCGCACGGATTTATCATTGTAAACCATTTGAGGTCGGTCGAAGCGTTCAACGCCAAGCCGTGCATCGTAACAAAGCGTGATGCCTTGACACCTATGGCGCAAATTTTTCGCCAGTTGCGCTCCACCTTCTCGCCATTCGGCAGCTCCACCTCATCGCAGAGCCAAACTCCCGTTGCACCCTCTAAACGGCGACCATTTATGCCATACTCGGCAACGGTTTCAATAATACTCTGCTCCAAAATTTCAATATAGCGGCGTAAGCCTATGCCAAACTTTTCGAGGTCGAGAATAGGATAACACACCACCTGTCCCTCGCCGTGAAAAGTTATGTCGCCACCACGGTCAATATGGTAAAATTCTGCTCCGAGAGCCTTCAATCGTGCCTCGTCGATGAGCATATTGCCCATATTACCACTCTTGCCAAGCGTATAGACCGCAGGGTGCTCCACAAAGATTATCGTGCCGGCATACTCGCTTCCATCGCCCTGCTTTGCGAGCAGGTCATTGAAGAGCGACTGCTGATACTCCCAGCACTCCTTGAAAGGCATACGCCCAACCCATCTGCAATCTACAAGCATATACAAATCAATAAATTCGGAATTCAAAATGGCGAATTCAGAATTTCAAAAACCAATACAAATCGAGATTGAAGCAACCGCTATCGTGTTGCCTTGATGGAGGAGATAGCCTCGTCAGCGAGGTACGATGAACGCACCAATGGACCGCTTGCGCAGTAATCGAAGCCCATATCGAGAGCCAACTGTCGGTATCGTTCGAAAGTTTCGGGGGTGATATATTCCGCAACAGGAACCTGCTCCTCCGAAGGTCGAAGATACTGTCCGAGGGTTACCATCTTCACGCCTGCATCACGCAAGTCGTGCAAGGTTTGCAAAACCTCCTCTTCGCTCTCGCCAAGTCCTACCATCAATCCGCTTTTGGTCGTTACACCCCTCTCGCTCATATAGCGCAATGCAGCCAACGATGTGCGATAGGTCGCTTTGGCACGCACCACAGGTGTAAGACGCTCAACGGTCTCGATGTTGTGCCCAATAATATCGGGCATCGAGGCCATCACCACCTCCAACGAGGTCGGTTCGGCATCGAAATCAGGAATAAGAAGCTCAATTGTTGCGTTAGGATTCTTCGCTTTGACAGCCTCGACGGTCTGCGCCCAATGCGCCGCACCACCATCAGCCAAATCATCACGAGTAACAGAAGTTACTACAACATGCCTAAGTCCCATAAGACTCACACTCTCTGCCACTTGTTGTGGCTCAGCCGGATTTGGAGGCAACGGTTTGCCGGTCTTGGTTGCGCAAAATCGACAACCTCGGGTACATACATCGCCCAAAATCATAAATGTGGCAGTTCGTTTACTCCAACATTCTGCCTTATTTGGGCATCGTCCGCTGCTACAAATCGTATGGAGAGAGTGTTCACGCACTATGCGAGCAACCTCAGCAAAAGCTTCGCTTTTGTGGAGGCGTATTTTTAACCATTCAGGCTTTCTCGCAGGTGCATTTTCACCATACAACTTCGGCATTCTTTTTTAAGTTCACTATTCCTATTGGCGCAAATATACGAATAAAAACTGAAAACTAAAAACAGAACACCGAAAATTTTTTATTTGCAAGGAGATTTTTAGTGAGTAGATAGTAGAGAGTAATTAGTAGTGAAATTAGTGAATTTAAGGAATTTAGTGAGTTTAACGACAACTTCCCTATACTCATTAATCTCCTTAAACTCTTTAATCGCCATAACTTCCTAACGCCTCTAACAACCTAATAGCTTCCACTCCACCACCCCGCTCGAACGACTCTCGGCGCAGGAAAACGAAAAAGGAGTTCTCCGAAGAAAACTCCTTTTGAAGTGCCCAGGACGAGACTCGAACTCACACGGGCTAACGCCCACTACCCCCTCAAAGTAGCGTGTCTACCAATTCCACCACCTGGGCTTTGAGGAACTGATTTTCTCAATCAGCGTGGCAAAGGTACGCAAAAATTTGATACCTGCAAATTTTTAGGGCAAAAATGTACTATTTTTTACACTTTTGCCCCAAAAAAGATTATTTTCAGACCTCTATTTGAAGATTTCGTTGAAGATTTTAGCCAAACGATAGCCACCATTACGCACCAACGATTCTGCCAACGGAGCGAACTTATTGCGATACTCGGAGCCATTTATCACCGCACCTTCACGGTATGCGTGAACGGGATATGACTGCTCGGCAACCTCCTTGCCCCAATCGTACAAATCTCCCTCACAAATCGCCTTTATCTCCCCTTTTGTGCAGGTATCTATCAACTTTGCGCAGTCGCTATAACCCCAAGGAAAGAGTTCGCCAAAGAGGATACCATCCCATATTGAGTGGTATTTAACTCTCTTTTTGCGATAGGTAACGCTGTAATTGCCAATGGTCTGATCATCAACATATCTGATATGTTGAGGGCAGTGCATATCGCCCAACCAATGGACAATCATCGCTATCGAGAGTACTCGCAAAGAGTCGCTCATAGTGCGATGGTTTGCCTTCAAGTCGGCAGCATACTGCTCGGCAAGATAGACGCAATTTTTGACATATTTATCGCCCTGACGCACTCCTCGAAGCACCGAGAAATCGGCATTCGCCTCGAAGGTGTGAGGGAAGGTTACCTTGCGCTTTGCATTCGACGGCTCGAAGCCCAAATCCATAAGCAGTTCAGACTTAAAATCGTCGGCATACGATGCGTAGTAAACGATTGATTTACCATCAAGATACTTATCCAAGTGCGCCTTTGCCTTTGGTGTAAGGTGATTTTCTGCGATTTTAGCCACCGTTGCGTGAGCACGACAATCCCACGCAAACGAAGTACCGCACGCCAACACTACAACGATACAACCAAGCAACAATCTTCTCATATTATGCTCGTTTAATTGCAATCTTCAATGGTATCTCGTTCACATCGCTATCAACCACGAACTCACCAGCAGGCACTGCCGCAGTCTTAACGCTTACCGCCAAAGTCTGCTGACCGATATACGAGGCGAAGTCGGCAACAGCAGTATGTACAGCCTCGATATCCTCAATCTCAACCTCAATCTTGTCGGTTACCTCCAAGCCCGAATCCTTGCGGATGTTCTGAATACGGTTTACCAACTCACGAGCAACACCCTCCTTCTGTAACTCCTCGGTGAGAGTAATGTCGAGTGCTACGGTGAGTTTGCCCTCGCTGGTTACCAACCAACCCGGCATATCCTCCGACATAATCTCGAAGTCGGCAGGTGTTACGGTAATCTGCTCGGCACCCATATCGAGTACGATCTCGGTCGAAGCCTCAATCTCGGCAATCTTCTCCTGCGAGAACTCGGCAGTCATAGCAGCAATCTGCTTCATATACTTACCATAGCGAGGGCCGAGAGTTTTGAAGTTCGGCTTGATGCGCTTTGTGATAAGACCGGTAGTCTCACGAATAAGCTCCATATCCTTGATATTCACCTCATTGAGAATGAGCGACTTCACAGCCGACAAGTGCTCCTCGGTAGCGTCGTCAAGTACAGGAATAAGCACCTTTGCAAGTGGCTGACGCACCTTGATGTTCACCTTACGACGCAATGCGAGTACCATCGACGACACCTGCTGTGCCATAGCCATCATATCCTCCAAGCGAGCATCGATAAGTGTCTCGTCGCACTTAGGGAACGATGCGAGGTGTACCGAATCCTCCGAGTGGCGACCGCTCAATGCGTTCAAATCGCAGAAGATGCGATCCGAGATAAACGGTGCAAACGGAGCCGACAACTTGGCAACGGTTTCAAGACAGGTGTAGAGTGTCTGGTAAGCCGAGAGTTTATCCTCGTTCATCTCACCACCCCAGAAGCGCTTACGGTTAAGACGCACATACCAGTTTGAGAGGTTCTCGCCCACAAACTCCTGAATTGCACGAGCCGCAGGGGTTGGATCGTAATCCTCCAACGCAGTTGTAACATCCTTAACCAGGGTATTCAACAACGAGATAATCCAACGGTCAATCTCCGGACGACGCTCCATCGGCACCTCCGCCTCCTGACCTGTAAATCCGTCGATATTTGCGTAGAGTGCAAAGAACGAGTAGGTGTTATATAGTGTTCCGAAGAACTTACGACGCACCTCATCAACACCCTCAACATCGAATTTGAGGTTATCCCAAGGGTCCGAGTTCGAAATCATATACCAGCGTGTAGCATCTGCGCCATACTTGTTCAACACCTCGAATGGATCTACTGCGTTACCCAAACGCTTCGACATCTTGTTGCCGTTCTTATCGAGCACAAGACCGTTCGAAATGATATTCTTGAACGCTACGCTGTCGAACAACATTGTAGCGATTGCGTGCAATGTGAAGAACCAACCACGAGTCTGATCCACACCCTCGGCTATAAAGTCCGCAGGGAAGAGCTTGTCGAAATTCTCGGCATTCTCGAATGGATAGTGACGCTGTGCGTAAGGCATAGCACCCGAGTCGAACCAAACATCGATCAAGTCGCTCTCACGACGCATAGGCTCACCCTTCGACGACACGAGGATAATGCTGTCAACATACGGCTTATGGAGGTCGAGATGGTCGGTCGAGTAGTTCTCTGCCGACATATCGCCCACCTTGAACGATGCGTATGGGTTCTCGGTCATAAAGCCTGCGGCGATAGACTTCTCGATCTCGCCCATCAACTCCTCAACCGAGCCGATACACTTCATCTCCGAGTAGTCCTCGGTAGCCCAGATTGGGAGTGGAGTACCCCAGAAACGCGAACGCGAAAGGTTCCAATCAACCAATCCCTCCAACCACTTGCCGAAGCGGCCCGAACCTGTATACTCAGGCTGCCACTTGATAGTGTTGTTCAACTCCATCATACGCTCGCGAAGTGCAGTAGTGCGGATAAACCACGAGTCGAGAGGGTAGTACAA
>JAZONG010000062.1:0-3830 GCA_045654385.1 Alistipes sp.
GTGTTGATACTTCCCAAACCGTCCGAGATAATCTGTCGGAGGTAGAGGGTGTTGATATTCTGCAAGGTGTAGTATGGAGCACGACCTGCGATCAAACCCTGATATGCGAGGTGGTATGCGAAGATGATTTTGTCCTTCCAAACGGGTACATAGTGGCGGAAGTGCGCAGCCAACTTCAAGTAGTTGTAGCCATCCTTGCCACGACCATTAAGAATATCGGGCGAGCCGTAGGCGTAAACCTCTGCCCAGATACCTCGTGTAGGATCGGCCTCGTGCTCACGGCTGTCGTAAACCAAGCCCGCCTTAAATTCGAGGTGATGGCCGCCATTTGCCTCATTGGCGTGGATAAGACCTGCACGCTGATACAACTGCCACAATGATGCCGATTCGATACCTTGATTTGTCAAGTAGTCGTTAGCCGTAGTGTCGTATGCCGGCTTACCCTTCTTTTTGAGGGTTATGTCCTGAATGTCGTACCACCAATACGAGATACCCGCAGCCCAACGGAACTTTGGCGAGGTGATGTCGCCTTGGAAGTCCGCCATCACACGCATCATATTGCGGCGGATATTATACATCGCCACACGATTTTCCTGCTTCTTGCCACTTGCAAAGTGCTCGTAGTATGGCGAAGCCGAGCCGTTGAAGCCCATAAACGGATACATCTGCGCAAGAATATATGTTGCAGCCGCAGTAAGGCGTACCTTCGGGATAAGATACTTAGAATCGTAGAAGAAGTGGAGTTTAACCTGATCCTTTGTGGTCCACGACAAATCGACATTGAACTTGTGCTTGTAGGCAGGGTAGGTCGAACCGTCGCCATAGTCGAAAATCTCGCACAAAGCACCAATCTGGAAACCTGTGTCGCTATTGTAGCCAATAGATGGGAATGGAGCGAAGTTCCAACCCTTCTTTATGGTCTGCTTTTTCGAGTCGGTGGAAACAGCCTCCTTATTATCGGTTTTCTCATCTTTCTTAGGTTCTGCTGATGCGCTTGCCGATACCAACATAACGGCAACAAGTGCCAAAGCCAAAAATCTCTTCATAGGCCAATCGATTTTAGAGTAAGTGGAGCAATTTTGCCATTGCAATACCGAGGTAGTTACCTATGGCATATCCTATAAGTCCTGCACTGATACCCGTAACGAGTGCAGCACGGTTTTTCATAGCATTCGAAATCATTGGAACGAATGGTGGCGAGTTGATAAATGCCACCGACGAAATGACCATCGAGTCGGCATTTACACGGAACAATCGGCAGATGAGAGCGTGAATGAAGAGTGAAACGAAGATTGCAAATGCGAGGAATGCAATCATATTCAGGTTCTCCATAATCTGCAAGTTCGAGAGGTCCGCCATCGAAGCAATCGCCAACGAGAATATATATATAAGGTACATTCCGAGGTCGTAACTGCGGTGGAGTTGACGCACAGGCTTCCAGAACGAGAGTGCGATACCGATGGTTGTGAGCATAAGGATAAACGGAGCCATAAACCAACCGCCCTTCTTCTCGTTCATAAAGTTTGCCAAGTCGGCACCTGCAATCCAACCGATAAGATATGACAAACCGAATGCCACAACTACAACTGCCAAGGTCAAACCGATGATTTTACCCATCTGCTTATAACCCTTCTTCGAGTTTAAACCCTTGTATGGATTCTCCTTTACGGCTGCCATCTCACGCTTAATCTCTGCGGCATCCTCCTCCGATATGTCGAGGCGGGTTTTCTCGCCATAGAGCCAACGGAATAGACGAATACCACCGCCCAAAAGGAATATAAAATAGAAAAAACAGATGATGATGTCGTAGGTGGTGAGCAGGATGTATGTGTTATCGCTGATGCGGAGTCCCTCCTTGATAGCCGCAGCATTCAGAGTACCTCCGGTACACTTTCCTGCCAACATACCGCCAACTTCGGCACCTTGGTGAATCTCTCCGCCAAAGAGGAGATAGCCTCCCACAACCGCTAATGCTACCGAGATGACACCACTTGTGACTATTCGTACTTGGAGCGAAATCTCACTTGTCTTGAAGGTGCAACCGAACAACATCATCGGAATTGCTAACGGAATCATAATCGTAGGGATGATACCTTGGAGTTTCGCAATCTCTGCCGGCATCGGAATGTTTGCAATGATAATACCAATTACATAGAGAATCATCACAGGACCGATTTTATCGAAGATAGGGTACTTGCGGCACAACCACAAAACTCCAGCAGGGATGGTGCAGAACATAACTGCAAGCCACACATAATTAAATATAGATAGCACTGAGTGCCAATCGAAAGATGTTGCTTCCATAACTTTGAGTTTGTTGCTCAATGGTTAATTTGTGAGTGCAAATATAACCAAAAAACTCTTATCACAATCGATTTTTGGTCGCTTTGGCGTGTAAATAGGTATTTATACCTATAAAAAAGAGCCCGCCAAAAATTGGCGAGCTCCACTATTGACTTGTTGTTCCGAAGAATTACTTCTTCTCCAACTGAGCCTTCAACTCTGCAAGACCTGCGATATCACCCAAAGTGGTCTTCTCAACAGACTGCTGAATCTTCTTTACAGTAGACTTTGTAGCCTCTGCTGCTGCCTTACGCTCAGCTTTCTCAGCTGCAGCCTCAGCACGCTTAACCTCCTCGAAAATACGAGTGTGCGACAAAGTTACACGCTTGGTAGCCTTCGAGAACTCGATTACCTTGAACTCAGCGGTCTCGCCCTTCTTGATAGTCGAGCCATCCTCCTTCACCAACTGACGAGCTGGTGCGAAGCCCTCGATGTTCTCGCCGAGCGATACAACTGCGCCCTTGTCGTTCAACTCAACAACGGTACCGGTGTGAACTGAATCAACAGTGTACTGCTGCTCGAACTCGTTCCAAGGATTCTCCTCCAACTGCTTGTGGCCGAGGCTCAAACGACGGTTCTCCTTGTCGATTTCGAGTACTACAACCTCGATGTCAGCACCTACCTGAGTGAACTCACCTGGGTGCTTAACCTTCTTAGTCCAAGAGAGGTCTGAGATGTGGATCAAACCATCGATACCCTCCTCGATCTCTACGAATACACCGAAGTTAGTGAAGTTGCGAACCTTTGCAGTGCACTTTGTGCCAACAGGGTACTTCTCCTCGATCTTCTCCCATGGATCAGCCGAGAGCTGCTTGATACCCATAGCCATCTTGCGCTCCTCACGATCGAGGGTCAAGATAACAGCCTCAACCTCGTCACCTACCTTCATGAAGTCCTGAGCCGAACGCAAGTGCTGGCTCCACGACATCTCCGATACGTGGATAAGACCCTCAACGCCTGGTGCGATCTCGATGAATGCACCGTAATCAGCAACAACTACTACCTTACCCTTAACGGTGTCACCAACATTCAAGTTAGCGTCGAGTGACTCCCAAGGGTGTGGGGTGAGCTGCTTCAAACCGAGAGCGATACGCTTCTTGGTCTCATCGAAGTCGATGATAACAACCTGCAACTTCTGGTCGAGTGCAACAACCTCCTCTGGGTGGCTAACACGGCCCCAAGAGAGGTCTGTGATGTGGATAAGACCATCAACACCACCGAGGTCGATGAATACGCCGTAAGAAGTGATGTTCTTAACAACACCCTCCAAGATCTGGCCCTTCTCCAACTTCGACATAATAACCTGCTTCTGTGCCTCCAACTCAGCCTCGATGAGAGCCTTGTGAGAAACGACAACATTGCGGTACTCCTGATTGATCTTAACAACCTTGAACTCCATTGTCTTGTCAACATATACATCGTAGTCACGGATTGGCTTAACATCAATCTGCGAACCTGGCAAGAATGCCTCGATGCCGAATACATCG
>JAZONG010000063.1:0-2332 GCA_045654385.1 Alistipes sp.
GCACAAGCTGATAACCTTAAAAGCAGATATTGCGAGGAGAAACAATATGAAGACAATGATAACTTTGGAGATGTGGAATGAGCTAGAACCTGTTTTGGCTAAGCTCAACGCTGGGTACAAGGTTGATTTTGATAATCATAATGGTATCGCCGAGATGCTTATTCACATAGATACAATCGGCATAATGAGGAGGGAACTCCCGGATGAAGCCTGATATTATCAGATGGTATGATATGAGATGGGTTGAAGGTCATGTTGGTGTGTTTTGCAGATGCGGTAGAACGCTGCATATCAAGAATATCCCGTCCAAAGCACAACAGCCGGTAGATGTGGAGTGCCCGTGTGGGGCGACAATCCATACGATATACACTAGGTATTCACACAACTGATTATGAAAAGATATAATGTAATCTTTACCCAGAACTGGGCATACACAGTCGAAGCGGAAGACGAAGACGAGGCAGAATCTTTGGCGTTCAAGGAATTTCAGTCCGAAATGCGTCGTTCTGCTGGCAGTACCTGCTATGACGACATTGAAACTCAGTGCTTAGACCCGGACGAAGACGATGATGAAGACGAATCTTAAAGACTTGGTAATCACCAAGATAGTGGATGCAGACTTCTATTATTCGAAGTGCCCGAAGTGTGGATACATAAATCTACCGGAATACTTAGCCAAAGTGTGTCCAGTGTGCAAAACGGATTTGCACTGCGGTCATTTAGAGAGTATATAGCGCTAACGATTTGGAGGTAAAATATGGACTTAATGGCATATGCACAGATTGATAATCTGGATGAAATCGCACAGGCAAATGGCATCGAAGTGCCCAGGCTCAGAGGCTACAGGCTGATGAAGGATGAAGCGCCGGTTACTACCGAAGAGCTTCAGAGACTTATGAAAGAGTGCGAAGTCCAAGTCTGCGAAGACCTGTGTTGCTCCGTGCCATTTTGGAGTGCTCGCTCCTCCTGCCATAGATTCTCTTCTCAGACAGATTACATCCGTAAGTATTTCCTCACACAGGCTGTGGACGAAAAGGGTTACAAACGGTATATCGGTATTCGATGGGATAGAATCCACGGCAAGAAGCGCAAGATTCTCAAGTTTGCAATCAAAAAGCAGAATAAGAGAATCCAGAGGCAGTTCGAGGTATGGAACAGATACGCCGGTAAAGAAGGTGTTCTGTACATCCATTCGAGAATCGGCGGAAGAAACTGGAACTACTACGGCGGCGATGAACTCATCACTAAGCCTTGGTTTCTGGAAAAGGTCGATGACTGGTTCGATAGTACATACTGTGATATCTATGCCGTAATTAAATGACGGCATAATTTATGGAGGGTTGTCCGAGCGGTTTAAGGAGCTAGTCTTGAAAACTAGTGATGGGTCAAACCACCGTGAGTTCGAATCTCACACCCTCCGCCACACTAAATTAAGGAGTGATTGAATGAGAAATGTAATTGATAAGTTTGAGGGAGCGTTTTTCTTCCTTAGCAATTTCTATCCAACTCCTGTTACATATCAAGGGTTCAGGTTTGATAACACGGAGGCCGCTTTCCAAGCAGCCAAATGCCCTTACCGTATGGCAGAGTTTTGCGGCCTAAACCCCTCCGAGTCCAAACGACTTGGACGCAGGGTTCATCTTCGTGAGGACTGGGAAGAGGTCAAAGACCAAGTTATGTACGAGGTCTGCTTTGCAAAGTTTTCTCAAGATAAAAGCCTGAAGTCTGCGCTGTTGCAAACAGGAGACGCTGAGCTCATCGAGGGCAATACCTGGGGCGATAGGGTCTGGGGTGTTTGTGAAGGTGTTGGAGAAAATCGCCTCGGTAAAATTCTGATGCGTATTCGGGATGAGTTGAGAGCTAAGTAAGCAGGTGGTTCATGGTGTTAAGCGATAAAGAACTGATTGAGCGGCTCAGAAAATATGCTCGTGTTGGACATCCTGGTCAAGCGGGTTTTGAGTGCGTAGTTGAAAAGTCATTTTTTGACAGAGGTTGCAGACAGATTAGAGCAGTTGTCCGCATTGCATATTCTTGTCGACGATTATGAACCTATCACTCACTTTTTCCAAGACTGAAAGGGGCGTAGATGATGAACAGAAAACCTTATTTAGTTACAATCGAAGAAACCAGTCGGCGCACCGTAGTAATATGGGCTGATAATGCCAACGGCGACGGTCTGCTTAATGCAGAATCGATTGCGGAAGACCTCTGTAACGACGGAACGATTAACCTGGATTTCGATGACTTTCAGACACGCTCTTGCGTGGCCAGAGCAGTGTTGCCCAAAGAGC
Source organism: Alistipes sp. (assembly GCA_045654385.1). Lineage (GTDB taxonomy): Bacteria > Bacteroidota > Bacteroidia > Bacteroidales > Rikenellaceae > Alistipes. Next base: position 2,292 of record JAZONG010000063.1, read on the forward strand.
AGACGGCGCACTACGAAAAATATGACGCAGATGGCAAGCTG
>JAZONG010000064.1:0-4772 GCA_045654385.1 Alistipes sp.
CTCAACATTCACAATCTGACCGCCGTTCTCGGTAATGATTCCCTGGAATTTGTCAGCAACCTCTGCTACCTGAGCCTCAGAAAGCACCGGAGTGACAATGAAAACGGTTTCGTAATTGTTCATAATACTTTAATTATTAAATGTTTTGTGCTATTTTAGCGGTGCAAAGGTACAACAAATTTTCGGAATACAAAATTAAAACGGCAAATTCCTGCAAAAAAAGAACTTACACGCAATAAAAAACCCCAAAAGTCATTCGACTCTTGGGGTTATTGCAAGAAGATTTATCTTCCGCTGTACTCTCGATTAGAGAGCGTTTACGTGCAACTGAGCAGCGCTCTTGAGGTTTGCAGCCTTGTTCTTGTGGATAATGTTAGTCTTAGCCAACTTGTCCAACATAGCTGTTACCTTTGGAAGCAAAGCCTCTGCAGCACCCTTCTCGGTAGTGTTGCGAAGAGCCTTGATTGCGTTACGGGTAGTCTTGTGATAAAGACGGTTGTGCGCACGCTTTGTTGCTGTCTGGCGGATTCTCTTCTCCGATGACTTGTGATTTGCCATAGTTTTTCTTTTTTATTATTCGTTGTTTATATTTTCCTTTTTTGCGGTACATCAAAGTCGTACCCACTTGGCTATTTATAGAGGTGCCACTCTTTTTACACGGCCTTGACCGGTTGCGGATAGGCATTAAAGCCCGCTCCTAAAATTGTTTGTTTGCCCGAAGGTCAAATGCTCCAAGAAGCACCCTCCCCGTCTTGTAGCCCGTACGAGAGTCGAACTCGTCTTTCAAGAATGAAAATCTTGCGTCCTAGCCGATAGACGAACGGGCCTTACCGCTATAACCCTACGAGGGTATTTAGCGGTGCAAAGGTACGAATAAAAATCAAAATGCAAAATGCAAAATGCAAAATTGTTCGAAAAAAAGAGAAAAAGCAGTGAAATTCACCGCTTTTCCTCTAATTATCAGTCGTAAATAGTATACTAAACCAACTATTTTACAGGTGTTTTGCCAAAGATTGAACGGAGGCGTGCTGCGTCGTACTTCGCCTTACGGTCGTAGTAGTAAAGGCCATTCTCCTCCTGCTCTACATCGGTGAGCTGAGTGTAGCAGTAACCCCAAATATACTCGTTCAAGCCGAGGAGTGCATCAACCTGACCCTCCAAGCGCTTGTAGAAGTCCTCTCGTGTTACAGCCGAGTTGCCATAGCCCCACGATGTCTTGCGCTCCTTACCCTCTGCATCCTTTGTAGGGGTTACTTCGAGGCACTTGATACCTCCGAACTCGTCGATAAGGTATGGCTTGCCACCACGATACTTCTCGTGCTGGAACGGAGCCTTCTCGAACTCAGGGCCTACGCCTGCGCTGATACTGTTGTTTGGCGACGGTTTAGTACGAATTCTATTGTTGCGGAACTCACCTGTTTCAGGGTTGTAAGCCTTCTTCGAGAGTTTCGCAGGGTCCTGCTCGTAGAGGTGCATTGCGCTGATGTCATACTCCTTAACCAACGCACCACCACTTGTAGTGTTTACCGGACGAGTAGGGTCGATTGCGTGAGTGAACTCATATACATCTCTTACAAAACGAGGGTACTGTACATTGTCTGGATACCAAGCCTCGTTGAGCGGAGTCCAAGTTACGATTGCAGGGTGGTTGCGATCACGCACAAGGATATTCTTCCATTCAGGGAGGAAGTTGCGGTGAGCCTCGATAGACTTCTCGGCCATACCCCAACTTGGATACTCGCCCCAAACCAAGTAACCGAGCTTATCAGCCCAATAGAGGTAGCGCTCCTCGAATACCTTCTGGTGGAGGCGTGCGCCATTGAAGCCTACCGCCATAGACAACTCGATATCACGACGCAAAGCCTCATCGCTTGGAGCAGTCCAAAGACCATCCGGATAGTAGCCCTGATCGAGCACCAAACGCTGATAGTAAGGCTGATTGTTGAGATAGATTTTATTGCCATCGGTGTGGACCTTACGCATTCCGAGGTACGAGTTGATGCGGTCGAGCACCTTACCCTCCTTGTCGCAAATGAGATACTCCACATCGTAGAGTTTAGGGTTCTCAGGCGACCAAGTCTGATACTTCTTCATCGGAACAACGATTGGCATACCCTCTACCTGCGCAAGAGTCTTCTTTGCCACAACCTTACCCTCATCCTTGATAGTGATTGTCAAGGTGTTTGAAGCGGTAGTGTTGTAGTAGCGAGGAGTGAAAATAACCTGATGCTGGTCGATGTCGGTGATAACCTGAACATAGTCGAGCGAGTAGTTATTGGTAGCCTCCATCCAAACGGTCTGCCAGATACCGGTAGTACGGGTATATACGCACTCATACGAGTTGTAACGCAAAGACTGCTTACCCGAACCCTGAGTCTTGCTGCGGAGGTCGCTGTTAGCACGAACTACGAGGTTATGCACCTTACCGTCAGCCACATACTTTGTGATGTCGAAGGCAAAAGACGACGAGCCTCCGAAGTGGCGGTCGATAAAGTGTCCGTCCACATAGACCTCGGCCTCATAATATACTGCGCCAAAGTGGAGCATAATCTTCTTGTTGCTCCAAGCCGTAGGGGCCTGAATTGTGCGGTGATACCAGATTCCGGTGATGAAATCCTTGTGCTCCACACCCGAAAGTTTACACTCCGGACAGAAAGGAACGATGATTTTGTCGGCAAAGCCGTTGCTGTTGTAGAGTTGGCGCTCGTAGCCTGTGTTCACAAGGTCGAGCGTGTAGGTCCACTCACCATTGAGGTTTACCCACTCGCTACGCTCGAACTGCGGACGAGGATACTCCGGGCGTGGCTGTGCCACAACTGCGGTTACAAAAGCAACCAGCATCATTACGATAGCAAAAATTCTCTTCATAAGTTGTTAGTATTTAATTGATTATTATTTGAAAATTCGTTCCATCTCTTTTTGCGCCACCTCGGTTGGCAGTTGGCGCAACTCCTCGCTCTCGATTATCGCAAACGAGTCGCAAACGGGCAGTGCCGAGTCCAAATCGTGAGTCGAGAAGAGGATTGTTTTACCCTCCTTGTGTGCCAAATCGGCAAGCAAACGACACACCTCGAAGCGGGTAGGTATATCGAGGAAAGCGGTCGGCTCATCGAGCAGAATAACAGGTGTCTGCTGCGCTATGGCACGGGCAATCATCGCTCGTTGAAGTTCTCCATCCGAGAGTGTCGAACTATCACGCCCTGCAAAATCGGCAAGCCCCACCTTCTCGATTGCCTCGCCCACTATTTGGCGGTCAATCTCCTGCAAGTGCCCCACCCAATTGGTATATGGCGCACGCCCCATAGCCACCAAATCCTCCACCGAGAGATTTTCGATGCGGAGGCGCTCGGTAGTAACAATCGCCACCGTCTGTGCCAACTTCTCGGGCGAGAGCGAGCGGAGCGGAGTACCTCCAATAAGTGTTTCGCTATTCGCAGTCAAGGCACGCAAAAGGGTACTCTTTCCCGCACCGTTACGACCTACAAGGGCGCAAAGTTCGCCTTTACCGAGGTGCAACGACACATCACGCAGAATTGTGCGTAAGCCATACGAGAGCGATATGTTTTCGAGCCTTATCATCGTTTGCGAGTTACAATATATACCACAATCGGAATACCCATCAGGGCGGTTATCGTATTTATCGGCAGAGCGAAGTACTTTGCCACAATATCTCCCACAAGCAACATCAACACTCCCGAAAGTATGGTTGCAGGGAGCAATATGCGATGATCGGCCGAACGGAATAACATTCGTGCAATATGCGGTACGGCAATACCCACAAAGCCTATCGGACCACAAAATGCCGTTACCGTACCTGCCAAGAGTGTAGTCGAGGCGAGTACAAGTGTGCGTGTACGAGATATGTTCAGTCCCATCGAAGCAGCATAGCGCTCACCCACCAAGAGCATATTCATAGGTTTGATGGTTGCCACCGCCATAGCCAGACCTGCCACCACAATCGGTGCAAGCAGTGCAAGTTGCGATGATGTAACATCTCCCAACGAGCCCATAGTCCATACGACATACGATTTGAGCGATGCCTCATTGCTGAAATACTGCAAAATCTCGACTACCGCACCCACGCCCGACGAGAGCATAATGCCGAGGATGAGCATAACCATAATATCCTTGATGCGGTGTGATAGTGCCACCACAAGAAGCAATACCACCGCCGAGCCTATCCACGCTGCACCTGCCGTGCCAAGGCTTTGCAATGTCGGCGAGAGGGCTATGCCAAAGAGTGGCATACCCAACACGAAGAGTGCCACACCGAAACTTGCACCCGCCGATACACCGAGGACATAGGGACCTGCCAATGGGTTGCGGAACAGAACTTGCATCTGCAAACCACTGATAGAGAGCGCTATACCAGCCAAAACTGCCACTACGGCACGCACTAAACGGATATCGAGAACGATGCTTTGCACCTCCTCCGAGCCGCCACCACAGAGCGCTGACACCATCTCCGAAAGGGGTATCGCTACCGAGCCTACGGCAATATCCACCACAAAGAGTACCGCACAAAGCGCAGTAAGCAGGGTGAAAAGTATGGTATTGCGGAATTTCAAATTAAAAATTAAAAAATTAGTTTTTCCAATAACTCCTATCTCCTATCTCCTAACTTTTTGTAGTAGTATAGTTTTTCGGTCGGAGCCTCGTAGTGCAGTATGTTAATTAAATCTTCGAGGATAAGGTCGGGGCGAACAGCACCCGACTCCCAGAAGTCGCTACCTCGGCTCTCGTTTGTGCGCTTGGTGTTGTTGTATAGGCGG
>JAZONG010000065.1:0-14230 GCA_045654385.1 Alistipes sp.
ATCCTTGCCCGTAACGCCCCAATCGAGGAATGCACCGTGGATATTCTTATCCACAACTTTGAGGTAGGCACACTTGCCCGCAGTAATTTTTGGCGTTTCGGTTGTTGCCACAATACGGTCTTCCGAGTCGTGGTAAACAAAGACCTCGACCTCATCATCAACCTTCTGCGTCAGCGACACATAGCGGTTCGGGAGCAACACCTCGTTGCCTTCCTCGTCTGCCAAATACAGACCAAACTCCGACACTCTCGCTACACGCAAGGTTTGTATCTCTCCAATTCTCATCTATATCCTTTTGTTATATTCTATTTAACTTTCCAGGTTTCGCCACCGAAGAACAAGTCATCAGCCTTCATATTCGGTTTTGCGGTCTGCTGCTCCTCGATTTGGCGAGCAACCTCCGAGTCGTAGGTTGGACGCTTCACATCACGAATAACACCCACAGCCACAGGGTAGTCAGGGTAGCGCATCGATGCCAACATCGTATGCAGAGCCGTATCCTCGCAGTGTGCATCGTGCGTCAGCACATCGTCAAGCGTATAGCCATCTTCGCCCACAGTTACGACCTTCAAGCGCAAGCCATCAAGCACCAAGCCCTTCTCCTTATTTGCACCAAAAAGCATCTTCTCGCCGTGGCGCAAACGGATGGTGCGCTCCTCACGAATAGCCTTTGTATCGGCATAGTCGGCGTGAGTCTTATGGTTGAAGATAACGCAGTTTACTAACGCCTCGGTTACTGCCATACCCTTATGGCAAGCTCCCTCGACAAGCATCTCCTTGGTCAAGTCCAACTCCATATCTATCGTACGAGCCACAAATGAAGCCTTTGCTCCAATCGCCAACACAGCCGGCGAAAATGGTTCCTCGACAGTGCCGAAAGGCGAGGTCTTGGTTACCTTGCCTAACTTTGAGGTAGGGGAGTACTGACCTTTCGTCAAGCCGTAAATCTCGTTATTGAACAAGATGAGGTTCAAATCGATATTTCTACGGCAGGCGTGGATAAAGTGGTTACCACCGATGGCCAATGAGTCGCCATCGCCCGAACAAACCCACACCGAGAGGTCGGGACGAGCCGTCTTTAAGCCCGTAGCGATAGCGGCAGCACGACCGTGAATTGTGTGGAAGCCGTAGGTATTCATATAGTAAACAAATCGTGACGAGCAACCGATACCAGAGATAAAGGCGAACTTCTCTCGTGGAATATCCAATCTCTCGGCAACCTCCGGCAAAGCCTTCAATACCGAGTTGAAAATTGCATGGTCGCCACATCCTGCGCACCACTTCACGGCATTGCCATTACGAAAATCGTTTGGTGTATATTCTATCTTTGCCATCTTAGTTCAAGTTTAATTTAATTGTTGCTACCAACTCCGCAACATTGAACGGTTGCGCCTCCATACTTGCGTAGGAGAGGATATTTTCGTGGCGGGTAGCCACTCGGAGCAACGACGCAAGTTGTCCGCTGTTGCTCTCGCATACCAATACTCGCTTGTAGTGCGACATTGCCTCGGCTACACCTCGCTGCAAAGGACTTACGAGTGCAACGGTAGTGTAAGCCACGCTCTTACCCTCAGCGTGGAGCTGTGCCACAGCCTCGGCAACCTTGCCTGCATTGCTTCCCCAACTTACAACCAGCAAATCGCCCTCCGATGCGCCTTCGACAGCAATAGGCTCAACCAACTCGGCTGTGCGCTCTACACGCTCGGCACGAAGTCTGCCCATTGTGGCGTGATCCTCCGGAGAGTAAGATATAGCACCCGTGCGAGGTTGCTTCTCCAAGCCTCCGAGTCGGTGTTCCAAACCTTCTGCGCCAGGAATTGCCCAATAACGAGCCAAGTTCTCGTTTGCCGAATATGGATTGAATAAACCTCGCTCGTTGAAGCACTCCGCCTTCTCGGCCAACTCGTCACGAGAGACAATCGGTGGAACGATGTCTGCCAACTCTGCTACACGCTTTACACGCCAAGGCTCTGTGCCATTTGCCAAGTTTCCGTCGGTCAAAAGCACCACAGGCATCATTCGCTCCAAGGCGATTTTCGCTGCCATATATGCCTTATCGAAACAATCGGCAGGGGAGTGGGCTGTCAATACAACGAGAGGGCTATCGCCATTGCGGCCATACATAGCCTGCAACAAATCGGCCTGCTCACTCTTTGTAGGCAAGCCAGTTGAAGGGCCGCCACGCTGAACATCCACCACAACGAGTGGTATTTGTGCCATCACAGCCAAACCGAGCGCCTCGCTCTTCAATGCCAAGCCCGGGCCCGAAGTTGTAGTTACCGCCAAAGCACCGCCAAACGAAGCGCCTATTGCGGTACAGATACCTGCAATTTCATCCTCCGCCTGCACAGTTTTTACGCCCAACGCCTTATGCTTTGCCAACTCCTCCAAGATACCCGTAGCAGGGGTAATAGGGTATGAACCGCAGAAGAGAGGTCTGCCACTCTTCTCCGCCGCTGCAATAAAGCCCCAAGCCACAGCCTGATTACCATTTATCGAGCGATAAGTACCTGATGGAAGTGCATTTGTAGCCTTTGTATGCTCCTCTCCCACGAGATGAGAGTTTCTTGCGTAGTTCTCGCCCGCCTCCAAGGCTGCTATATTTGCCTTGCAGACAAGTTCATTCTTTGCAGCAAACTTCTTTGTTATGTACTTCTTGGCATACTCCGCAGGAATGTCATACATCGCCAAGGTCATACCCAAAACCAACATATTGCGACACTTCAATGCCGATTTGCGGTCGAGACCGCACTCTGCCACAGCATCGAGAGTCATCTGCGTAATTGGAGCCTCGACAATATCACACTCTTCAAGTTTGAGTTGCTCCACAATAGTTTCGATATCGTAGTCCACCTTCTCGACTGCATCCTTCGTAAAGTTGTCGCTATCGAGAATTATGCGAGCCGTAGCGGTGGCATATTTACGATGCGCCACCAATGCTGCGGCATTCATCGCAACCAAGACATCGCACTTGTCGCCCTGATGCGCTACTACCTGTGTGTCGAAATGTACTTGAAAGCCCGATACGCCGGCCACAGTTCCTTGCGGCGCACGCACCTCGGCAGGGTAGTCGGGGAAGGTAAATACTCCATATCCTGCAAATGCAGCACTCTCCGAAAAGATATTGCCGACCATCTGCATTCCATCACCCGAATCACCCGAAAAACGAATTACAACGCTCATTTTTCCTAACTTTTAATCCTTTGATATTCCCTTTATTGTTAAAATCTCTGTTCCGTTTGTCGAGGTTGAACGAATTTGCACGACACGACGAAATATGCCCTTATCGACCTTCTTTGATTCGAGAATAAGTCGTATCTCGCCCGACTCGCCAACACCAACTGGCTTGCGAGAGAACTCCGTCTTCAAACACGAGCAAGAGGTGGTTGCCGAAAGCACCACCAATGGTTCTGTGCCATCGTTTACGAAGCGGAAAACGCAACTCTTGTCATCGCCCTTGCGGGAAATCTCGCCAAAGTCATACTCGGTCTGCTCGAACGAAAGGTGAGCGCCTTTGTGCCCTCTCCTCTCCTCTGCGCTCAACGGCAATACTGCCATAACGCAGCCCAAAAGCAAAAACAGAAATCTCATACTCTTCATTTACTTCATTCTGAATAGGTAAGTTATCCTACCTCCCTGCACAAACGCCTTACTCTCCGTAAAGCGGGCTTTTCGTGCCGCAGCGAGAGCCGCATCGACCAACGCCTTATCCGAAGTAGTCGAACCTTTCGGCTCGTATGCTGCCTCGGTAACTATGCCGGCCTGATTTACAGCCACACGAACAACCACCTTTCCGCCCTTATTTCCGGCAGGGTATATTGGCTGCGGCAGTGCGCCCACAAGGCCTCGTCCCTGCAAGCCCTCATCGAGAGCCTCGTTACCCACAGGGTTCAATCCTCCACCCGTACCAGCTGCCGTTGTTACTGTATCCTGCTTGGCATACGGATTACCCGCATTTGCAGGCTTATCGGCACCATTTTTGGACATCTTGAACAACGCCCTCTGATTTACGGTGCGAGTCTCCTCGGCCTTGCCTGATGCCTGTTGCGAATTATCTCGTGGCGCAAGTTTCTCGTGACGGGGAGCCTCCTTAACCTTGGGCGCAGGTTGCGGCTTCGGTTTTGGTGGCGGCTCTGGCTTCACATACTCGATGTAGATAATATCGCTCTGCGGTTGCTCCTTCGGACGAATTTCAAACTCGCCAAAGCGGAACACCGCCGCAAGCAATGCCACATAGAGCATCGAGAAGATATATGCAAAGTGTTTTGAACTCATAATTTCAGCCATTAGCCTCCGGCTGTCAGCCATCAACTAATTATCATTCTCCTATTTGGCTTGTGTCGCCAAAATCAATCTGTAACTGTTATCCTTGGCGATATTCATCACCTTCACAACCTCATCTACTGCCACCTTCTTATCGCAGTGCAACGATACGGTAGGTTGCTCCTGTCCCTCCAAGCGACTCTTCAAGGCACGCTCTACGCCCTCGATGCCCGAAACCTTTTCGAGTTCGACATAGTAGATATAGTCCGCACCCTTCTGCTCAATCGAAACGGTGGTTATAGCCTTATCCTTCAACTGATTTGAACTCTTTGGCAACTCCAACTTCAACGCATTCGGGTTGATGAGCGTAGTTGCAATGAGCATAAATATCAAGAGAAGGAACATCAGGTCGGACATCGCTGCATTCGAGAATGACTTATCGACCTTTGAACCTCTTTTAATTGCCATAGCGTACTATTTTTGAGCAGGTTGATTTAAGATATCCATAAAGGCGATAGAGTTAGCCTCCATACGGAACACCAACTTCTCGATACGAGCTACCAGGTAGTTGTATCCGAAGTACGATGGAATACCAACGATAAGACCACCTACGGTAGTAACCATTGCCACATACATACCGCCCGAAAGCAATGCCATATCGACAGTACCACCGGCAGCAGACATATCCATAAAGGTACGCACCATTCCGAGTACTGTGCCCAAGAAACCGATCATTGGAGCACCTCCTGCAATAGTAGCAAGGGTAGGCAAGCCATTCTCCAACTTCGACACCTCCAAGTTTGCAACATTCTCGATAGCAGTCTGAACATCGCTCATTGGGCGACCAAGACGCTCCAAACCCTTCTCAATCATTCGTGCAATTGGGGTATTCTCGTGGTGGCAGAATGCGATAGCCTCCTTAACTTTACCCTCTACAACATAGTCACGAATGCGATTCATAAAGTGCATATCGAGGCGCTGTGCTCGCTGAATAGCCACAAAACGCTCTACAAAGATGAAGATTGTAACACCGCCCAACAAGAGCAATACCCACATCAACCATCCTCCATTGTTGAACAACTCCCAGAGGGACATCTTTTCTGCCGCTGCGGATGCTACCGCCAAATCGGCTGCCTGCAAAAGTTTAATCATAATTTTCTCTATTTTTTATTTAGTTTGTTTTTTACTCTCTTTCCACCATTATTATCATCATCCTGCTTATTTCGCTTGAATCGACTTTTCAAACGAAGACGCAAATCCTTGGCATTATTAAAATCCTCCTTGAAGTAGATTCCCACACCGGTCTCCTGCAAACCTTGGTTCTCGTCGAAGCGGTCAATGGTATGGGTAAAGCCCTTCAATCGGAGCGTTCCTGCACGGTCAATCAGCCAAGTGAGATAGGCCTCACCCGTAAAGTTCGATGTTGCATTTACAACCTGCGTCTTATCTACGATGTAGTTACCCTCCACCTCAATCAGCAGGCGGTTATCAATCAATCCCTTCGAGAAGCCGAAGTCAACCTCGTCGCTCATCTGCTCGGTGCGAGGGCGATAGCGCAATACAATCTTATAGTCGTCGCTCGACAACCAATTGCTAAACTGATTTGAAAGCATCTCAAATCCTGTTGCCGCAGTTGCCGAAGCACCCATTGCAGTAGTCATTGTATTGGATGTCTCGGAAATAAAACTGTTTGCAATTATCAGATATAGGAACTGCTGCGACTTACTCTCCGGAGTAGCCAAAGCACTCGAAATAAGGCTCTGAACCTCCGAATCGGCACTCGGAACCACAATATCGAATGTAACATTCGGCTGTGTCAATCTATCGGTCAGATGTATGAAGCACTCCACAGGTACTGCACGGGTAGAGCGATTACTCTCGGTCAAAGAGCCTTCGAGCAGAGGTTGCAACGACGCCTTCAACTTATACACGGCATTAATGTTCAGCAGCGCATCGAGCGGCTCGCCCGTCCACTGAATCGAAGAGCCCGGCTCAATATCAAACCACTTATTAATAACATTTTGCAGTGTAAAGAGGTAACTTCCCTTCTCGATGATGTAGTCGCCATACATCTCGAACACCTCGGTCTGAGGGTTTATTCGCAAGTTAAGTTGTCCTGCTCCCGTAGCCTTTATAATATCGCCTACGGTAGGGTCGATAACCAACTGTACCTCGGCATTTGGTCGAATGTCGAGTGCCATAGTGATTTCCATCGACTCGCCGCCCGAAGTACGACGACGCTGACGGCTCTCGAAGAGCATCTTCTTGCGTGAGAGGTACGAAGTTGTATCCTGCTCCTTAACCGCAAAGGTTACAAAATCTGCCGTTTGAATTTCACTATTGTCTGTCAGCGGCATATAGAACTTTGAGTTATCGTCGCTGCGAGCCACAAAGTCCATCTTTATACCAGCCTTATCTCCTCGGATAGTACCTGTACCCGTTGCGAAGATAGAGCCGTAGAACATCGGATTATCTTGCTCGGTAGTATTCAGCACCTCCATATTGCGCACCTGCAAATCTACGCCATATTCGATATTCGAGAGGTGTGCCAACGAAACATCCAACGACAACTTACCCTCGTGGCCGTTTCTATCGAAGAGTGATACATCTTGGGCTATAAGGCGATTATTCTCGACCTTTACCACCGCCTGCGGAGCCGAGTAACGACATCGAGTGTAATCGATTGTCGTAGCAAGATTTGAAGCCTTTATCTCGCCTCGCAAATCGGCCTCACGACCAGTTCCGCTGATTGTCAAGTCCACATCGGCAGTTCCCTCAGTATCCCTGATAACGGTTTCGAGCAGAGGATCCAAGAGTGCCAACTCTACATTCTCGGTCTGCAATCGTGCATAATAACGCCTCTGCGAAGGGGCAAAATAACCCTTAACAACTCTTCGGTTATCCTTTACGGTAGAGATATCGAGTGATGCTCGACTGCGACCAAAATCCCAGCGTGATGTCAAAAGAAGGTTTGGCACGGCAATACCGCTAACCTTCACATCATCCATCTCGATGCGGGCATCCACACGAGGGTTTGCAAGTGCCGAATAGATCGTAGCATAACCATCTGTTCTGCCCTCAATCTCATAGCCTACATGGTTGGTAATTTGGGTAAACGGGGCGAGCGAGAAGTTGCTCAAATTCATATATATCGAATCTCTATCGCTGCGTGATGCTACACCATTCACAAACAACTCTTGCGTATCGCTGCGCACTGCAAAGTTGCGGATATTGACACGGGTAGAACCTATATCTATTCCGTCTGTTACAATCTCCCACGATGTTTCGCCACTATCAATATGGGATGGATTGAACGATATAGCCATAGTGCGCTGATTGTTCTTGCGTGCAATTTTCGCATTAGCCGAAATCACGCCACGCAAATCACGCACCGAGTCGGCAAACATCGCATCTACATTGACATTGTTATCCTTTGCCTCGCCCGACACGCCAACGCCCGAGAAGTGGAACATTCCGGCATAAAGATCCTCGGCAGCCATCGACATTGTCAATTTATCTCCCGCATTTCCGGCTCTGACATCGATGTTTGTTGCCAGATAGTTCTTGTGCATCAGATATTCCGAAGATGCACGCATCAGGAAGCGATTTTCCGAAGGGCTGACAAGCATCTCCACCTTCGAGCCCTCGGCCATCTCCAAGCCCTCGGTAATACAGCCGAGCAGAGGGTCTATATTCTTTACGCTTGCTGAGAGTACTGCTACCTCGTTTCCAATCTCGGCAATACGAGTGTCGATATTCTCACGAGCCTGCTCATCATAGAGCATAGGCACATACTGTACAAGCAGATTTTTCAGATAGTAGATTACATCCTTGTAGGCGGTACGGCTTTCGAATACAGCATCTGCAAAATCGGACGAGAGTGCTAAAATTCGTGCATCCTCGTTACTAACAACGGAGAGTTCCACAAAGTCGGCACTACAACCACGACCTACGGTTTCGTACTCCGCCTCAGCTATGCGCAGAGCGCCATTTAATCTATCCAATGACGCTCCACGGGCCGATAATCCCACATCGGCGTGGAGTATCGAGACGGAATCTCGCTTATTGATATTCATTGCGTGGAGGTCTGCACGGATAATCGAACATACAGCATCATAGAGAGGCTCCTCCTTATCCGACATATCTATTACCGCTTGTGCATTCAATCTGAGCGCATCACAATCGGAGGTGAACGAAGTGGCAATACTTCTATCCTCTACATCGGCTATAAGTGCCAAGTTCTGATATGTGCAACCATTCAGTTCAATTTGATCAACCTTTCCATCACCCAAAAGACGCACAGGGTAGCCGTCGCCCAACTCCGCATCAACATTTGCCGAGAATGTAGCCGAACCAAACAACTCCATATCGAGCAGAGCCGACAAGTTAGCCTCGTCTGCTGCCACCTTCGCCACAATACTCTTGCGTCCCTCGGCAGGATTTTTCATCGAGCACTCCACCTCGACATCGCCACCACTTGCAAGCGCAACCTTGGCATTGGCTCTAAAATTTCGTATTGTTCCGTGGAATTCGCCCGAAGCATCAATCTCCTTAGCACGCTCCACATACTGCGTAGCCTTCTCGCCAAGCGACAGATGGGCTATATTATTCAAAAGATATGTAACCTCCTCGGTCGAAGCCTTCAACTTGCTGACATATATATCAAAGTTGGTCTTCTCCACATCTATCAAGCCTCGCACGTGTGCCGAACCTCGTAAAACGCCGCCATCTTCAAGAACCGCATTAGTAATTTTACCCTTAAAGTCAGCCACCGTACCATTCATCGATACAGAAGCCTTCCCGACAGAGGTTTGCCAGCCCCATAACTCCGGTGCAAAGTAACCAATATCGTCAGACGAAACAAAACTGTTCGTTACGCTACATATAATCGGCACATTATTGATAAAATCGTGATACTTCAACCAATCTTCACCATCGAGGAGCAGACTATCAAGATTAATATCACTCTTTCCGGTGCGTATGCGTGCGCCATCCACCGCCACTTTACCCTCATAGACATAGAAATGACCTGTCAAGTCTGTCAGTTCGAAACCACTGCGCTCCGTAAACGATAGTCGGGTAATATCGCCCGCCACCGCACTATTCATAACCGAGAAGTCTGAGATATGAGTACTGATACCCAGCAAGTGCATATCCGCAAAGTCGATACCTACATCACTATGTTCATCATTGCGCAACAATGAGAATACAATATCCGAGCCTTCGAGCGAACGAATATCAAGACGAAAATCATCTCGCTCCTTTCGATTTTTTACAAGTTGATCGGTAATCTCCTTTACGGCAACCGTTCCACGCTCGGTTTCACGCACAACAAATTTACCGCCCTGAATTTTTCCGTAGTTGATTACAAGATTTTTCTTCGCCAACGAAGCAAGAGGGCCGAAATAGGCATCGGCACGCTTGACATAGAGTAGGGTATCGCCATCCAAATCAGCGACATAGAAATCACGCACCGCTACACGATTGAGCATTCCGACGGTTATATTTCCCACCGACACCGTAGTGCCGAGGTAGTCGCCTGCCCACGATGCAGCCTTGTCTATCGCCTTATTCTGCACCGAAGGGAATGCCAGCAACAAAGCCATACTCAAAGGAAAAATTATCAGCAATAAAATGATTGCGGATAACACCCTTAACAATATTTTTGTAACTTTGCGCACGGTTTTGTTCTCATTTTCGGCACTTTACGGCCAATAAGTTATATAATAACTTACAAAAGTAGTCATAATTTGCGGAACTTGCAAACAAAGAACCAAAAAAATGAAGATTAAATTCAACAATATATGAATAACGAAATTATCATTCTCGGTATCGAGTCTTCGTGCGACGACACATCGGCTGCTGTTTTGCGAAACACAACGCTTCTTTCGAGCGTTATCGCATCGCAAGCCGTACACGAGCGATATGGCGGCGTAATCCCCGAACTCGCATCACGAGCACACCAGCAAAACATTGTGCCTGTGATAGATGCTGCTCTGCGGGATGCAGGTGTTACACCCGATAAAATCGACGCCATAGCCTTCACACGAGGCCCTGGCTTACTCGGCTCATTGATGGTCGGCACATCATTTGCCAAGGGATTAGCTATTGCCAACAACATTCCGCTTGTAGAGGTAAACCACCTTCACGGCCATATTCTATCACACTTTGTGGATATGCCCGACAAGGAGTGCGAGCATCCGAACTTCCCATTCCTCTGTCTTTTGGTCAGTGGTGGACATACTCAAATCGTAAAAGTTAATTCACCTTTCGATATGGAGATTATCGGCTCAACCATCGATGATGCAGCTGGCGAAGCACTCGACAAATGCGCCAAAGTTATGGGTTTACCTTACCCAGGCGGACCCGTTATCGACGCCCTCGCAAAGGAGGGAAATAAAGATGCTTTCAAGTTTGCAAAGCCTCGTATTGGAGAGTTCGATTTCTCGTTTTCAGGATTAAAGACTTCTTTCCTTTACACCTTGCGTGATGAGGTAGCCCAAAATCCTAATTTCGTAGAGGAGCGCAAGTGCGACCTATGTGCGGCGATACTTCACACCGTCGTTGATATTTTGGTAGAGCGACTTGTTAAGGCTGCAAAACACTATCGTATTTCGGACATCGCCATAGGTGGTGGAGTAGCAGCAAACTCACTTCTCCGAGAGCGTGTTGCTGCCGAGGGTGAGAAGCGTGGCTGGCGTACTTTTATTCCGGAGCGTCGCTTCACAACCGACAATGCAGCCATGATTGCAGTAGCGGGATATTACAAGTATCTCAATAACGAATTCTCAACTCTCGACGCTGCTCCGGTAGCGAGATTTTAAGTTAAAGGCCGACAAAAAGATGAAAGACGAGAGGTTGCGCTCTCGTCTTTTTTATTAGTTTTTCGCTTTCTGCTTTCAATTTTCCGTTTTTTTTCGTATCTTGCTCCTCTAATTCTCGCAAAAGCAGAAAACGATGGATTGGCATATAGCTATAGTTCTACTTATTTCGGGTACTGCGGTGGGTATAATAAATACACTCGCCGGCGGTGGCTCGATTATTACTATGACTATGTTTATGGCATTCGGACTGCCTATAAATGTGGCTAACGGAACTAATCGTATCGCCGTACTGATGCAGAACCTTGCCGCCACCATCACCTTCATTCGCAAAAAATCGTTTAATATAAATCACGGACTACTGCTCTCTATTCCCGTAATTCTCGGTAATATTGCAGGTTCATTCGTGGCATCATACATCAACGAATGGATTTTCAAAATCTGCTTCGGCGTGATTTTGCTTGTTATAATGGTCTATTTGTTACTTGACACACGAATTAAGTTAAAGGCAGGTAACAGACTCGAAATCAAACCTCTACACTACCTATGGTTTTTCCTGATAGGCTTCTATGGAGGTTACATTTACATCGGCATCGGCTACCTTATCCTCGCCATTGCATTGTGGATTATGCGTATGGATTTGGTTACCGCAAATGCAATCAAGGGCTTCGTAATCCTGCTTGCCACACCATTCTCATTGGCGGTATTTATGATTATGGGTAATGTCGATTACAAGTTCGGCCTTATTCACGGCTTGGGCAATATGATTGGTTCATTCCTCGCATCGCACTATATGGCAGGCTGGGGCAAGAACTTCATAAAGGTATTTATGGCCGTCATTGTCGCTATCTGCTTTGCAGATTTAATGGGTTGGATATCGTTGCACGATTTTTTCTACTCTATGCTTTCAATTAAGGAGTAAAACTATGGAGGAGAAGATAAAAATCGTGGGCGCAAGGGTCCATAACCTCAAAAATATAGACCTCGAAATACCTCGTAACGCATTAGTGGTAATTACGGGCTTATCGGGCTCAGGCAAGTCATCGTTAGCTTTCGATACAATCTACGCCGAAGGGCAGCGTCGCTATATGGAGACATTGTCAATGTATGCTCGTCAATATATCGGCACGATGGAGCGCCCCGATGTAGATAAAATTTCGGGACTATCTCCGGTGGTTGCCATAGAGCAGAAAACAACCAATCGTAACCCTCGTTCAACCGTCGGCACCGTAACCGAAATTGCTGATTTTCTGCGACTTCTGTTCGCCCGTGCATCACGAGCCTATTCGCCGGCAACAGGTGAAGAGATGGTTCACTACTCGGATGAGCAGATTGCCGATTTGATTTTGCGTGATTATGCAGGTCGCAAAATTGCATTCCTTGCACCCATAGTGCGTGAGCGCAAAGGCCACTACCGAGAACTTTTCGATTCATTCCTTCGCAAGGGATACATCTACGCCCGTATCGACGGCGTAATTCGAGATTTCACAGGCGGAGAGCAACTCGACCGCTATAAAACCCACTCG
Source organism: Alistipes sp. (assembly GCA_045654385.1). Lineage (GTDB taxonomy): Bacteria > Bacteroidota > Bacteroidia > Bacteroidales > Rikenellaceae > Alistipes. The sequence goes on from JAZONG010000065.1 coordinate 12,611, forward strand.
ATAGAACTTGTAATCGACCGTATGACTGCCCGTGAAGAGGCTCGTGATCGCATTATGAGTTCACTTCGTGAGGCTATGCGTCAAGGTAAGGGGCAGATGGCTATTCACGACTACGATTCGGGCGAGATGCGCCACTACTCCCGCCACCTGATGTGTCCGACTACGGGTATTGCATTCGAAGATCCGGAGCCGTTTACATTCTCATTTAACTCGCCAAAGGGCGCTTGTCCTCGTTGCAACGGTTTGGGCGAGGAGGCAGTTTTCGATGTCAAGAAGGTAATTCCTGATGACCGCCTATCTATTCGTGAAGGCGGCATTGCACCACTAGGTAAGGGTAGAGAGAATGCACTCTTCGCCACACTTATGGCATTGGGCGACCGCTACGACTTTTCGCTTGATGATCCCATCGGCACAATCTCTGAGGAGGGTTTAAACGCCTTGCTCTATGGCGATGACGAGCCGATATTGGTCGAAGCATCGCTCTACTCATCAAATCGAGGCAAGCAGATGTGCACCTGGGAGGGTGTTGCCGAGTACATAAACTCCACTATGGATGAGGAGAACTCTCGCAAGGGCGACAAGTGGCGTGAACAGTTTGTGGCGTATCACAAATGCTCGCTTTGTCACGGTACAAGACTGAAAGAGAACGCCTTACACTTCAAGGTTGCAGGCAAAAACATAGCAGAACTATCCTCGATGTCTATCACTCGATTGCGAGAGTGGTTCGAGGGTGTAGAGGAGCAATTGACCGAAAAAGAGTTGCTTATTGCACGAGAAATTCTCAAAGAGATTCGTGAACGATTGCGCTTCCTGACAGATGTTGGCTTGGGCTATTTGTCGCTTGACCGTGCATCTCGCACCTTGTCGGGTGGCGAGAGCCAGCGCATACGATTGGCGACACAGATTGGCTCGAAGTTAGTAAATGTTCTCTACATTCTCGACGAGCCGAGCATCGGACTTCACCAGCGAGATAACGAGCGACTTATAAACACCTTGAAAGCGCTGCGTAATGCGGGCAACTCGGTGATTGTAGTGGAGCACGACGAGGATATGATGCGTGCCGCCGACTACATCGTAGATATAGGTCCGAAGGCCGGTCGCAGAGGTGGAAATATCGTAGCACAAGGCACTTATAGCGAAATTTTAGGTGCAGAGGGATATACTGCTGATTATCTCACTGGTAGACGAGCGATAGGAATTCCGCAAGAACTCCGAAAGGGTAGTGGTGAAAGCATCAAAATTTGCGGTGCAAAGGGCAACAATCTCAAAGATGTAGATGTCGATATTCCGCTCGGAAAACTCGTCTGCGTGACGGGTGTCAGTGGCTCAGGAAAGTCGTCGCTTATCAATGGTACACTCGTGCCCGTAATCTCGCATAAATTGTATCGTTCCTACGCTCAACCGCTCGAATATAGCACAATTGAGGGGTTGGAACATATCGACAAGCTCGTGGTTGTGGATCAGTCGCCAATTGGTCGCACACCTCGCTCAAATCCTGCAACATATTCGAATGTCTTTGGTGATATTCGTAAGTTGTTCGAGGCCACACCTGATGCACAAGTGCGAGGCTTCAAGGCGGGCCGTTTCTCGTTCAATGTCAAGGGTGGTCGTTGCGAGGAG
>JAZONG010000066.1:0-1731 GCA_045654385.1 Alistipes sp.
TATGACACCAACGCTGATGGGTACGATGACACCTGTGAACTTCCCGAACTTTATCTCACTCTCGTCCAAGATTCAGAAATTTCTCTCTAAAACCAGCTACACGAAGTAATGAGCGTACAACTACATCCCGATATAGAGCAACTTGATAGGTCGAGTCTTTGTTACTCGATCTACTCGCAGTTGTATCATAACTTCTTCAATGCCCAGCAAAAGAAGGATGCCGAACATCCCTATGGCGTTGAAGAGGGAGACGAGACGAGTGTACGACTCAAAAACACCGCCTACGGATTTGCCTCTGCCATTGCCGGTGCTGTTACGGGCGAAGGTGGAGAGTCAGGTGGTGGTCTGCTAATTGACTACCTCAAGAAGACGGGCGGAGATATGACAGGTATCTTCCGTGCCAACTATGGTTTTGAGGCAGGTGTAGCCAATACCCGAATCCTTGAGACCTACTCGAAGGATATTACCGATGCTGACGGCGTTGTCTCGTCTATCGAGTACGGTATAAAGATTACGGGCAACCTCAAACTCGGAGGCGATGCCCTCTGTCTTGGTGGCAGGAACATACTACGCTACGACCCATATGAGGCAACTGCCACCATAGATGCATCGAACATCAACCTCCTCAGTGGCTCTGTTCTCTCCACAGGTGAATGGACCATTGGCGATAAGGAGAGCGGAATCTTTATTTCGCCAACATCGTTGCAGGTGGGTGGCAAGGATGTCTATCATAAGGGCAATGCCAACCTTGCGTCCGTTGATTGGGTAATGCAAAACGGCATAGTCCATAAAGACCTAACCGTTCACGGAACATCAACGCTGGGAGGTGCGCTGTCTGCCAAATATGGTGTGCAGTTGGGTGATAAGGGCAATACGCTTCTTTCGTTCTCGGGCGAAGATGTGGCTCTTAGTGGTTATCTCTCGTTCCTTGATGGCTTCGGTATTCGCATAGCAGGCAAATCTGTACTCACTCGTGAGGGTGTGAGTATCCGCTTGGGTAGTATAGGCGGCGATTTGCTTTTGGGTGGTGATGATACTCCGAAGATCCGTCTATTCTCCGGCATCTCGGACATCGATGGTGATTGCCTGATGCTCTCACCATACGGCAAGGCGTGCTTTCCCGGTTCACTCACCGTAAGACATAACTACGGAGCAGACCTTCTCTCGTCATATCGAGTGGACAGCAATGATGAGGGAATTATCATCCATAAGAATCTGCGATTTGGCACTGCTGATGGCATACTCATCAAAGGCAATAAGGAGTATATCTCTCTAGCATCTGATGTAGTCTACGAGAAAGATGGCGTTCAAACTTTCGTTCCTCACAAGACATCATTCAGCCATCGTGCTTCCACCAGCAAATATGCTCCGCAGAACAGATTCAGCGAAACATTCTTTGTCAGTACCGATGCTGACTTTGTGGCGGCGAATGTTCCTATTGAAGCAGTTGGGCATATCGGAATTGATGGTTCTTTCACCCGTTTGACCGATGGAGTCCTATACTTAACAGAGGCTCTACGCTTGCAGGCTGTGAGCGATGGCATCAAACACTATGGCAACAGTTACTTTGGCGGGACACTCTCCTCGGAGTTCTTCTCGGCAGGCTTTGCCGGCAGTGGCTGGGCGATACAGGCAAACCGTACCGCAGGCAATGTAACAGCGACCTTTGACGAGGTTGTGGCCCGCAAGAAGTTTAGAGCCTACGAGTTTGAGGTAAAGAAACTCTCGGCA
>JAZONG010000067.1:0-5534 GCA_045654385.1 Alistipes sp.
TTCAGGTTGGGCTTCAAATCGCATATTGTTCTGATTCTTTCATGCCCACAGTTCCTGCTCGCTCCGGTTCTAATACTGCGACCATCAACAACTTTCTCGGTACCGCATGAGCATCTACACAGGAACATGGCTCCGCCGCTCTTATTTCTGCCTTGCTCTTTAATTACCGTCCAGCCGTTAATTGTTAGACCTGTTATGTCTTTTACTTTCCCCAGGAAATCGCCCCTCCTCTCTAATTTCACTTTAATGATATCAACTGTAATGCTTTACCGTTTCGGTAAAGACTAGACCATATCTTCACCCCATTCGGGGGCCTACCACTTCGGGGTACTTACCCCTACTCCCTTACGGGATGGTCGTTGAACCTTCCTCTGTTCGAGGCTTGGCTGCTGATTACCCAATCCCTACCATTTTTCAAACATTCACACATGCGTATATTTCAACACTATGTTGTAGTAGATAAGGCTCTAAGGGCTTTCCAGCAATTAAGGGAATCGTTGTTGTATACTGTTTCCAGTATACCGACCTATTTGTATTTACATTTAAGTCTTCAATCTCATAAACCTCCCGCAGGATGCCTGCAAACGGAGGGACGGCGTAATCCAAAATGTCTGAATTACATTTGATAGCAAATGAAGTGGGAGAGTCAAGCTCAATCCAGCGAGTAGTTCTATTCTTCTGGTACACACCATATTTGGTTTTGAACTCTGATGGATAGTACTCTAGCAATGCCTGCCGTGAGTCAAAATACGAAAAATCGAAAGTGACATTCGGCACATTGCCCTCAACCGTGGAAATGGAGCAATAGTCGCTCGGTAACTGCTGAATGGTGACGCTGTCGTTTGTTACCCACATTGTTCCGTAGAATGTATCCTCTCGCAAACATACTGCTAGGATTTTCGGGAACTGCGTCTTGATATTCATAGATGACAGAGTATTCAAAACCTTTCGGTAATTCCTGTTCATCGACTTAATATTGGCGCTCTTTGGGTCTACACGATACGGCGCAACCACATAGGACAGGTCGTTAAGACCCGCAAAGTATTGAATCAGCCGTCTAAAATGCGAACTGGCTCCATAAATGTATGTGACAGCACTGCGAAGCTGTTTCTCATATGTATACGGGTTGGACAGATATGTAGTAATATCATCCTTGGAAAACAGCGAGAAGGTCGGTGCAGTAGTGTTATTGTTGAGGTCTCTCGTAATCAGCCTGTTTAGCACAGCGAACTTACTGGAAATCCCAATCATACCATCTACGCTAATGGTCTTGGTCTCTTTGTTTCCGGTAGCCGGTAACTCAGTACCAGCTTGGCGTTTTGCGTCGGCCATAGATGCCATTCACCGCCTTTCTGTTATATACAGGTGCTTTGATAGTGAACACATCTTCCAAATCACGATTGTAATTCTGCTTGCCAAGTTTAGTCTCTAGCTGAGTCGCAACATAATAGTTGTAGCTCAAGCTGGAGTATCTATCCTTTCGCATACCAGACCGTTCAAACAACCTAACCTTGCCGCCAGACTCCTCATGCTGCAACTTTGTCAGTTCGTTAATAAGGAGAGTCGTGTGGGTGTACGGAAGCTTCAGCCGTTCTTGCTCAGATAAAGACAGAGATGTAAAACCCTTCATAGTGTCGGCAAACAATTTCTCAGCGTCATATTCTGTAATTAGCAGTCTGATGCGTCCACTTCTAAAAGCTTCACGCAATAAGAATGCACAATCAGAATTGAACTGAGCGCTTGCCTTGATTGCCCAAATAACCTTATCGGCACCGGGCACCGTGCAACGGGCCGCCATATCGGGGCTGTTATAGCACGACAACGCAGGGTATATCTCTCCCGTATCCGGGTCTACCATATCTCTTGCCAGACAATCGTAAACGCCCAGGCCTAGACCATTTGCGTCAAGCACAAGGTAGTCGCATGAAAATTCGTCAAACAACTTACGAATGACAAGCGCTTGGTCGTCAGTCCGCAGACCTTCGCAAACATCGCAATATACGATGTTGCTGATGTATCGTCCAGCCTTAGTAGGTAACATCTGGTTAATAAAAATAGCAGTTGCGTCGTTGCTATGCTTTTTGCTTGACATCAACGCAATATCGGCAGAAAGTATTCGCTTTTCCCCGTTTTGCTTCGGGGGTATTCGCACCTTCGGATTGTTACCCAAAAGAGTCGCCTGATGCTCAGGCATCATAGCGTAATTGATGTGTCTGTTCTTAGAGATTGAGTTGTAGTCAAAGAACGCACCCCCGTCGTCGCCGAACCAAAGGGCTTCCATTTCCATACTCCACTTAATCTCGCTGAAGTCAGACTCCAACATATCGCTCTCAACATCTTCCGGGAACAACAAGCCTTCTTGAATGGAAAGCTCATATGGGAAACCACACATAAAGTCGGTTGCGCCGTCTTTAAGCATCATATCCCATGTGTCTTGCATCTTATTAAAAGACCAGTGGTCTTTGAAATATGCGGACGATAAAAAGCAAGACTTGTTAGGCTCTTTTGCGTATTCTGCTTTACGCTCCTCCTCCGTCAGCTCCTTGTAAGGAGGCATACGACGGCTGGTCAGGAACTTCTTCAGAACGGTATCGATTGTGTCTTTCTTAACCATACGGAATTCATCCACAATCAAAATATTCGCACGGTTGCTTCGTGCGTTATCAGAAGCCGTAACAACCTTGATGTAACTTGAGTTCTTGAACATAATCTTTGCGTCCTGACCTGAGAACTTACTACTCGACATATCGATTTCATTCCTCAGATTTGGCGACACAGGCATTAGGTCTGTTTGTATCTTTTCAAGGACATTGATACTTTGTCCTCTTGTGCCGGATGTAATGACGACCTTTGTGCCTGGGTACAAAATACATCTTCCAACAACGAAAATCGCAATTAGGAAGGACTTACCCATACCACGAGCAGCAATCCATAGGAATACTCTCGCCCGGTTCATCATCACAAGCAGCATGGTTTGGAACCATTTAAGGAAGTCAAACTGCAGATACTCTGTGACAAAAATGTCAAAGTTCTCTCTGTAGTAACTTCCCCAAATTGCCATACCTTCGATTACTCGTTCTCGTCTACTCTTTGTAGTATCAACTTTCATCGGTATCGCCGCCCTCCTCTAGGTCGCCAAAGACACTATTCAGGAGGGTATCGTCGTCTTCTTCTGCGTGGTCGGGGTTCTCAACCCTCAACTCGGCCATAGCATCTTCATACATCTTACAATAGCTGTTTCTGATGCCGACCATCTTACACGCATGACCCAGATACCATGTGGTTATGTTCTTAATAACTTGGTTAATATCTCGTTTTTCTTTAGGAGTAGGAGGCAGTGGCCTGCTATACTCCCATTTCTGGATACCAACACCCAAAGGCATCTTCTCCAATTCTGCGTCCGCGTCCTCTTTCTTTTGGGTGGGTTTTAGATTTGCACTACCTAGTACGGTATTAAGAGTGTTAATGAGTTTATCAACAGGCTTGCCTTCCATGCGTGCCTTGTTAATCTCAATCTCCAAAATGCAAATCTGCCTAATGAGGGTTTCTGTACCAATATCCAGCTCGGTAGTAGACGGGTACTTGGACACCAAGTACTTTCTGCGTTCCTCCAATTCCATATACATGGATGGCGTATAGCCGGGGCCCCAGAATGCAATTACCTCGTCTGGAATTGCTGCATCACCATCGGTTGATTGAATGCCTGTAATAACCTGCTCCACATCGGCGTATGCCTTTGGTTCAAGCCACAATACACCTTCCTCGCGGAGAGTGTCGTCATATGACTTACTTGCCAGTTTTACGGCGTTAATCTTGGAAATATAGCTTGTCATCATTGAGCGGGTGGAGTTCTGCTTTTCAACAGACTCATATACCTTTTCGCTCCAATACAGGTCAAGCTTTCGACACATCTGTCGCACAGCCACTTTGGAGTCTTTACACTCATGCAGATATGCAGCAAACATACCATCGACGCAATCTTTACAATACGGCAGATAACCAGTGCCTTTATAAAGGTAACTATAGCTTACAGGGAAATACCCTTTAAGCCGTCCATACGCAGTTCCGCACTTTCTACAAGTAGAACTGGAAGCATTTACTTCAATGGCCGCCATTATAAGTCACCATCCGGTTCAGGTAATTGTTCCGGCTGTTCTGCCAGAGACACCTCGTATAGCTTTGCAGCCAATCGGAGGTCGTTACCATATGCAAATTTAGGAACATATCTTGCCTCAACTTCGCACCACTCACCGGAATTCGGCTCCTTGGTGCGTCTTGCAGCACGATAATGTAACCCAAGACATCCAAAACCCTTGATGTTTACCTCTTCGCCTTTTCTGATGGCATCGAGGATGACCGCCAGACATGCGTCGATAATGTTGGCAGCATCTTCGGTTGTGTATAACACACTCTTTTCCTGCTGACGAATATTGAAATCGGCAGTGTTGCCCTCATCATCCGTAATATGAAAGGTGTGTTTACGAACCGATACGGGTTTGCGTAAATCATTTTCACGCAAGGTTTCTGTAACCCTACTGATAAGTTCCTTCTTATTCATGTAATTCTCCTTTTCTTCGCAACGAGCGTGTTACATATCTGCAAATCCCTTTTTATCGGGAACTGAGATATCACCATTGGAGAAGTACATACCAATCTGCTCGTCTGCTTCGATATCTGTGTACAGACGAACCATATCAGAGGATTCCCAAGCGACAATGCTTTGGATTACACCGTCGGGGATACCGGCTCTGGCAAGGCTCGTAGTGAAATAGTGTCGAATGCTATGAGCATAGAAATCTCTTCCGCTCAGACGAGTGAAAGTATTAGCCCAACTGTTTGCGGTAGCGATACCAATATGCTCTACTGGATTGGCTTTTAGAGGGAATAGCCACTCGCTCTCTAGGCCAATGCGACAACGCTCGTCCAACCACATTTGCAAATACGGCTTAAACTTCTTCGCAAGTGTATAGCAAGGAATGTACTTGCCTCCTCCTCTGCCCTTGGTTTTGATAGGGGAGCTCTTATATAAAGCCCCGTCACACACGAGTTTGTCGTCATCAAAGTCGCTCACACGGAATCTACATAGTTCAGACTTGCGTCTGCCACTATACATAGCAAGAGCCAAATAGCACGCTCTGTCATACGCCTGCTTTTCAACAAGCTTATTGAGCAACTCTTCGAGCTCGTCGTCTTCCCAAACGGTCTTTTCGCGGACGGGCTGTAGTGCTGGGTTCTCAATCTTTCTTACGATTGAGCGGAAGCCACGGAACTCAGGCTCATCATCAAGAATGTTCTCCACGAAGTTGCTCAGTGAAGAAATTGCAGCCTTAATACGACGAACACGAGAAGGGCTGTTCTTGTTTTCGTTAATCATCCAGTTCTGGAATGCCACCAAATCTCTCTTGGAAACATCGACGAAGAACTTGTTCTTGGCGTTCTGCAATACCCAAACGAAGAAAATATCTAAGTCGTTGCCGTACCCGGCGATTGTGCCAGGACTTCTCTGAACAGACTTCAAATACTCCAGAAAATCC
>JAZONG010000068.1:0-4254 GCA_045654385.1 Alistipes sp.
AGGAAGCATTCGAGCAATTAGTTTGGAATCAAATCAATGCAGATGATTCCGCACCACAGTTTTTTAAGAAACTTGGGTGGAAAGTACCAAAAATGTAGTAGTAAACATTTAATAATAAAGTTATGATTACGACAATGGAATTGACTGATGGTTACAAGTTAGACCATCGCAGACAATACCCCGAAGGTACGGAGTTTGTCTATTCAAATTGGACTCCACGAAGCAACTCTTACTTCCCCGAAGCGGAAGATGGATGCGTAGTGTTCGGTATTCAGTATTTTATCAAAGAGTACCTAATCAAGCGATTCAACGAGGATTTTTTCAATCTTGATGAAGTTGTAGCGGTTAAGACTTTTGAGCGAAGAATCAACACATTCTTAGGAGATAACGAGGTTGGTACTGAGCATATTCGAGCCTTGCACCAACTCGGCTACTTGCCTATTCGCATCAAGGCTCTACCCGAGGGCGATTTGTGTCCTATCGGAGTGCCTATGCTTACTATAATCAACACTGACCCTCGTTTCTTTTGGCTTACTAATTTCCTTGAAACGATGATGTCTATGTGCTTGTGGTTGCCAATGACAAGTGCAACTACTGCTCGTATTTATCGTAAGGAGTTGGAGCGACACGCTCGCAAGACTATGTTCCCAAAGGATATTGAGTTGGGTTTCAACTGCCACGACTTTTCTATGCGTGGTATGGCCGGTTTGGAGGCTGCGATTACGAGTGGTATGGGCCACCTAACATCGTTTATCGGTAGTGAAACTATCCCTGCGGTAGCAGCTTGCGAGGAGTATTATAACGCAGATGCAGAGAAGGAGTTGATTAGTGCTACTGTACCCGCTACCGAACATAGTGTTATGTGCGCCGGCGGTATGGAAGATGAGTTTGGTACATTCAAGCGACTTTTGACCGAGTTATATCCAAAAGGCTTTGTATCTATCGTAAGCGACACTTGGGATTTTTGGCAGGTTATTACTGATTTCATTCCTCGCTTGAAGAATGAGATTTTGGCTCGTGATGGTCGTTTTGTAGTCCGCCCTGATAGTGGTACTCCCGAGGATATTATCTGCGGTACGGGCAATGCTGATGACCCCGAGCATATTCGTAAGGGTGCTTATGAGTGTTTGTGGGATATTTTCGGTGGTACATACACCGAGAATGGCTATAAGGTACTTGACACTCATATCGGTATGATTTATGGCGATAGCATTACAATCGAGCGTCAACGAGAGATTTATCGTAGATTGGAGGCAAAGGGTTTTGCTGCGACCAACCTTGTTTTGGGCATCGGCTCATACACCTACCAATATCGTACTCGTGATAGTCTTGGCTTTGCTATGAAGGCTACTTGGTGTCGTGTAAATGGCGAATATAGACCTATCTTCAAGTCGCCAAAGACTGATAGCGGAATGAAAAAGTCACTCAAGGGCCTTTTGTCTGTTGTCAAAGAAAACGGCAAATATAAAGTCTATGACAATGTTTCACCCGAAGAGGAGTATCAAAGTTGTTTAGAAATTGTATTCGAGGACGGTAAGATTGTCCGAGATTGGTCGCTTAATGAGGTAAGAGAAAATGTGTACCGAACAATTTAACCATCCGTATTCTGTCGGCAGGTGTATGAAACGCCTTATCAATGACTATGAGAAACATAAAAACTTAATCGTAGCGTTTGACTTTGACAATACGATATATGACTACCACAATGAGGGAGGGAATTATAGCGAGGTTATCGAATTGTTGCGAGAATGTTCGCAGTTAGGTCTTACTATGGTGCTATTTACCGCAAATGAAGATGAGGACAAGTTAATTCTTTGTAAGTCTTTTTGTAAGGATAAAGGCATAAGAATAGATTACATAAACGAAAGCCCTGTAATGCCAACTCGTAAGCCATATTATAATATATTGCTCGACGATAGAGCCGGATTGGAGGAGGCGTATTTTACACTCAAAACATTAGTTGAATACATAAAAGGACATTATTCGAGAAATGAATAAGATTGATTTCACAAAGGGAGTCGGATACAAGGTTATCCGATTCCCCGATGGTGAAGTTCATTTGCAGTTAGATGAACTTAACCGCAAAGAGCCGATTAAGGTGGTTATGCGTATTCGCAATGCGGAGGATTTGTTCTTGTTTATGCAGTTGTCGGATATATTGCATCGTCAAGAGATTGTCGTTGATGAGTTGCATATTCCCTACCTTATGTCAATGCGATGCGATAGAGTGTTCTCTTTTGATAGACCATTCTCATTGAAGATTGTATCGGAAATTATCAAGGGTATGGGGGCAAGACAAGTCTATCTATACGAGCCACATTCTATGAAGAGCTGTAGAATGATTTACGCAGACTCAAAGGAGATTTCTCGAGACTTAGCATTTCAATATGCTTATACAAACACTATTTGCTATCCTGATAAGGGAGCGCAAGAGCGATACGACTTATTCAAAAACGATGGCTTGTTATTATGTGAAAAGGTGCGTGATGTAGCATCGGGGCAGTTAATGTCATTTAGAGTTACTAACCCCGAGAAATTTAGCGGTGGTGAGATAACAGTTATTGACGATCTCTGTGATGGTGGAGGTACTTTCGTAGGTCTTGCACCAAAGTTGCGAGAACTTAACCCAACAAAGTTGCGTTTGGTCGTTACTCACGCAGTTCAACTGAATGGTATTAAGCGTGTAGCAGAGGTGTATGATGAGGTGGTTATCACCAATACCTACGAGGATTGGGATAATTTTGTATTACCAAATAATGTAAAAGTAGTAAATGCTTTATAATAACTATGCAAACAACAATTAACAAAAAAGATTTTATCAATGCGCTCACAATAGGTGGTGCTATGGCAGGGAAGAATAAAACCTTGCCGATTTTAGAGTTCGCAAAGATTGATGTAGAGGCAGACCATTTGGCAGTCCATTCGTTTAATGGCGAAACTTGGGTGTCAAAGAGCACCAAGATTGAGGGAATAAGTGCAACCGGATCATTTTGTGTTAATCAGAGCGAGTTGATTAAGGCCCTTAAAACTTTGGCGGAAGAGGTGGTTACTTTCCAACCGAGTGACAGTGTCCTTGTCATTGACCACTATAAAGGCACTATGGAAATGCCTCTTGTAGAAGCGAGAGCATTCCCTGTTGCACAAGTTACCGAAGATGGTGTTCGTGTCAACATAATTGTTGACAAAATGAAAGAGTGGCTTTCTATTGCAAGCGATTTCGTTGCTCAAGATGAGTTGCGCCCGGTGATGAATGGACTATATCTATATGCCAAAGATGGTATTTTGGGTGCTTGTGCTACCGATGCTCACAAGTTGTGGCACGATACAGTAGAGTGTCCGTGCGAGAACTTCGGTGTTATTCTTCCGGCAAGTGGTTTTAAGTCCTTGCTAAGTATGCTTGATGGTGCGAGTGATGTAGTCGCAACCATTGGCTCTAAGAATATCTCGTTTACTACTATAAATTCTGCGCTCCACTGTCGCTTGATTGAAGGCAATTACCCTAATTTTAAGGCAGTCATACCGACAAATAGTGCAATTGAAGTGAAAGTTCATAAAGGAGAGTTGGTTGATTCAGTAGGTCGTGTTGGCTTGTTCGCCAATAAGACGACATCATTGCTCAAATTAGGTGTTACCGGCAGCTCAATGAATATCGAAGGTAACGACATTAACTTCTCACGAAAGGCGAGTGAGAATATTACCGTTGAGAGCAGTGGCGGTGATATAGCGATTGGTGTCAAGGGTGATTTCTTCTCTATCTGCTTGGCTCACATTGCAAGCGATGAGATTGTCTTGAAAATGAGTACCCCTGATAAACCTATTGTATTTGTAGACTCTGCCGAGCTGAGCAAAGTAATCTTAGTAATGCCTATGTTGATAAATAATTAAGCCCGATAGGGTTGAGATACTATTTAGTATGCAAAAATCAACCCTTTCGGTATTTTTTCATAAAACAATTTGGAATTTACAAAATAATGTATTAAATTTGCACCGTAGATGGTACGAAAGAGATTGCCACTAAGACCGAATACGAGTACAAGGTATGCGTTGACGGAGGAAGAAAGATACGCCTTATGTTGCTATTGCGTATTTGAATGTACGAAGTTGGATGTGTTCAAACTATCACACCCTTCTGTAGTAGGAACAAAGAATGTTCTTAAAAGCCAAGCCGAGCAATTCTTTGCTACGAGTGATGTGGTTAATTTTATACGAGAGTATAAACAGATGTTGGAGGAGGCTGAAAAAGCCGAAAAGACA
>JAZONG010000069.1:0-10769 GCA_045654385.1 Alistipes sp.
GCTCCGCTCCTTCGGAATGACAATATGTAAAAGCTAATGGCTAATGGCCACCGCTGCGATTAAGCTGAGTGCATAGGCTGCTTGCAGACTTTGCCGAAGCGGAGCAGTGAAGACCAAAGGTCAATGGCTAAAAGCAAAAAGATTATGACAGAGGCAAAGAAGGCTTATGTATGTCGTGAGTGCGGTTACGATGCTCCGAAGTGGTTGGGTAAGTGCCCTTCGTGCGGTGCGTGGAACACTTTTGACGAGTTGGTAGTGGCGAAGAAGGGCTCTTCGGTGGCTGCGGCGGTAACATCGTCAGCAGTACCAAAGGCGAAGCCACAACGAGTGCAAGATATCAAGACGGGCGAAACAAAGCGCATAGATGTTGGCCAGAGCGAGGTCAATCGTGTGCTTGGTGGCGGTTTGGTGCCAGGCTCGGTAATCCTTGTGGGCGGTGAGCCGGGTATCGGAAAATCGACTCTCGCATTGCAACTTGCCCTGGCGGAGAACGGCTTGCGCACGCTCTATGTGTCGGGCGAGGAGTCTGCCGAGCAGATTAAGATGCGTGCCGAGCGACTCGGCATTCACAACGAGGATTGCGTGGTCTATACCGAAACTTTGCTCGAAAATATCGTTGCGCAGTGCGAGGCTATAAAGCCCGATATGGTCGTTATCGACTCAATTCAGACCATCTACACCGACTTGGTGGATGCTTCGGCGGGTAGCGTATCGCAAATTCGAGAGTGCGCCTCTACCCTACTTAAATATGCCAAAGGTAGTGGAACACCTATATTTATTATAGGTCATATCACCAAGGAGGGAACCATTGCGGGCCCGAAGGTGTTGGAGCATATTGTCGATGTGGTGTTGCAGTTCGAGGGCGACGGAAATAACACCTACCGCATCTTGCGAGGCATTAAAAACCGTTTTGGTGCAACCTTCGAGATTGGAGTGTTCGAGATGCTCGAAAATGGCTTACGCTCGGTAGAAAACCCTTCGGAGGTGCTTTTGTCGCACTACGACGAGCCACTCTCGGGTATTGCCGTAGGTGCTACGGTCGATGGCATTCGCCCATATCTCTTGGAGGTGCAGGCGTTGGTCGGAACTGCCGCATACGGCACACCACAACGCAATGCTACGGGCTACGACTCTCGCCGAATGAATATGTTGTTGGCGATTTTGGAGAAGCGTGTAGGTCTTAAAATGTTTCAGAAGGATGTATTCCTGAACTTTGCAGGAGGTTTTAAGGTGTCGGATACAGGTCTTGATTTGGCCGTCGTAGCAGCGGTATTATCGTCATATTTCGACCGTCCGATAAATGAAGGTGTGGCACTTGCCGGCGAGATTGGCCTTTCGGGCGAGGTACGCCCTGCGCCACGCACCGAGCAACGCATCAGCGAGGCTGCACGATTGGGCTTTAAGAAGATTGTGGTGTCGGGGTACGCCTCATTACCAAACAAAAAAATTAAGGGTATCGAGGTTGTTCGAATAAACACCGTAAGCGAATTGGCACGACATCTGTTTGCCGAGAGTTATCAAGATTAATACAACAAAAAGAGCCGAGTAGAATTAACTGCTCGGCTCTTTTTAACCCATTACAAATCTGCTATTTAAGACACTCATTCAAGACATGCGCCAAGCGATAAGCAGCGTAGAGGCACTGCTGCTGAGAGAGCTTCTTATGGTCAAGGATATAGTCATAGTTGATATGGCCACCTCGCTCCACCTCCTCATAAATATATCGGCAATCCTTCGCAGTTTGAATAAGCCAGTCTGCGGTTGTTCCCTGGCATATCTTTGCACGCTTCTTTGGCTTGGTCTTATCGAGGGTTGCACGGAACTTATCGAAATCCTTCTCATACTCCGGATATAACTCTCTAATTGACATACCATCCCACACCTTGTGGAAGGTTGTCTTTTTACCTTCGTAATAGACACGCATCTGATTGCGAGCCGAGACCTTCTTACCATCAACTCTCATTCCGAAACAATCCTCATCCTCAGTGTAGTATATATGCGCAGGGCAGTGCATATCCTGTACCATATGTATCACACATTTAAGGTTAATCATTACGGCCGAGTCGGTATGGTTTGCACGATTTCTCAACACCTCCATCGAACGCTCCAACTGAGGCTGCAAATCGCCACTACCCTTCGAGGTACGCTTCTCACTCAATGCATACTTATTTCTACCCACACGATCAACGGTAGCCATATGCCATAACGAGGTCTGCTCCCAACCACGAATACGGTTCTTATTCCACGATGCCACTCTATCCATCCAAGTTGCGTGGTCCATAATCGCAGAACCGAGGTAATACTCGGCTGTCGCCTTGGCATCGGGTGTAAGATAAGGGTCGGCAATATGGGCTATCAGTTTGTGAGTCCAACCATCCCACGCAAAAGCGGGTTGTGCCGAAAACATTGTTGCAACAAATGCTGCTACGATAAAAATCTTCTTCATATTTTTGATTTTTTGGTTTTTCCTATCACAAAATTAGATTTTTTACCCGACAAAAACAAGAGGCGGCGAACAAAGCGGTAAAAAATAATTTTTTATTTATAATAAAATGCACTATATTTGCATCGTCATTTGAGGCTCCGACAACAGAGTTGAGCAGCCCGTATGACCATCGGTCGTTCGTCCGATGACAAATCGCAAAACAATTATTATGGAAGATTTGATTGCTATTCAAGGCAAGAGTGTTGCTGAGTTGCGTGAAATTGCGAAGGTACTCGGCATTACAGATGAAAAATTATCAAAGAAGGAGCTTATCGCTCGTATTGCAGAGTTCGCATCAGCGGAGAGCAACAACGAAGATAGCACAACTGCAACAGCAGAGGCTGCGCCTGCACCTCAAAAGCGCAAGCGTGCCCGTTTAGGCTCGGTAAAGGTTGAGCCTGCAACAATCACAAAGGTTACCGAGGAGGCAGAAAAGGTTGAGAGCGCAACAGAGCCGACCGTCGAGGTTAAGGAGGAGGCGAAAGAGGAGGTTGCACCACAGCCAAAGAAGCGTGGTCGCAAGCCAAAGAGCGCAGTTGCAGAGGAGGTTGCAACAGATGAAGCAGAGAGCATAAGCTCGGATACAGCAGAGGCTAACGAAGAGATCGAAGAGGAGGTAGCCAATAAGCCTATCACCAAAGATGACTTCACAGCAGAGGTCTATGGCGAGGGTGTTTTGGAGGTTATTCCCGATGGTTACGGTTTCCTTCGCTCGGCAGACTACAACTATTTGAACTCTCCGGATGACATCTATGTATCGCCATCGCAGATTAAGCACTTCGGTTTAAAAGGCGGCGATACCGTAGCGGGAGTTATCCGCCCGCCAAAGGAGGGAGAGCGCTACTTCCCACTTGTTCGTGTAACAAAAATCAACGGCTTGGAGCCCGATTTAATTCGTGATCGAGTACAATTTGAGTACTTGACTCCGCTCTTCCCAAGCGAGAAGTTCAACCTCACGGGTGCAGGCCACAACTCTATGACAAATCGTGTCGTAGATCTATTCTCGCCTATCGGTAAAGGTCAGCGTGCACTTATCGTGGCACAGCCAAAGACCGGTAAGACTATGATTTTGCAGAGCCTTGCCAACGCCATTGCCGACAACCACCCGGAGGTATATATGATTGTGCTCCTTATCGATGAGCGCCCGGAGGAGGTTACCGAAATGGCTCGCCATGTGAAGGCCGAGGTTGTATCTTCAACCTTCGACGAGCAGGCCTCACGCCACGTAAAGGTTGCCGAGATGGTATTGGAGAAGGCAAAGCGAATGGTTGAGTGCGGACACGATGTAGTGATTTTGCTCGACTCAATCACCCGCTTGGCTCGTGCCTACAACTCGGTACAGCCTGCATCGGGTAAGGTTTTGTCGGGAGGTGTCGATGCAAACGCCCTCCACAAACCAAAGCGTTTCTTCGGCGCAGCACGAAATACCGAGGAGAAGGGCTCGCTTACAATCATTGCTACGGCCCTTATCGAAACAGGCTCGAAGATGGACGAGGTAATCTTTGAGGAGTTCAAGGGTACAGGTAATATGGAGTTGCAACTCGACCGCCGCATCGCCAACAAGCGTATCTACCCTGCTGTGGATGTTGTGGCATCGAGCACACGCCGTGAGGACTTGCTCCTCTCTCGTGAGGTTATGCAGCGCACCTGGGTACTCCGCAAGTACCTCTCGGATATGACACCGGTCGAGGCTATGGAGTTCCTCGAAAAGCAGATGAACCTGACTCGCACCAACGAGGAGTTCCTCGCTACAATGAACCAATAAAAGCGGACTCCGATGAAGAGATTTCTAATTTTAGCAATAGCAGTTTGTTCGACATTGACCTCTTTTGGTTGGGGACAGAAGGGACACGACACTGTGGCATACATAGCCGAGTGCAATCTCACGCCTGAGGCCTACAAAAAGGTTGTCAAGGCGCTCGGTGGCCACTCGTTGGTATATTACGCCAATTGGCTCGACAATGCAAGTTATAGCGACCGCTATCGCTACACCAAGAGTTGGCACTATGCAAATGTAGATGAGGGTTACACCTACGACACAATGACAAAGAACGAGAAGGGCGATGTAGTAACCGCCATCGAGGGCATTGTCACAGAGTTAAAGAGCGGCAAACTCTCGGCCGAGCAGGAGGATGTTCGTCTGCGAATGTTGATTCACCTGGTTGGCGATATTCACTGTCCAATGCACGCAGGTCACCTGAGCGACAGAGGCGGTAACAGTATTATTGTCAAGTTCTTCAACGACGACATTAAGTTACACTCGCTGTGGGATACCGCACTCGTGGAGGCTGCACACAAGTGGAGCTATACCGAGTGGGAGCAGCAGTTAAATCGCCACTGCGCTCCGGAACGCAAGGCTGAAATTGCAAAGGGTAATGCGAAAGATTGGCTGAATGAAAGCCATAAAATCGCAACCGAGATATACAAGGTATCACCCGAAAAGAGCCGTCTTTCGTATGACTATATTGCCTATTACGCACCGGTCATCGAGAAGCAACTTTTGGCAGGAGGTTTACGCCTTGCGAATATACTAAACGAATTATATAAATAAAAGAAACACTATAAGAGATGGCATTACAATGTGGCATTGTCGGACTTCCAAATGTTGGTAAGTCGACACTTTTCAACTGTTTGTCGAACGCTAAGGCGCAGTCGGCAAACTTCCCTTTCTGTACTATCGAGCCGAATGTCGGCATCATCACCGTACCTGACGAACGACTCGTTAAGTTGGCTGAGATTGATAACCCAAAGCGAGTAATCCCTACAACTATCGAAATCGTAGATATTGCAGGACTTGTTAAGGGAGCATCACGAGGTGAAGGACTCGGAAATAAGTTCCTTGCAAACATCCGCAACACAAACGCAATTATTCATGTATTGCGTTGCTTCGATAACGATAACATCACCCACGTGGACGGCTCGGTAGATCCGGTTCGTGATAAGGGCATTATCGACACCGAATTGCAGTTGAAGGACCTCGAAACAGTAGAGAACCGTATCGCAAAGGTTGCCAAGCAGGCACAGACCGGAGGCGATAAATTGGCAAAGCGTCAATACGATATTTTGGTGCGCTACAAGGATGTTTTGGAGCAGGGTTTGTGCGCTCGCACACTCGAACTCGACAAGGAGGAGCGCAAGGCTGTAAGCGACCTTAACCTTTTGACCGACAAGCCTGTACTCTATCTCTGCAATGTAGATGAGGCGAGTGCAGCAACCGGAAATGCACACACTGAGGCGGTAAAGAAGGCTATCGCCGGCGAGAAGGCCGAGATGCTTATCGTAGCGGCAGCAACCGAGGCCGATATTGCAGAACTCGAAACCTACGAGGAGCGCCAGATGTTCTTGGAGGATATGGGCTTGGAGGAGTCGGGTGTAAATCGTCTTATTAAGGCGGCTTATCGCCTGCTTAACCTCGAAACATTCTTCACAACGGGAGCTGACGAGTCGAGAGCCTGGACCTACTCTCGTGGTACAAAGGCTCCACAGGCTGCGGGTGTTATCCACACCGACTTCGAGAAGGGCTTTATTCGTGCCGAGGTTATCAAGTACGCAGACTATGTCGCACTTGGTTCGGAGAAGGCTTGCCGTGATGCAGGAAAGATTGGTATTGAGGGTAAGGAGTATGTTGTCGAGGACGGCGACATTATGCATTTCCTCTTCAATGTATAGCCCAAAGTGTTTATTTTAAGACATTTTTGCTGATTTATAAATTAAAATTTATACATTTGTAAGATTTTAAGAGCAAAACGCATATGATAGCACTTTCTACTTATAACACATTTTTGGCTGTGATGGCAATCACTGCCCTCTTCGTATTCGTGGCTTTGCACTTCGTAAAGGCGGGTTACGGCTACCTCTACAACCCTAAATATGGTTTTCCTTTGCCAAATAAGGTGGCTTGGGTATTGATGGAGGCACCTGTATTTATCGCAATGTGGGTATTGTGGTACTTGGGCGGAATGACCACCGAGATGGCTCCGATGGTTCTCTTCTCGATTATCCAGATCCACTACTTCCAGCGCTCTTTCATCTTCCCGATGTTATTGCGTGGAAATTCAAAGATGCCTGTTTCGATTATGTTGATGGGTGCAACATTCAACACCTTGAACGCTTGTATGCAGGGTGGTTGGTTGTTCTTCATAGTGCCGACATACTTCCCTGACTACTATGCAAATTGGTTCAGCAAGCCTTATATCTACATCGGCGTTGCCGTATGGTTGTTCGGCTTCATTACCAACCTCCATTCGGACTATATCATCCGTCATCTCCGCAAGCCGGGCGACAAGAATCATTACATCCCTCGTGGAGGTATGTTCCGCTTCGTATCGTCGGCAAACTACTTCGGAGAGTTTATGGAGTGGGTAGGCTACGCTATCGCATCGTGGTCGGTTGCAGGAGCAGTATTTGCGTGGTGGACATTTGCAAACCTTGCTCCTCGTGCGGGCGATTTGCGCAAGCGCTATGAGGCGGAGTTTGGCGAGGAGTTCACAAAACTCAACCGTAAGCGCATCATCCCATTCATCTATTAGAAATTAAATTCCCAAAAGATATGGCAGAAAAGAAGGACCTCAAAGAGTCAAAGCTCTTTACCCCTTACAAACTCAACGAGCACATCACTCTTCGCAACCGTACAATTCGTTCGGCTGCGTTCGAGTCTATGGGTAAGGACTTTGGTCCAACCCAAAAACTTAAAGATTATCACGTCAGTGTTGCCAAGGGCGGTGTCGGAATGACTACTCTCGCCTATGCGTCCATCAATCGTAGCGGTGTATCGTTCAACTCGCAGTTGTGGTTGCGTGATGAGATTGTACCGCAGTTGAAGGATATTACGGATGCAGTACACGCAGAGGGTGCCGCTTGCGGTATTCAGATTGGCCACTGCGGAAATATGACTCACTGGTCAACCGCAGGAAGTTTCCCTGTATCGGCATCGAATGGTTTTAACCTCTATTCGCCTACCCTTCACCGTCGTATGACACACGAGGAGATTCGCCAGACTGCAAAGGACTTCGGCAAGGCAGTTTTGACGGCTCACGAGGCAGGTTTCGACAGCGTGGAGGTACACGCAGGCCACGGCTACCTCATTTCGCAGTTCCTCTCACCTTGGACCAACCGTCGTCGTGATGAGTTTGGTGGTTCACTCGAAAACCGTATGCGCTTTATGAAGATGTGCTTGGAGGAGGTTATGGAGAATGCATTGAAGACCAACACCGCAGTGCTTGTTAAGCACAATATGGAGGATGGCTTCAAGAGCGGCATCCAAATTCCGGAGAGCATCGAGATTGCCAAGGAGATTGAGAAGTTCAATGTAAATGGTATAGTATTGACTTCGGGCTTTGTTTCTCGTGCGCCAATGGCGGTTATGCGTGGTCGCATCCCGACAAAGACTATGAGCTACTATATGGGTTGGAACGAGTGGTTGCAGAAGATAGTAGTAGACTTGTTCGGCAAGTGGATGATTAAGGACTACAAGTTCGAGGAGTGCTTCTTCTTGGAGAACGCAAAGAAGTTCCGTGAGGCATTGAAAGGCCCACTCGTATATGTTGGTGGTATCGTTTCTCGTGAGGGCATCGAGAAGGTTCTCGACGCAGGTTTCGAGATGGTACAGATGGCTCGTTGCTTGATTAACGACCCTGCATTTGTGAACAAGATGAAGGAGGGCGACCTCTCGACTCGCTCGGGCTGTGATCACCGTGATTATTGCATCGCCCGTATGTACTCAAAGGATATGCAGTGTTGCCACAACTGCCAGGAGCCAATCCCTGCAAAGGTTTGGAAGGAACTCGCTAAAATCGACTAATAATGCGCAAGGGAGAAGTTGTTAAGGGCTCGAAGTTGGCTCTTGTTACGGGCGCTTCGACAGGTATAGGTCGTCAGTATGCCGAGCAGTTGGCGGACCTCGGTTACAACCTCATTATCGTTAGCCGTACCGAGGAGGTGCTAAACAGCGTAAAGCAGGAGATTGAGGAGAAGCACGGCGTAAAGGTCGTTACCAAGTCGATGGATTTGGCAGTTGAAGGTGCAGCAGAGGCACTTTTCGATTGGTGCAAGAGCGAGGGTTATATCGTTGATGTTCTGATAAATAACGCAGGTATGTTCTCATTCTGTGATATGGTAAACACACCTATCGAGCGAGTTAAGCGTACCATCACTCTTCACGACATTACCTACACCGTACTTTGCCAACTCTTCGGCAATGATATGGCGGAACGAGGTGGTGGATACATCCTCAATATGTCGTCATTCTCGGTGTGGATGCCATTCCCGGGTTTGGCGTTGTATAGCGCATCAAAAGCCTACACAAAGGCCTTCTCGGTAGCATTTGCCAAAGAGATGCGATACAAAAATGTATGGGTTACGGCAGTTTGCCCTGCGGGCATTGCGACCGACCTCTACGGCTTGACCAAAAAGTGGCAGGGCATAGGCCTGAAATTGCACGCTTTGTCGAAGCCGTCGTTCTGCGCTCGTCGTGGCTTGAACTCATTGTGGCGCAAGAAGATATGCATCGTGCCGGATTGGTGGTGTAAGGCATTTATTCCAATCTGCGGTATGCTCCCACGCTTTGCGATGAATTGGCTCAGAAACTTCACTATGAAGTGGCAAAAATAACAAGGTATTACCTATATTTCTATACGGCTCCGCAAGGGGCCGTTTTTCGTTGGCGAATTGTAGAGAATAAAAATAAATTGCTATATTTGTGGCGTAAACATTAAATTTTCGTTATGGCTTACAATCTTTTGAAGGGCAAGCGAGGCATTATATTCGGCGCATTGAACGAGTTGTCTATTGCGTGGAAGGTAGCAGAGCGTGCCGTGGAGGAGGGTGCGGAAATCCTCCTCACAAACACCCCCGTATCGATTCGTTTAGGCACCATAAACAGCTTGGCGGAGAAGTGCGGTGCGATTGTCGTGCCCGCCGACGCCACATCTGTCGAGGAGCTCGAAGTCTTGGTCGATAAAGCCCTCGAACACTTCGGCGGAAAGATTGATTTCGTACTTCACTCGGTGGGAATGTCGCCAAATGTGCGCAAGAATATACCTTACGAGGAGAGCAACTACACAAATATGATGAAGACGATGGATATCTCGGCCATCTCGTTCCACAAGCTTTTGCAGGTGCTCTACAAAAAGGATGCAATGGCGGAATACGGCTCGGTAGTGGCTCTCTCATACCTCGCAGCACAACGCACAGTAGAGGGTTACAACGATATGGCCGACGCCAAGGCGATGTTGGAGAGCATTGCTCGCTCGTTTGGTGCAATCTATGGTCGCAAGCACAAAGTGCGTGTAAATACAGTATCGCAGTCGCCTACAATGACCACCGCAGGTCAGGGCATCGCAGGTCTTGATAAACTCTTTGCTATGGCTGACGACCTCTCGCCACTCGGCAATGCCTCGGCTGATGATTGCGCAGATTATGTCGTAACACTCTTCTCGGACCTCACTCGCAAGGTAACGATGCAAAACCTCTACCACGATGGCGGCTACTCGCAAATGGCTGTTACACCGTCGGTTTTGGAGGCTTATAGCAAAGGTCGAGAGTAACTACCATAACCATCGCCTACAATAGAGAAATAACCGCTTGTTTTACGGGACATCGCACCTATGATGGCTCTCGCAACGAGGCGTTGGCGAGGGCTGTCAGGGAGTTATACGCTCTTGGCTATCGCAATTTCTTGTGCGGTATGGCTCTGGGCTTCGACATCGAAGCAGCAGAGGTAGCCTTGACTCTACGAGGCGAATTGGTAGGGTTACGAATTGTGGCCATTGTGCCGTTTGAGGGTATGCAGAGGGGCTTTTCGGAGCAGTGGCGCAGCCGCTTCGAGCGCATTATGACGGAGGCCGACGAGGTCATCATCCTTGCACTTAAATACTCGGCTGAGGTCTATGCCGTGCGCAATAATTTCTTGGTGGATAACTCCTCGGCCTGCATCGCCTACTTCACGGGCGAGAAGGGCGGCACCGCCTACACCGTTCGCCGAGCAGTCAAAGGCCTTCTTCGCCTTATAAACCTCTACCACAACCCACAAGGAGCGCTGTTTTAATCGACTGAAAGCCAAAATTTCTGCATTTTGAATTCCGCATTTTGAATTTTATTTGTATCTTTGGGCGAAATTTGAGCACTTTTAATTCAAACAAACAATAAACACTATGAAAGAAGCTATTGCAATTCTTACAGGTGGCGGTCCTGCACCAGGTATGAATACCGTTGTAGGTAGCGTTGCCAAGACTTTCCTTGCTAAGGGTTACCGTGTTATCGGTTTGCACCACGGTTATTCGGGTTT
>JAZONG010000070.1:0-2726 GCA_045654385.1 Alistipes sp.
AAACCTCTCGCACTCTTTCTTCGGGAAACAGCGTACACATCCACCGGAACAAAGGACACTTATTGAGGTCTATCTGTGCCATAGCCTCTACTACACTCTTCGGTACATAACTAATTACCTTTGGCTTGTTGGTAAATATTCTCGTAACATCTATCGGCTTGCCTTTGCAGTCCAATATCCGATATGCTTCTCGATAGTCAGTAGCACGGCCATTGGTAATTAACCAAGTGGCAATAGATTGCGTAATACCGCCCTCCTCGTGTACCCATATATCGCCATTAAATAAGGTAACTTTCATCTTATCCTTGCGATATGAGTGAGGTTGCCCATTGATGTAATAAGCACCCCACCACAAATCGTTTCTCTTGCGTGTTAAGTCCAATCCCATAATGCTTGGGACTTGCTCAAACGCTCGTAGTTTATCGTATGTTGCCATAGTTAGAATAGCGATAGTTGTTGTTCTTCATCGGGCAAAAATAGTCCGTTTGTTTTTAATAAATCTCTCAGAGCCTCTCGATATGTTACACCATTGTTTTCATACGACATAAACATATCGTAGAATTTAGGATAGTTCTCATATACGAGTTTTAATCTATAGTCATTCTTGAATTGGCAACCATAACCGCAAAACATACAACCCGTTCTCTTCGCTCCCTTATGGTATATATCTGCTATGGGTATGTTATACTTTTCTATGCACTCCCATATATCACTTTCAAGCCATATCGCAAGTGGATGTGATTTAGCACGACCGCCTTTCGTTTCAAAGACATTACAACCACCTTGTTTGATATAATCGGTAGTGCGTTGCTCACTTTCGTCAGCCATAACACCCATTATAGGATAAACGCCATTTTCTTTTTCATATCGCTTAAAGGGTTTCTTTTTCAATTCGTCGCAACACTCGTCAGTAACCATATAGGTAGTGTCAAGTAAGTATCTATACTTTTGAGGGCAAGTCCTATCAAACTCACTCGGTAAAATACCCAACACTTGTTTGGCTCTGTTGCTGTTGGGAAAACGCCTTGCATAGTTGATATTGAACGATGTTTGCTTACTTATCAACGGAAATCCGTGTTTCGCCATAACTTCTCTCGGTTTAATTGCAGGGTATATTATATCAATGTTATACCCCCCCCCGAGTTTCATATTGCGAACAAATCGCACTATATCGGGGTACTCGTTACCCGTATTGCAAAACACCGCCTTAATATTGGGGAATATTTTACGAGCAAGCCAATAAAGTACCGTGCTATCCTTACCTCCTGAAAACGAGATATAAACCTTGCCGTCAAGTCTATGGTAGAATTGGTCAATAGTGCCTAACGAGTGGTCTATCTTTTGTTGTAACGACCAGCCTTGTCGTTGTTTCAACTCTTCTCGTGTCATAACTTATACATCCTCTCAACTATTTTGCCACAAATTTTACACTTATGCGTGTATTTAGTACCTTCGTAAGACACATAGTCTACATCTTCATTACTAAAATAGTCTTGCTCTTCTATTATCTGAAAGTCGCAAGTATGACCATCGGGATTTCTCTTGACATTTTCCTTATCATATTCGACATAAGCCGATACGACCATACCTAAAAATAATATTCCTCCTATAATCCACCACATAACTTTCCTTACTATCAATTAAAATGGAACTTCCTCATCATACTGCGTTAACTCGATACCTGCCACATTATTGCTCTTTTTATCAATGCAAAACCAAGTGCCATCGTGTCTGCGCTCAGTAGCGAACTTCATATCCTTGAAAACCTTTGATACGCTCTTTTGCGACTTAGGTGGCTCGTTATACTTTTTGCAATACTCTTGGTATATAGCCATCCACTCGAACAGAGGTTTCCAACGAGCATCGTTCTTACCCTCGGGTACAACAGCGTACATCTCGCTCTCGAATAACCACCTGCGAACACTGTTGCTCTCGTTCTTAATGTTTTCCTTAACGGTCTTAATACTCTCGGAAACGCTAATCTTTCCATTGTTAGCAACCAACATACGATAACCTTCCATAAGCCAATTAAATATGGCTTGTTTAGATTCTTGAGTTGCCAACTTATTCGACAGAGCAGTATCGATCTTATCCTCTGTAATTACATTAGGACAAACAATTGGCAACAATCTTCGGTAATATCCATCGGTATCGTCAGTAGTCGGTGGTATCTCATTGACATTGCAAATCATCAAAGGTACTCTCGTTACCTTCATAGGTCTGCGAGAGTAAGCGTGTCTGCCGGCAAACTCCGCACCCGAAGTGAATGCCTTGAAATCTCCACCCGAAAAATCCTTATTAGACACATCGTCACAGTAGTTTACTACCTTACCGTCTATATCGGCAAGGTAATACTCCTTTTGTGAAGATTTGAAAAGTTGTTCCGGGGAATACACCGACTTGAGTTGCTTATTGAACAAGCCGACAATGGCTTCGGCCATTACGGACTTACCATTCAATCCTGTTCCGACCAAAAGGCAAATATGCTCAATCTTGAATTTCTTACGATTAGCCAAAAACGCACCACAAAACATTTGAAATGCCTTACGCATACCCTCATCTTGTACAGTCTCCGCTATAAACTTATCCCAAAGCCCACTTACGGCTTCAGGATCGTAAACAAAGTCGAATACCATATCGGTCTTGTACTTTGCATCGTGGTCTAACAAATCACCGGTTTCAACATCGAGAATAGTATTATTAAATACAATGTATCGTCTATCCGG
>JAZONG010000071.1:0-4205 GCA_045654385.1 Alistipes sp.
AGAGCAAAGGCAATCGGCGACACAACCTGCAACCCTGCAGTCGGTTGGGTCAAGAGCGACTTCATCGACGGCGAGTGGGTTGACGGCACTTACATACAGTACCCGAAAAATTCAAAACGGCAGAGATGCTACAAACGGCAATCGAACAAGAAAGTTCGGAAGATGGATGTTCCAATGAGAGGAAACGGCTACCGAAAACCTCTCGATTACCGGTGGCTTATCTACTAGAGAATAATTCAAGTGGACAGCCGAATTATTCTGTGATATGATTTAGGGTAGTTTATTGTGAAAGGTGGTGTTCGGTGATGAACATCGACGAGTTGTTACTGAACATCAATGACTCCACATTCGATGATGTGGTCTGTCAAATAAATGTCCAGACAGAAGCTGATAAGGCGGAATACCAAAGCCGCGGCTACAACATCATGCTGACTGAATCGGAGTTCCGAGAAGAGTTCGGTGGTGTTGACCCAAAATATGTCTACTATTCGACATCCATGTCGTTAAGCAGCTTCTACTTCAACACCGAATCACTTGCAATCTGCCCATTCCATATCGAGATTTTTGTCGGTGGTGTCAGCGGTCACTTCAAGATTGAAGACTGTTACCGTGCTTTTGCATCTTGCGAAAAGGAAGTTGCAGAGGGCAACTACAGACGGTCGCTGTTCAACCTTCCAGACAGAATGCGCCTGGAATATTTCGGTAAGCTGTATCAGAAGTTTGGTCGAAACATCCCGAATCTATACAGGCTGTTCTTTGAAACATACACCGAATCCGACTACGGATACAATGGTCTGGACAAAGAGCTTATGTCTGCAATTCTGGATAGCAAAACCGACGAAGACCGTGATAAAACTGCACAAGCAGTAAGCGCATTGCCAGATATAGTTACGATTTATCGTGGCGGCAACACAGCCTCTGCTGATTACCACGAAGCTTACTCATGGACATTGAACATCAATGTAGCGAACTTCTTCGCTTCCAGACGAGGTAGCCATACAGGCTATATCGTGGAGGCAACTGTGAAGAAGTCAGATATCATCGATGCATTTTTGGATGACCGAAGCGAAGAGGAAGTTATTGTAGACCCCAAGAACATCACGGTGGTCAGAGAAATCCCGGTTCATGGCATTGACTTCTTAAAAGAAGTTCTGCCGATGGTCAATCCAATCTACCATGAGTACCGTGATAAGCTGTACGACTTGAGGTTCGCACAGAAATCTTCCATTCACGGCAAAGAACACGAAGCGAGAGTTCTGATACTCACTCAGATAATCTCCTATATGTTGGACTTGCCAATTTACGAACGAAAGATTTTGGCGACTGCAGCCATTTACCATGACACGAAACGAGTCAATGACGATGTGGATGAGTTCCACGGCAAATGCTCTCGTGATTATTATCACAGAGATGTGGTTGCGCCGAACTACCTCGTAGAGTTCCTGTGTGAATACCACTGCCTGCCCGATGAGCGAGGATGCGCAGAAATCCAGAGCAACAAGAAGTTGAAACGGAATCGAAGCCTTGCTACCAGGCTACTACAGGTATTCAAAGACGCAGACGGTCTTGATAGACTCCGGCTAGGCTCAATCAGAGAGCTTGACCTGAACCAGTTACGACTGGATGTATCCAAAGAACTAACGCTTGTGGCTCGAATGTGCCTAGAGCAAATCAAAGTATAACTCAATACAAACAAAGAGCGGAGCGTTCTATGCGCCCCGCTCTTTTTATTCCAAGATGTTCATAATGTAAATAAATATTTACAATAACGAGCTTATTGTGCGTATTTATGTGCATTATATGCAAGAAGGAGGCAATTACATATGGGTACTGTCAAGATTAGCAAAGGTAATAGCAAATTAGGTGCAATTCCTAGTGTGTCATTGCCTTCAATCAAGACTTGCAGGCAGTGTGCGTGCCAAGCGAAGTGTTACGCTCAAAAGCTTGAGCGGCTGCGGCCTGCCGTTCGTAACGCATATCAACATAATCTAGAGGTCTGGACAAAAGACCCGGACACTTATTGGCGGGAGGTTGAAGCATCGATTATGATGTCTCGATTCTTCCGCTTTCATGTTTCCGGCGACATCCCGTCGTTCAAATATCTTGTCAATATGGTTGCGATTGCGAAGAGACAACCGCACTGCGAGATTCTCTGTTTCACCAAGAAGTATAATCTCGTGAACGAGTTCATCGAACAGAGCGGCGAGTTGCCTGATAATTTACATATGATTTTCAGTGGTTGGGTTGGCCTTGAGATGGCTAACCCTTTTTCTTTGCCCGAAGCCCATGTCAGATATCGTGACGGTTCTACGACTGCTCGTGAGTATGCGGTGGAGTGCAGCGGCAACTGTACGGAGTGTGCCCTCACAGAAGGTGGATGCTGGAATCTGCAGAAAGGACAACAGGTGGTTTTCAATGAACATTAAAAACATATTCAAGAAAGAAAAATGCCCGATTTGTGACTATAGACTGGATTTTTGCCAGTGCCTTTTTGGCGGAAGCTGTCATCCGGACAGGTCGAAGCGCAAGGATGTGGTGTTTCATCACCTATATCTGTTCAGCAGGAGACAGGTGAAGCACCTGATTAAGCTTGAAAAATATTGGCAAATTAGCTATGGCGATGATGAGCTCGAGGCAATCCGCGAGAGGCTCGTCGCACAATATGGCAACAATAGTGATGCGACGCAAACCTACTAACTAAAGTTGATAAATACATTCACAATAAAATCTCTTGGGCGGAGCGCAACCCAGACGGAGTATATGTCGATTTGACAAGTATGTTACGGAGTACATTGAGGAGGGCTTAAGAGAAAAGTTAATGCAGATTGCGGATAAAGGAGACAGAAACTGATGGGTGAATTATTGTTATTAGCCGGCGGCGTATTTTTCGGAATTATGTTCGGCGTTTTTATCATCAGCAGCGCATTTGACCTTGCCGGTGTGTGGGGCCTGATATTTTTAGCCGCCGTAATAGCGATTGGATTTGCAAACGCAGCCTCATCGGACAATGGAGGTGAAAATAAATAATGGCTAATTATTATATTTCAGACCTGCATTTGGGTCACACCAATACAAAAGGAGTGATGATGAGTGATTTATCTGGATAACGCAGCCACAACTCCGATTAACCCTCGTGTCAAAGAAGCAATGATGCCGTACCTGACAGAGCAGTTTGGCAATCCCGGGTGCCTGTACAAGCTTGGACGAGATGCAAAGGCTGCAGTTGAGAAAGCTCGTGAACAGGTCGCAAGGTTTATGGGTGCAAAGCCGGAGCAAATCATCTTTACATCCGGCGCAACCGAGGCAAACAATATGGTCTTTGAGATTACAAGACCGTATTTGGAAAGTATCGAGAAGACCCACATCTTAACATCTCAGATTGAACACAAGAGCGTCTTAAGGTCTGTCCGTAGGTTGATTGATGAGTACAATTTCGAAGCAACTTTCGCCGGATTGTCAAGGACATTTTCTAGGTATCCAGAGAGTTTGGGACAAAGCATCTGCACCAATACTGGGTTGGTGTCTGTGATGTATGCTAACAACGAAATTGGACACACATTCGATGTGAGGCATATCGGTATGGTATGCAAGCGGCGCAATATCCTGTTTCACACAGACTGCGTTCAAGCTGCAGAGTATCGCCCCATCAATGTAGAGAAAATCGGGTGTGACTTTGCAACGATTTCCTCCCATAAGATTCACGGCCCGAAGGGTGTCGGAGCTTTATTTGTCAAAGACCCCGATATGTGGCAACCGATGATTCTTGGAGGAGAAAGCCAAGAGTTTGGATTGCGTGGTGGCACCGAGAATGTAGCCAGCGTTGTTGGTTTCGGTAAGGCGTGTGAAATCATTATGGATGAGCGCTCTATCGAGAGACAAGACAAGCTTGAACATATGAAGAGCTCTTTCCTGTATGAGTTCGGCGTGAAGCTCAATTCTGCCGGCATACCGTGGTATCTCAACGGCTGCTCACACATAGCCACCAAAACCCTGAATATCAGAGTGGATGGCGTTGACGCTGAGTCTCTGATTTTAATGGCAGACAATGCAGGAGTGTGTATTTCCGCAGGGTCTGCCTGCAATAGTATGGAACACACTCCGAGTCATGTTTTGACCTCGATAGGTCTTAATGCGGAGCAGGCGAAGAGTTCTTTTAGAGTGTCATTCTCAAGGATGAATACTCAGGAAGAGGCTAAGTCGGAGGC
>JAZONG010000072.1:0-49116 GCA_045654385.1 Alistipes sp.
GAGAATAATCTGCTTCAACTCGGCCAAGTCGCTGTTGTTCAAAGCCTCGGCAAAGCGTGTGTGAACGCCCTCGCGCTTCTCCAAAATCTCCTTTACACGAGGTGAAGTTGCACGATACTGCTCCTCGTCGAACGACTCACCGAAACGCTTACGAGCCTTCTCAACCTCCTTCTCAACCTTCTCGTCGAGTTTTGCGAGATAGTCCTCGATAAGGACATCGGCACGGTAACGCTTCTTCGAATCCTTGTTGTCAATCAACGGATCGTTGAATGCTGCGACATGGCCCGAAGCCTCCCAAGTGCGTGGGTGCATAAAGATGGCAGCGTCGATACCCACGATATTCTCGTGGAGCTTAACCATCGAATCCCACCAATAACGCTTGATGTTATTCTTCAACTCAACACCGTTCTGACCATAGTCATAAACAGCGCCAAGACCATCATAAATCTCGCTCGAAGGGAAGATAAAACCATACTCCTTGCAGTGAGCAATCAACTTCTTAAACAACTCCTCTTGTGTCATAGTCTGTTATGTTTTTTGTATTATTGTCTAAATCAGCGCACAAAGATACAAAATCGAATTGAGAAAACTACAAATTCGACCCGCTATTTTACGCTATTTTTATGCTTAACCCTACAATTTGCCGTTACTCTTGAACGAGTAACTCTCGGTTGCAGAGATAATGATGTGATCGAGCAACTGAATATCGAGCAACGAAGTTGCTGACTTTATCTTGTTTGTGATGTCGAAATCGGCCTGACTTGGCGTAGCACTACCCGAAGGGTGGTTATGCACAAGAATAAGGCGTGTGGAGAGAAGTTCCAATGCTCGCTTTACAACAATTCGCTGATCGACCACCGTAGCCTGCACTCCTCCCTGACTGATGCGGAAGCGCTCAACTATGCGATTTGAGTTTGTGAGGAAGATTGCCCAGCACTCCTCGTGCTTCAAATCTTTAAGCAGAGGTCGCATAACCTCCACCACATCTTCGCTCGAAGTTATAGTGCGCTCAACTGCACCATCGGTCGCAGCGAGTCGCTGTCCCAACTCCGCCGAAAGGAGTATTCTCTCGGTTAATTTAGCACCTAAACCTGCCACCATACGCAGGCGAGATGGTTGCTGCTTTACGATAGAGTTCAATGAGCCATACTCCGCCAAAAGGGCTTGCGCAAGGGTATTATCCTCCAAGAGGAGCGTCAAAATCTCCTCCTCGCTGAGCGATGCGTAGCCTCGCAATGCAACCTTTTCACGAATTTTCTGCATACCCCTACCCTATTTGCTCATCTTATCCAAGCGGTCGAGCAATCGTGCGCACTCCTCATCACTCGGCTCGTGCGACACCGACTGCGCAGCACGCTGCTCTGCCTCCTTCTTCGAAGAACCGACACCGTGGCCAACCTCCAAGCCATCTATCAACACCGTGCAGCGGAACGAGCGTGTTGCTCCCACACCCGTAGGTTCTCCCTTTGTGCGGAAAAGCACCGTGTGATGGTTCTTCTGTCCCCACTCAATAAGACGGCTCTTGAAATCGGTTTCGGTCTCATCCACCTCTTCGAGCGAGAGGTTTGCCGAGTAGATGCTATTGATCAACAATCTGTTAGCAAAGTTATAGCCTTGGTCGAGATATATCGCACCCATCATCGCCTCGAACGCATCGCCAAAGATATGCTTCTGTGTGGCATTTATCGAGCGACAGCAAATGATATGTCTATCCAAACCCAACTTGCAGGCTATGGCATTGAGCGATTGGCGTGATACCAACTTCGAACGCAGTTTTGTGAGCTTACCCTCGTCGTAGTCGGGGTACTCTATAAAAAGGTAGTCCGAGGTAACACTCTCGATTACGGCATCGCCCAAAAATTCGAGTCGCTCATTGTTGATGCTGCGACCACCCACATCAATAGATGCAGATTTGTGAATAAGGGCCAGCTTATAGAGTTCGATATTGTTCGGAATAAAGCCAAACATATCGTCGATAATTCGATAGTACGATTTATTGCGTCCGAAATTACGGCGTATCGGACGGAGTATAAAGTCAAACATAATCTTGCGATTAGATTTTTTTGAAAATCACCGTAGAGTTATGACCTCCGAAGCCGAAGGTATTGCTCATAGCACACTTAACATCTCGCTTCTGAGCCTCTCCAAGTGTCAAATTGAGTTTTGGATCAATCTTAGGGTCTACATTCTCGACATTGATAGTCGGAGGAACAATACCCTTTTGGATTGCCATAACGCAAGCCAAAGCCTCAACTGCGGCAGTTGCACCGAGGAGGTGGCCGGTCATAGATTTTGTTGATGAGATATTCATCTCGTAGGCGTGCTCGCCAAAGAGTGCCTGAATGGCTGTCAATTCGGCAATATCGCCAAGTGGAGTAGATGTGCCGTGAGTGTTGAGGTAGTCAATATCCTCCACCTTCAACTCGGCATCGTTCAACGCCTCACGCATTGAGATAATTGCACCCTTACCCTCCGGATGAGGTGCAGTCATATGGCTGGCATCGGCCGACATTCCGCCACCGACAACCTCGCAGTAGATTTTTGCGCCACGCTTCTTGGCGTGCTCATACTCCTCGAAGATAAATGCACCTGCTCCCTCGGCAATAACAAAGCCATCACGCTCTGCATCGAATGGTCGAGAAGCGTGCTGCGGGTCGTCGTTGCGGGTTGAGAGTGCGTGCATCGAAGAGAAACCTCCTACGGCAGGAATTGTAATTGGAGCCTCCGAGCCACCCGTAATCATCACATCAGCCTTACCCCAGCGAATGAGGTTCAAGGCATCTATCATTGCGTGGTTTGAAGAGGCACAAGCCGATGTTACACAGTAGTTCGGTCCCATAAAACCATACTTGATGGAGATATGACCGGCTGCAATATCGGTGATAAGATGAGGTACAAAGAAAGGACTGAATCGAGGGATACGATCTCCCTCGGCCCAGTCCATAACCTCGTTGTAGAATGATTGAAGGCCTCCGATACCTGAACTCCAAATAACGCCTGCACGCTCTTTGTCAAGTTCGTCAAGGTTAAAATTCGCATCCTCGAAAGCCTCAGCCGCCGCAATCATTGCGAACTGACTGAAACGGTCGTATTTACGAACCTCCTTGCGATCGAAGTAGTTGCTCCAATCGTAATTTTTAACCTCGCAAGCGATGCGTGATTTGAATTTTGTAGCGTCAAAAAGTGTTATTTCGGCTGCGCCTGAAACTCCATTTTCGAGATTTGAGAAATACTCTTCGATGTTATTTCCAATCGGATTGATTGTGCCTATACCGGTAATAACAACTCTTCTTGCCGTCTTCATACCAATCGCCTGCGGGCTTTTAATTTCTTAATAACAGTATAAGACTATTTGTTTGCCTCGATGTAAGCGATAACATCACCTACAGTCTGGAACTTCTCAGCAGCCTCATCCTCTACCTGTACGCCGAATGCCTTCTCGAACTCCATAACGAGCTCAACAGTATCCAACGAATCAGCACCAAGGTCACCGGTGAAGGTAGCCTCCGGAGTAACCTCAGACTCCTTAACGCCCAACTTGTCTACAATAATCTTAACAACTTTTTCTTGAATCTCTGACATAACTTTCAGTTTTTAGTTTAACAATAATTTAGTTGTAATCTATTTTTTCTCTTTATCTGCAAAAACTATACTTCGTCTATTTTCTCACTCCTACGCCACTCTACACTGCTTTTTCTCCGCAAAGGGGCATATTTATTGAAAACCAACGGTGCAAATGTAACACTTTTTTATTATCTTTGGCATAAAATTACTAATAATTTACTAACAATTAGCCGTATTTAAAGCGTAAATAACTAAAAATCAGACAGATATATGAAATTGCTTTTAATCTCAAATTCGACCAATGCCGGAGAGGCATATTTGAAGTATCCGATTGCCCAGATTGGCGCACACTTGCAGGGTGTCAGCGAGGTGATTTTCATCCCTTATGCAGCCGTAACCTTCTCTTACGATGAGTATGAGCAGAAGGTGCAGGAGCGCTTCAATGAGATTGGCGTTAAGGTGCGTTCAATTCACCACGAGAAGAACCCTCGCAAGGCTGTTTTGGAGGCGCAGGCCATCTGCGTAGGCGGTGGCAACACATTTGCCCTCACCAAGAAGATGCAGGAGCAGGGTTTGATGACCGCAATTTTGAAGCGTTTGAAGGATAATGTACCGTATGTTGGCTGGTCGGCAGGTAGCAATGTATGCTGTCCTACAATATGCACTACCAACGATATGCCTATCGTCGAGCCAAAGTCGTTCAAGGCTGTGGGCGCAGTAAAGTTCCAGATCAATCCTCACTACCTCGACGCCAACCCTGAGGGACACGCAGGTGAGACTCGTGAGCAGCGCATCGAGGAGTATATCGAGGCTAACCCACGCCGTTATGTTGTAGGTTTGCGTGAGGGCTGTATGTTGCGCTACGAGGATGGTAAGTTGGAACTTATCGGCTCTCGCCCGATGCGTATTTTCAAGAAGGGTGTTGCGGCATACGAGGTAAATGCCGGAGATGATTTATCTTTCTTGTTGTAAAAATGATGACCGAAAAGCAGGTGCGTGGTGCAATAGGCGAGCAGGCTGCGGTCGATTATCTGCGTCAAAATGGCTTTATGATAATCGAGCGCAACTATCGTGTGGGCAGGAGCGAAATCGACATTATCGCCTCTCGCCACGACGAGCTGCACTTTGTGGAGGTAAAGACCCGCAAGTTTGGCACGATGACTGCTCCCGAAGAGGCGCTGACAGAACAGAAGTATCGTGCTATGCGCCGTGCTGCTTCGGCCTATATGGCTCAACACCATTGCCCGTTAGAGCCCCGCTTCTCTCTCGTAGCCGTCGAGATGGTTGGCGAGCGAGTAGAGGCGTTACGCTTTATCGAAGATGCAATGGAGTATAATTGGTAATAGATATGTGGTTATATAATCTCGGAGTAATTCTTTGCGCAACCTTTGTTCGCCTTGTATCGCCACTCAACCCAAAGCTTAGGGCGATGTTCAGTGGGCGTAGGGGTATGTTCGAGCGTATGCAGAAAGAGATGGGCAACCACGACCACATCGTATGGATACATGTTGCCTCATTGGGCGACTTCGAGCAGGGACGACCACTTGTAGATTTAATCCACGAGAACTACCCCGACCACAAAATTGTGCTGACTTTCTTCTCGCCATCGGGCTACGAGGTGCGCAAGAACTATCCAAACGCCGACTATGTATACTACATCCCCCTCGACACCAAGCGCAATGTGCGCCGTTTTCTCGATATTGTAAAGCCCGAAATTGCGATTTTCGTAAAGTATGAATTTTGGCTGAATATGCTCACCGAATTGCGTAAAAGAGGTATTCGAACCTTTATCGCATCGGCCATATTCCGTCGAAATTCGATATTCTTCTCACCTTTTGGCTGGTGGTGGCGCAGGGCGTTGCACACCTTTGAAACGCTCTTTGTTCAAGACGAAGGCTCGAAGTCGTTATTGGCAGAGTTGGGCTTCGAGAATGTGGTTGTAGCGGGCGATACCCGCTTCGACCGTGTTACAGCCATTGCCGATAGAGCAGAGCGAGTCGATATTGTAGAGCAGTTTAAGGGGAATAAACCTCTGTTTGTTGCCGGCTCGACTTGGGGTACCGATGAGGAGTGTCTGTTGCCTTTGATAAATAGCAACCCTGATGTAAAATTTGTCATTGCGCCACACGAAATAGACGAGGAGCGCATCTCGAGATTGGAGCAAGAGGTTACGGGCGGTATAGTGCGATACACCCAATTCTCACAAGGCGGGTATGCTGACAAACAAGTACTCGTGCTTGACACTATGGGGCTCCTCTCTCGTGTCTATGGCTCGGCCGATTGGGCATATATCGGCGGAGGCTTTGGCGCAGGTATTCACAACACATTGGAGGCTGCCGTTTACGGCCTGCCGGTGGCATTTGGTACAAAGTACCGCAAATTCAAGGAGGCGTGTGACCTTATCTCATTAGGCGTAGCTCACTCGGTACGCAATAGCGAAGAGTTGCAACAATGGTTTGCACCACTACGCAACAACAAAACACTGCTTAACGAGATTAAACAGCGTGCCAAGGAGTACACATCGCACCATCGTGGTGCGACAGTAAAAATTGTAAATTCGATTTTTACTCGAAGATATTAAACTTTC
The DNA here is from genome assembly GCA_045654385.1 of Alistipes sp. Lineage (GTDB taxonomy): Bacteria > Bacteroidota > Bacteroidia > Bacteroidales > Rikenellaceae > Alistipes. The sequence goes on from JAZONG010000072.1 coordinate 6,152, forward strand.
GAAGGCGAGGGTTTCGACGGTCGAGAAGCAACCCCTCAATCAGCAACAGGGCGAGTGCCACCCACAAAATCCAGTAGAACTGTTCGTTATACTCATCGAAGCGGAGCGTCGAGAGTTCCGACTTCTCCATCTTCTCTATCTCACTGACAATCTCCGACAATCCAAACTCCGCATTAGACGCACGGATATAGGCTCCATTACCCTTTTCGGTAATCTCTTGCAGCAGTTCCTCGTTCAGGCGTGAAACGACCATCTCGCCCTTCTCATCCTTGATAAATTCGCCATCAATTTTGATAGGAGCGCCCTGTGGTGAGCCGATACCTATTGCAAATATGCGTATTCCTCGCTCGGCAGCACGCTCTGCCGCTGCCACTGCATCAGCATCGTGCGCCTCACCATCGGTTATCAATATCATCACTCGGCTTGCACCCTCCCTCTGCGAGAACGAGAGCGAGGCGAGGTCTATCGCATCCGAGACATCAGTACCCTGCACCTCCACCAATGACGGTGAGAGTCGCTTTGCAAAGTTGCGAGCCATACGATAGTCGGTCGTAATCGGCAACTGCACCTTTGCCTCTCCCGCAAAGACGACCACACCCACTCTGTCTTGATTGAGCGATGAAAAGAGTTTATCTATGGCGTAGCGGGTACGGTCAAGGCGGTTAGGTGTAAAATCCTCTGCCAACATAGAGTTCGACACATCGACTACGAACATCATCTCCACACCCTCACGCTTCTCCTCACGGAGTTTTGCTCCGAACTGTGGACGGGCAGCAGCAAATACAAGTGCCGCATAGGCGAGCGCAAAGAGGATAAACTTTGCGAACACACGCCACGATGACACATCTCGCAAGAGGCTCTTTACAACCTCGATATTTCCAAAATGTTGCAAGTTGCGCCTACGCAAACGGAGGATTATCGTAAAGGCGACAACCATCACGGGCACTACAAGCAGAAGCCATAGCAGATGCGGATTAGCGAAACGGAACATTACGGTATGCGTTTTAATACTATATATTTAATAATAAATTCGAGTAGAAGCAGAGCGAGCGCCCATAACACAAAGAGGAGATACTCCTCGTAGATGTGTGTTATATCAAACTTCTCGACCTTCGACTTCTCCATCGAGTTAATCTCGTTGTAGATATGTTCCAACGAGGTTTTATCGGTAGCACGGAAGTACTCTCCACCCGTCTTTTCGGCTATCGACTGCAACATCTTCTCATCGATTTCAACCTTCATATCAACGGTATAAACCTCACGACCACGAGCATCAAACACCGGATATGGTGCTGTTCCGTTACGGCCTACACCGATGGTATATACATTTATACCCTGCTCTTTGGCTATATCTGCAACGGTAAGCGGAGCAATCTGACCACGATTATTCACACCATCAGTCAAGAGAATTACAACCTTCGACTTCGAGTCGCTCTCACGCAAACGATTTACCGCTGTAGCCAAGCCGTTTCCGATGGCTGTACCATCCTCCACCACGCCACTACGCAAACGACCAAGCAGAGTCTGCAACGATGATTGGTCGGTTGTAAGGGGCGTTTGAGTAAATGCCTCACCCGCAAAAACCACCAAACCTATACGATCGCCCTGACGATTGGCAACAAACTGTGCTGCCACCTCCTTTGCTGCCGATAGGCGGTCGGGTTGAAGATCACGAGCAAGCATCGAGGTCGATATATCGACCGCCAAAACGATGTCGATACCGTCGGTTTCGGTCTTTGTTTCGTGTTCTACGGATTGAGGTCGAGCCAACGCCACAATAATCAATACCAACGCCACCGCACGCAACACTATCGGCAAATGACGCAGATAGTAGCGCAGAGTACGAGGGGCTTTACGCAACGAGTCGGTAGTAGAGATTACGATGGATGCACCTCCCTGCATTGCCCTCCACACATAGTAGGCAATCACAAGCGGTACAACCACCAATAACCAAAGTATTTTAGGGTTTGCAAACTCCATACTCTACCAATTCTTTCCTCCCTTAATAAGCACCGCAGCCTTCTCCTTCAACTTGTCCTGAGTCTTATCCTCCTCGGCCTGAATAGCCTGCAAAAGAGCCTCCTGCTGCTCTGGCGTCATCGAACCCTCTGGGCGCTGTCCACCCTCCTGCTCCTTATTTTCGCCCTCCTGATTTTGAGGTTGCTGCTTATCCTGGCCCTCCTGATTTTGCTCGTTCTGCTGCTTATCTTGATTATCCTGATTCTGGTCCTGGTTCTGCTGTTGTTGCTGCTGTTGTAATAACAACTTTGTGAATGCATAGTTAAACTTCGCATCCTCATCATTCGGATTGCAACGCATAGCCTGTCGATAGGAAGATAACGCCTCCTTATATTTCTGTTGCGCAAACTGCGTATTTCCGAGGTTATAAGCCACCTCGCCACGCTCCTTCTCGGTGCGAGTCGAGTCGTTCACAATCGCCTGCAAGGTCTTTTCAGCCTTATCGTATCGCTCGGTACGATAGAGTGCCGAGGCGAGGTCATACTTCGCCTCAAACGAGTTTGGATCGTGTTTCAAAGCCTCCTGATAACTATCCACACTCTTCTCGAACTTCTCTCGTTTAAACTCACGATTACCCTTACGCACCAAACCTCGCTCACGCATCTGCTGTGCCGATACCTCTCCTCCAAGGAGCAACGCCACAACCAAAGCCGCATAACAAACTATCGCTCTCATTGTGCCACCTCCTTTTCGTTCTTTGTAGGCTCATCATCTTCGTCAACAACCACCTCAACAGGCTTGGTCTCCTCTACAAAGTGATAAGCCTTGCTATATGCAAGTTCATTCTCCTCCGCCTCGGGCGTAGCCTTGGCGAACTTTACCAAATCGGCATCACGCAACACTGCCAGCAGATCCATCTTCGGCTTCTGCTCCAACTCTACCGAACGCAGTGCCTCGGCAATCTCATCGGTGGTCATCTCCATCGCTCCCACCTCGAAGCGCCCTGCCAAATAGGTACGCAAAATATCGCTCAATCCCGAGTAGTACTGCTTATGCTTATCATTCTGCCATAACTTCTCGTTATGCAACTTTTCGAGTGCCTCGATAGCCACAATATGGGCAGGTACGGGTGGTGCAGGCTTAAATAAGTCGCCAATTCGCCTACCCTGCTTTGCCAAGTGGCGAATCACAAGATAGAATACTAAACCAAGTAGCAACAACACACCCAAGCCAATACCAAGATAGCCGCTAAACTCTGCAAAACGGAGTTTCAAGGTCATCTGCGGCTTCAAATCTCGCACCGTAGTCATTGTCGAATCTATTTGGAAGGTCTTCACCACGAACTGCTCCTCTCGCTCACCAAAGAGGGTATCGACAAGGTTCTTGTCGGCATAGAGGGCCTGCGCCCTGCCCAAGTTATAGACACCCTCGTCGTAAACCGCCATTTCGTAGCGTTTGCGGAGCAACACTCTGCGTCCCTGCTGCGGGATGGTATCGGGTGCATAGTCGTGAATCACCTCTATGCTCGGCTCCTCCTGCTCCGCACCCTCTTTTGCCTTGAAGTCGAATGTAGGGAAGGCTACATACTGCATCACATCCTTCTCCACCTCGATAGTGAGAGTTATGCGGTCGCCAATCATCACCGTATCGGCAGATATATGCGAAGAGATTGTCGGCGCACCATTTTGTGCCGATACCCCCCGCATCGCCAATAAAGTTGCAACATATATTGCTATGTAGCGTAACGCCTTCATCGTTTCTTAAATAGTTTTATCAACTCTGCCACATAGTCCGAATCGGTCGAAATATCAGCAATATCTATGCGGTTATGCAGTAACATATCACGAGTTCTCTCCTCTCGCTCCGCCCACGCCTCGGCGTAGTGATCACGCACCGCCTTCGATGCGGTATCCACCCACACCTTGCGAGCCGTCTCGGCATCCTGCAACTCGACAATACCAACATCGGGCATCTCCCTCTCACGAGGATCCGACACCTTCAAGGCGATAATATCGTGGCGGGAAGTAGCAATCTTCAATGCATCATTCAACGCCTCGTCATCCCTTTTCGAGTTGAGGAAATCCGACAGCAAGAAGGCCGTGCAGCGCTTCTTATTCACTCCCGTAAGGTAACGCACTGCCTCCGATATGGCCGTACCGTTCGACTCGGGCACGAGACCCACCAACTCACGAATAATCATCAGGATATGGCTACGCCCCTTCTTCGGCGGAATAAACTTCTCGACCTTATCCGAAAAGAATATACAACCAACCTTATCGCCCGTCTGCGAAGCCGAAAAGGCGAGCACTGCCGCCAACTCGGTAATGATATTTTTTTTGAGAGAATCGGTCGTTCCGAACATTCGAGAGCCACTGACATCGACCATAAGCATCATAGTCAGTTCTCGCTCCTCCTCATAGACCTTGATATGTGGCTTGTGAGAACGAGCCGTAACATTCCAGTCGATATCTCGCACATCGTCGCCAATGCGATACTCACGCACCTCGGCAAACGACATACCACGCCCCTTGAATGCCGTATGATACTTTCCTGCGAAGATCTCATTCGACAAACCACGAGTCTTAATCTCGATTTTGCGGACTCGCTTCAAGATATCGTTCTCGGTCTGCTCCATTAAGGAACTATAACATTGTTCAAAATCTCGGTGATAATATCCTCCGAAGTGATATTCTCGGCCTCAGCCTCGTAGGTTAAGCCGATACGGTGGCGCAATACATCGTGGCATACGGCACGCACATCCTCCGGAATAACATATCCACGGCGACGGATAAAGGCGTAAGCACGAGCAGCCTTTGCCAACGAGATACTTGCACGAGGCGAACCTCCGTAGGCAATCAAAGATTGCAGCTTTTCGAGGTTATAAGCCGCAGGCTCACGAGTTGCAAAGATTATATCGACGATATACTTCTCGATTTTCTCGTCCATATAGACATCCTCAACCACCTTGCGAGCCTTTACAATATCCTCCGGCGAGATAACCTTGCTCGGCTCGGGCATACCTGCACCCGAGAGGTTCATACGCACAATATCACGCTCCTCCTCACGCTTCGGATAGGTAATCTTTGCCTTCAACATAAAACGGTCCACCTGTGCCTCTGGAAGCGGATATGTACCCTCCTGCTCCAACGGGTTTTGAGTTGCCAGCACGAGGAATGGCTCAGGCAACTTATAGGTGTTGTCGCCAATGGTAACCTGACGCTCCTGCATAGCCTCCAAGAGTGCCGACTGCACCTTCGCAGGCGAACGGTTAATCTCATCTGCCAACACAAAGTTCGCAAATACAGGGCCCTTCTTAACAGTAAAGTCCTCCGCCTTCTGCGAGTAGATCAAAGTACCCACAATATCGGCAGGAAGCAAGTCCGGTGTAAACTGAATACGAGAAAAATCGGCATCCACAGCCTTTGCCAGAGTGGTAATAGCCAAGGTCTTTGCCAAGCCGGGCACACCCTCCAACAAGATGTGTCCGTTCGACAAAAGACCAATCAAAAGTGTATCGACAAGGTGCTGCTGACCAACGATAACCTTGCCCATCTCGGTACGCAAAGTATCGACGAAAAGGCTCTCACGCTCGATGCGCTCATTCAACTCCTTGATATTGATAATATCACCCATATCTTCAAAAAATTATTTTATGTCGTACAAATCAAACGAATGTTTTTGAAATTTATTGCGTTACTCCCCCTGCTCCTTGCGCAAACGGAGGAAACAGTGGCGACATACCGGCTCGTAGGTATCCTTCTCGCCGAGCATCACCAACTTCTCGCTCTTAGCCAAGCGGTGCGAGTGCTGTGCAGGGTTACCGCAGTGTACACAGATGGCGTGTACCTTATCGACATACTCGGCAATGGCCATCAATGCAGGCATAGGGCCAAAAGGTTTACCGAGGAAGTCCATATCCAAGCCCGCCACGATAACACGCACACCACGATTTGCCAACTCACGACAAACCTCAATAATACTCTCATCGAAGAACTGCGCCTCGTCGATACCGACAACATCAACCTCCGACGACATCAGTAAAATCTGCTGTGGTGACTCCACAGGGGTCGAACGAATTGTTGAGTGGTTGTGCGACACAACCTCATCCTCCGAATAGCGCACATCAATTTGTGGCTTAAAAATCTCTACTCGCTGATGTGCAAACTCTGCACGACGGAGGCGGCGAATAAGCTCCTCGGTCTTTCCCGAGAACATCGAACCGCAAACGACCTCAATCCATCCCTTTTGTGTACAATTTTCCAAAAACATTGCTCTATACTTTTATATTTTTTGCAAAAATAACAAAAAAAACTGAAAGCCCAAAAATAGAAAATAACCCCAAGAGTCCAATCAAAAAACTCTTGGGGTTATCCCTATATTGTTCGGGCAGTTTTGCCCGATAACAAGGCTGTTACTTAACCTCCAACTTACCGGTCAAACGGATGTCAGCCGAAGATGAACCAATATGTACGGTAAAACTACCGGCCTCAACCTTGAACTGACGCTCGATTGGGTCGAAGAAGCGGAATGCCTCATCGTCAAGACGAACGCTAACTCGCTTGGTCTCACCTGCTTTGAGATAGACCTTATCGAAGCCCTTCAACTCCTTTGCAGGGCGAACGAGCGAGCAAACATCGTCGCCAACATAGACCTGAGCAACCTCTGCACCTGCAACCTTACCTGTATTCTTAACATCAAAACTTACAACGAACTCCTTGCCGTCAGCCTTGATATCGAGGTTCGAGTAGTCGAAAGTGGTGTACGACAAACCGAAGCCGAATGGGAACAACGGCTTAACACCGTTCTTCTCGTAGCCACGGTAGCCCATAAAGATACCCTCACGATACTCTACACGAGCGTGTGGGTTAATCTTGTGCGAACGAATACGATCAACATTCTCGTGATAGTTTGCCGAGCAAGGGTTATCCTCCAACTTCGTCTCAACCGAGATTGGCAACTTACCCGATGGCGAAATTTTACCGGTGATAATCTCCGAGATTGCAAGACCACCCTGCTGACCAGGATACCAAGCCATCAATACAGCCTTAACATCGTTCATCCACGATGCCATCTCGATAGCACCACCGCCATTGAGAACAACTACAACATTCTTGTTGTATTTGAGAATAGTCTGCAAGTACTCTACCTGGCTGTTAGGTAACTCGAATGTACGGTCGTGGTTCTCCTTCTCGGTACGGTTGTTGTGGCCAAGGCACACTACAACGCAATCTGCAGCCTTGAAGATAGCACCATTCTTATCCTCATCACTCGATACAGGCTCGAAGCCCATCTCTACATTGATTGAACCCGAAATGTTGTTGTGATCGAGAACAATCTTATACACCTCACCGGCCTTCATTTCGAGCAACATACTGCCCTCATTGTGGCTTGTCTTGGTCCAACAATCGGTCATCACCATCTTGTCGTTTACATAGCAACGGAAACCGTCGTTTGCATCTACCGTGAAGGTGTAAGCCTCATCGACAGTTGGCTTGTAGTAGAATGTGTGGCGAGTCGAAACATTCACCATATCGTTATGAGCACCAAATACATTCTCCACAATACCTGCCTTATCGGTAATAAAACTGTGAGCAGGCTTACCTTCGAGTGTTGCATTGGTGAAATACTCGGCTGCAACACCCTTCTTTGTCATCTCCTTATCGGCATACACAACGCCCGGAAGAGGCTTGCGTGCTGCGTGCATAGGAACAAAGGTGCTCTTAATCTTCTTGTCAATGGTAGACATACCCTCAGCCACCGAACAAGCCATAAGCGGAGTAACGAAACCGCTACCACCACCTGTAACGATACGGTCGGCATTAGGACCGCAAACTACAACATTACCCTTCTTGAATGGGAGAAAGTTGTTCTCGTTTTTGAGCATTACAATTGCTGCCTGTGAGAGCTTGTGAGCCACTGCATCGCACTCCGGATTGTTCTCCGGCAACGACTTATCCAACTGCTCACGCTTGTCGAACTCGAAAGCAAAGATTGCCTGAATGATATTCTGACACTTCTGGTCGAGAGCACGCTCGTCGATAACGCCCTGCTCCACCAACTGCTTGATAAGCGCAGGTTTAAGACACTTTGCGTATGGCATCTCCAAATCTACACCCCAACGAGTAACATTTACAGGCGAGTAGCACGAAGTCCAGTCCGACATAACGAAACCGTCAAAGCCCCACTGACCACGCAAAACATCCTGATTGAGATACTTATCCTCCGATGCGTGAACACCGTTGAGGAGGTTGTACGAAGTCATAATGGTTGCAACATTACCCTCCTTAACGGCCTTCTCGAAAGCAGGGAAGTAGATCTCGTTGAGAGTACGCTCATCAACATCTGTCGATACGCTGTGGCGAGCCCACTCCTGATTGTTACCGGCGAAGTGCTTGATACAAGCCATTACACCCATACTCTGCACACCCTTGATATAAGCGGTAGCAATCTCACCTGCGAGGAATGGATCCTCACCGAAGTACTCAAAGTTACGACCGCAGAGTGGTGAACGGTAGATGTTTGCACCAGGGCCGAGCAAGATATGCACACCACGAGCACGAGAGTCCTTACCGAGCGACACACCCATCTGCTCGATGAGCGCTGTATCCCAAGTTGCAGCAGCAGCCACACCACTTGGATAGAGGGTACTCTTGGTGTTGTTACGAACACCCTGCGGGCCATCAGCCATACGAACTGCCGGCAAGCCAAGACGCTCGATGCCACGAACATACCACGATGCGTGACCGCCAATGTAATCGATTTTCTCTTCGAGGGTCATCTTCTTAACGACCTCGGCTGCACGATCCTTGTGCTCCTGAGTTACTTTGTACTGTGCCGAAAGCGGAAGCGCCAATACGGCAAGCACCAACGAAAGAATTGTTTTTTTCATAAAGGTATTGTATTAAATTGTGTTGAATTGTATCAATCTTACACTCTCTTCGCTTCATCCAAAGGGCAAAGATACTATTTTTTTTGAATAGACACTTATAGTGTCACAAAAAAATTCTTCATCCAACGAAAAATTATTTTTCTATTTTTTGATATTTTATGCAAAAACTACAAATAATTATATATCTTTGCACTAACAAATTAACCAAAAAACTACATATGGGAAACAAAACAGAACGACTCAATCTGATTAAACGCCTTGTGAGCGAAGAACTTATAAGCTCGCAGGAAGATTTAATCAAACGCCTTACAGAGCACGGCGTACAGGCTACACAGAGCACATTATCACGAGATTTCAAAGAGATTAACATCTCGAAGATGCCACATCCGGAGAAGGGTTACATCTATGTTCTCAGCGAAAAACTAGGTTCGGAAATAGTAACAAATGTAGCGAATATCGGAGAGGCAGTAATTGGAATAAAATTCTCTCACAACATTGCAGTTCTCGCCACAAAATCGGGATATGCAAGTGCCATTTCGGTAATTATCGACAGCCACAAGATGAAGGATATTCTCGGAACGGTCGCAGGCGACAATAACATCATCCTGATTCTTCACGAGAATGCTACACACGAGAGCGTCACACGCCAGATGCAGCAACTCTTCCCTACACTCAGATAGGCAAATCAGAGAAAATGAACAGAGGCTCGAACATTCGAGCCTCTGTTTTTTTTTACTCTACGAACTTAATCTTCGACAAATCTCTCGATTTTGGTTCAGGCGACTCATCGGGATAACCCACCGCCAAGGCGTAACTGAGTTTATACCCCTCGGAGAATCCAAGCGATGAGAGATACTCCGCCATTGCCGGCTCGGCGAATATCATCTGCACACTGCCCAAGCAGCAGGTTCCCAAGCCTAACTCGGTGGCTGCCAGCATCATATTCTCTCCAAGCATACCTACATTCACGCCCGAAAACAGCCCTTCGGGAGCGGCTACAAAAATCACGGCCGAAGCATTTCGGAATATATTCTTAAAGGTCGGAGTAAGCATATACGCAGCCTTGTCCGTGCCCTCAACAGCCTTCAAATAAGCAGCCGTACAGTTGTCTATCCACTGCTTGCTATCCACAATGCACACCTCCCACTCCTGACGGTGCATTGCACTCGGAGCCCACACTCCGCACTCGGCAATAGTCTGCAACTTTTCACGCTCTACGGGCACATCCTTATACTCACGAATACTGCGACGACTCTTGATGGCATCGATAACGCCACTCTTGGTCTGCGACTCGACAACGAGCCACACCGATAACAACGCTGTTACACACAGCGCAAGTAATAACACAATTCGTTTCATATTCTCATTTTTTTTGGTTTTCACTCACAAATATACAAAAAAAGTATTATCTTTGCAAACAATATATGTGTATGTGTGCGTATATGCGCATACGAAAACACAAACGACAAATCGGAACAAGATATTATGGCAAAGAAAGATAATAACGAATTTTCATTTGACGAGTTGGGTTTGACTCCCGACATTACAGACCAGAAGCATCAGGTCATCCCAATCATTACGGGTGGTGATGACGATGTGGTCGAGGAGGTACAACTTCCCGACGCATTACCAATTTTGACACTCCGCAGTTCGGTACTCTTCCCGGGTGCCATCACCCCTATTACCGTAGGTCGTGAGAAGAGTATCGCCCTCGTGCGTGCCGTGCAGGCCGAGAGCGGATTGCTCGGAGCTGTCTTGCAGAAGAACGCAGAGATCGAGACTCCTACACCCGACGATATGTATCGCATCGGTACGGCTGCCCGTATCCTTAAAATACTCGAAATGCCGAACGGAAACCTTACCGTTATCCTTTCGGGCTTGGAGAAGATTGAGGTGGGCGAGTATATCTCGACCGAACCTTTCTTTAAGGCGAGAGTAACCCCGCTGCTCGACTCCACACCGGAGCGCAACAGCGTGGAGTTCGATGCACTTATCGAGTCTATCAAGGATGTTGCACTCAACATCATCAACACCTCGCAGACTATGCCAAAGGAGGCTTCGTTTGCGATTAAGAATATCGACTCACGCCGAGGCATCGTAAACTTTATATGTTCGAACTTCGAGTTCTCTGATGATGACCGCCAGATGTTGCTCGAAGCACCGGGTTTGTTGGCTCGTTCACGCAAGTTGCTCGAAATACTTATCCGTGAGCAGCAGTTGCTCGAAATCAAGCAGGATATTCAGAGCAAGGTGAAGCAGGAGATTGACAAGCAGCAGCGTGACTACTACTTGCAGCAGCAGATGCGCACCATTCAGCAGGAGTTGGGCGACGACGAGGATGGCGATATCAAGCGCCTGCGTGAGGCTGCCGCAAAGAAGAAGTGGAGCAAGGCAACTGCCGAGTTGTTCGAGAAGGAACTTTCAAAAATGGAGCGTTTGAATCCTGCCGTAGCGGAGTATTCGGTGCAGATGAACTACTTGCAGTTGATGGTGGACCTTCCGTGGGAGGAGATGACCGAGGACAACCTCGATTTGAAGTGCGCTCGTGAGCAACTCGATGCCGACCACTTTGGCCTCGATGAGGTTAAGGAGCGTATTTTGGAGCACCTCGCAGTCATTAAGTTGAAGGGAGATTTGAAGTCCCCTATCCTCTGCCTTTATGGCCCTCCGGGAGTTGGTAAAACCTCGTTGGGTAAGTCGGTAGCCACCGCTCTCGGTCGTAAGTTTGGCCGTATTGCACTCGGCGGCTTGCACGATGAGGCTGAAATCCGTGGCCACCGCCGCACCTATATCGGTGCCATGCCGGGCCGAATTATCGAGACAATAAAGCGCTGTGGCTCGTCTAACCCTGTGATTATTCTCGATGAGGTGGATAAGATTACCGTAAGTAACCACGGCGACCCATCGTCGGCATTGTTGGAGGTGTTGGATCCTGAGCAGAATACCACATTCCACGACAACTACCTCGACACCGAGTACGACTTATCAAAGGTATTGTTTATCGCCACTGCAAACGACATCGGAGCAGTAAACCCAGCATTGCGTGATCGTATGGAGTTGATAAACATTCCGGGCTATATTCTCGAAGACAAGGTCGAGATTGCCGAGAAGCACCTCATTCGCAAGCAGAGCGAGGCGCACGGTTTGAAGGAGGGCGATATGGTCGTGGAGCGTGAGGTTGTAAAGAAAATCATCTCGGACTACACTCGTGAATCGGGAGTCCGTTCATTGGATAAGCATTTGGCAAAGTTGGCTCGTTCTCGTGCCAAGGAGATTGCCTTCGAGGAGGAGTTTACCCCATCATTCTCGGCCGAGCAGGTAGAGAAGGTGTTGGGCAAGCCTAAATTCCGTAACGATGAGTACGAAATCAAGGATATGGTAGGCGTAGTTACCGGTTTGGCGTGGACACAGGTGGGTGGAGATATTCTCTACATCGAGAGTGTCCTCACACCGGGCAAGGGCAAGCTCTCGCTCACGGGAAATCTCGGCGATGTAATGAAGGAGTCTGCAACCATTGCCCACGAGTGGGTTATGGCGCACCACAAGGAGCTCGGCATCAACCCTGAGGTGTTCGAAAAGAACGACCTGAACATCCATGTGCCGGAGGGTGCTGTGCCAAAGGATGGTCCTTCGGCAGGTATCACAATGATCACCTCGATTGTATCGACCTATACAGGTCGTAAAGTAAACGAGCGTATCGCTATGACGGGTGAGACATCGTTGCGTGGTCGAGTATTGCCAATCGGTGGCGTTAAGGAGAAGATTTTGGCTGCAAAGCGTGCAGGCATCCACACCATCCTGCTTCCGGAGGAGAACCGCAAGGATGTAGAGGAGATTACAAAGGAGTATATCGACGGCTTAACCTTCCACTATGTTCGCACCAACGAGCAGGTATTGGCGCTTGCCCTCGAAAAGTAGGAGATAATGAAACTGTTAGCCATCATACCTGCAAGATACGCAAGTTCCCGCTTTCCGGCCAAGCCACTCGCCATATTGGGCGGTAAGTTGGTAGTGGAGCGAGTCTATGAGCAGGTACGAAAGGCTGTTGATAAGGTGGTTGTAGCGACCGATGACAAACGCATCTACGACGCCGTAATTTCGTTCGGAGGAGAGGCGGTAATGACCTCTCCCGACCACAAAAGCGGCACAGACAGATGCGCCGAAGCGTACGACAAGTTGGGTTTTGAAGCCGACATCGTTCTAAACATTCAGGGCGACGAGCCGTTTATTGCCCCCGAGCAGGTTGAGGCTTTAACGGTGTGTTTCGAGAAGGGCTATATCGATATTGCAACCCTCGTAAAACCTTTTTCGGCAGAGGATGGTATCGAAGCGCTCGAAAACCCCAACTCGCCGAAGGTCGTTATTAACGAGGCGGGCGAAGCGATATATTTCTCTCGCTCGGTAGTACCCTACCTACGAGATGTAGAGCGTAGCGAGTGGTTAAAGCACCATACCTTCTACAAACACATAGGCATATACGCCTTTCGTGCGGAGGTGTTGAAAAGGGTTACCACATTGCCGCAATCGCCGCTCGAAAAGGCCGAGAAGTTGGAGCAACTGCGCTGGTTGGAACACGGATATAAGATAGGCGTAGGTGTAACCGATATCGAAACGATAGGTATTGACACCCCCGAAGATTTAATGAAAGCAGAACATTTTTTAACAACACAAACACTTTAATTCACACTTTTTTTTAACAATTAAAAACTTAAACACTATGAAAAAGACCTTATTGGTATTTGCATTGCTGGCGTTCGGTATCTCGACCGTATCAGCAGAGTGGAAAATCGCTGGCGACAAGATTCGCACAGAGTGGGCAGAGAAGGTAGACCCTTCGAATGTTTTACCTGAGTATCCTCGTCCGCAACTCGTTCGTAGCGAGTGGCAGAACCTCAACGGTTTGTGGAACTACGCCATCACCGAGGTAAATGCAGCAGAGCCTACAAAGTTCGACGGCGAGATTCTCGTTCCATTTGCTATTGAGTCGGCTCTTTCGGGCGTTGGTAAGTGGATTACCGAGAAGCAGCTCTTGTGGTATGAGCGTGAGTTTACTGTACCTGCAAAGTGGATGTCGCAGCGTGTTATCCTCCACTTCGGTGCTGTGGATTGGGCCGCTGATGTCTATGTAAACGATGTATTGGTAGGTGGTCACACCGGCGGTTTCGTTCCATTCTCGTTCGATATCACCGATGCTCTCAACAAGAAGGGCACACAGAAGTTGGTAGTTCGTGTATGGGACCCAACCGAGAAGGGCGAGCAGCCAATTGGTAAGCAGTTGACAAAGCTCGGCAAAATCTGGTACACTCCGGTTTCGGGTATCTGGCAGACTGTATGGATGGAGCCTGTTGCAAAGTCTAACCACATCGTAAATGTACTCCCTACAAGCGACCTTCGCCACAACGATATCATCGTTGCTACCGAGACTGCTGTTAAGGAGGGAGTTGTAACTGTTGAGGTATTCGACAACGGCACAAAGGTTGGCGAGGGCTCTGCTCCTGCCGGCACACCTGCTAAGGTTCATATTCCAAATGCTAAGTGGTGGAACACCGAGAACCCTCACCTCTACGACTTGAAGGTTACCTTGAAGCAGAATGGCAAGGTTGTAGAGAGCGTTGAGTCGTACACTGCAATGCGTGAGTTGGGCAAGAAGCGTGACCAGTTCGGACACCTCCGTGCTACCCTCAATGGCGAGCCTATCTTTATGTTTGGTCCACTCGACCAGGGCTGGTGGCCAGATGGATTGCTCACACAGCCAACCGATGAGGCTCTCTTGTGGGATATTCAGTTCACCAAGGATCTCGGCTTCAACACAATTCGTAAGCACATCAAGGTTGAGTCGGCTCGTTGGTTCTACCACTGCGACCGTTTGGGTATGCTCGTATGGCAGGATATGCCTTGCGGCGAGATGGCTAACAAGAATGCCTACTCGTGGTCTCGTCACCAGATCAATGGTGGTTCTGACACTACTTTGACCGAGGAGTTCAAGCGTAACTACTACAAGGAGTGGGGTGAGATTATGGACTACTGCCGTTTCTTCCCATCGGTTGTAGTTTGGGTACCATTCAACGAGGCTTGGTCGCAGTTCGATACCGAGAAGGTTACAGAGTGGACCTACAAGCGTGACCACTCTCGTCTTATCAACCCTGCCAGCGGTGGTAACTTGCGTGAGTGCGGTGATATTATGGACTGGCACAACTATCCAAAGCCTATTATGGGCGTTCACCACGCAGACTACATCCTTATGCTCGGCGAGTATGGCGGTTTGGGACTTCCTGTTAAGGATCACCTTTGGAATCCAGATATGCTCAACTGGGGCTACGGTGGCAACCGCAAGGATAAGGAGGATTTGAACAAAACTTATGTTGAGTACGCAGAGATGATTATCCCATTCATTCCACAGGGTATGTCGGGTGCTATCTATACACAGACTACCGATGTTGAGGGTGAGGTTAACGGCTTCGTAACTTACGACCGTAAAGTCGTTAAGTTCGATGTTAAGCGTGTTCACGATGTAAACCAGAAGGTTATCAAGGCTCTCTCTAAGTAATCATTTTGGGGGATAGGCTGATGAAACCTATATTTATCGCAGGACCTTGTGTCATCGAGTCGGGCGAGTTGCTCGACTCGGTGGCCGCAAGGCTGTGCGAAATAAACCGCACTCTCGGCACCGACATCATCTTCAAGGCTTCGTTCGACAAGGCAAATCGCACATCGCTACACTCCTTCCGAGGCGTGGGCTTGGAGCAAGGCTTGCAGATGCTTGACGATGTTGGTCGCAAGTGGGGTTTGAAACTTCTCACCGACATCCACGAAGCGTGGCAGGCTGCGCCTGTGGGCGAAGTGGTGGATGTGGTGCAGATACCCGCTTTTCTCTGTCGTCAGACCGACCTTATCGTAGCCGCGGCAAAGACAGGCAAAACAGTAAACATCAAAAAGGGACAATTCCTCTCGGGCGCAGATATGCGCTACCCATACCAAAAGGCTATGGAGTCGGGGGCTGAGGAGGTGTGGCTTACAGAGCGAGGCAACTCATTCGGCTACAACAACCTCGTGGTCGATTTCCGCAACATTTCGGATATGCTCGACTTCGCTCCACGAGTAATTATGGATTGTACCCACTCGGTACAGCGCCCAAGCAGTACAAACGGCACTACGGGTGGCGACCGCAAATTTGTACCTTCAATGGCTGTGGCAGCCAAGGCTTTTGGCGCAAACGGCTACTTCTTCGAGGTACATCCTACGCCCGACACCGCCAAGAGCGATGGGGCAAACATGTTATACCTCGACCAATTGGAAGAGGTCATAAAGACTCTTTTATAGTTAAATGGAAAAGTTGCAAAGAGAGGCTATTCTCGACACTGCTCGTGAAGTCTTAACGACCGAGGCGGAGGCTGTATTGCGCATCAAGGAGATGCTCAATGGAGAGTTCGTCAGTGCCGTAGAGGCTATACTTGCCTGCGAGGGCAAGGTTATCCTTACGGGAATGGGCAAGTCGGGTATCATAGCGAAGAAGATTGCCGCAACACTCGCAAGTACGGGAACACCGAGTTTCTTTCTCAACCCGGGCGAGGCTTTCCACGGCGACCTCGGTATGATATCAAAGGAGGATATAGTCATTGCACTATCCTACTCGGGTGAGACCGATGAGGTTCTTAAAATTGTTCCGTTCGTGCACGAAAATGGCAATCGCCTAATTGCCGTGACGGGAAATGCAGAGTCGGCATTGGCAAAGAACTCGGATATTCACCTCGACACCAAGGTGGAGCGTGAGGAGTGCGTTCTACACCTTGCACCGACCTCTTCAACTACGGCACAAATAGCCTTGGGTGATGCTTTGGCTTGTGCGGTGATGAAGATGCGCAACTTTACATCGCAAGATTTTGCACGACTCCACCCCGGTGGCAGTCTTGGTCGCAGATTACTGATGAGAGTTGGAAATGTAATGCGCAAACACGACCTCCCGATTGTTACGGAGGAGGCATCGGCAGCCGATATGATACACGCCATATCTCGTGGAGGTTTGGGCTTGATTGTTGTGGAGCGTGAGGGCGAGATACTCGGCATTATCACCGATGGAGATATTCGCCGAGCAATGGAGTGCCGTCAAGCGGCCTTCTTCGATATTCATCCGATGGATATTGCCACTCGTGAACCAAAGACAATTCACCCCGACAGCAAACTCATCGACGCCGAGCGTAGAATGACGCAACACAAGGTCAATTCGTTGCTTGTGGTTGATAACAACAGACACCTCGTTGGTGTTATCCAGATATACGACATAAAACTTTAACCTAAATAGAAATATGGGACTTTTAGACTTTATGGCTCCTCCGAAGGCTTCGGAAAAATTGGTGCCAGCAGAAAAGGTAAAGAGTGAGTACACCGCTATGCGTTGGAAGGTCTTTATCGGTATCTATTTGGGCTATGCAGCCTACTATCTCGTGCGCAAGAATCTCTCGTTCGCAGGTGCAGATATGATAGCGCAAGGCTATCTCGACACCAGCGGTGTGGGTGATGCAATGGCGGGATTGCCTATCGCTTATGCCGTAAGTAAATTCTTGATGGGCAGCCTTTCGGACCGTTCGGACGCTCGTAAGTTTATGACTATCGGCCTTATTATCTCGGCTATTGTGATGATTATCGCAGGTGTTATACCTTACCCTAAGAATGGAGCTATCACAACTGCTATACTCTTCGTTTTGACCTGCTTGACAGGTTGGTTCTCGGGTATGGGATGGCCTCCTTGCGGCCGTGTGATGTCGCACTGGTTCTCGACCAACGAACGCTCGTTCAAGATGTCGGTTTGGAACACTGCACACAACATCGGAAGCTCGGGCTTGGCTTGGTTGGCCACAATCGGCGGAGGTTCTCTGCTTGTTGCGCTCGGTTTCAGCGCAGAGGAGGGTTGGAGAGAGGCATTCATAATCCCTTCGATTGCAGCACTCGCAGTTGCAGGTTTGTGCTGGTGGTTTATCCGTGATACACCAGAGTCGTGCGGCTTGCCACCAATCGACAAGTATCGCAACGACTTTTCGGGCGCAAAGGCAAAGAAGGGCGAGGAGGATAAAATTCCATTCAAGACTCTATTCGTCGATTATGTCCTCAAAAATAAGATGTTGTGGCTCATCGGCTTCGCCAACATCCTTGTATACTTGGTTCGCAACGGCATTTCGGACTGGTTGCCGATCTACCTACAAGAGGCTCACGGCATTGCAAAGAGCGTAAGCAAAGACCTCTACGCATACCATATGATTGCAGCTATTCCTGGCACCTTGATTGCGGGATGGCTATCATCTAAATTCTTCCAGGGTCGTTGCGCCCCTGTAAATGTACTCTGTATGGCAGTTACAGCTATTGGAGCATTTATCTATTGGCAGGCAGGCGCAATTGCCACACAGTTTGGAATGGAGTATATTGATGTGGTAAAAATTGCACTCGTCGTTACCGGCTTTGCAGTATATGGCCCTGTGGCTATGATCTCTATTCAGGCCATCGCCATCGTTCCGAAGAATGCAGCGGGTACCGCAGCAGGCTTTATGGGCTTACTCGGTTACTTGATTGGAGATGCATTCCTCTCGAAAATCGCCTTTGGTCGTGTTGTCGAGAGTGGAGGTTGGAATTTAACTTTCCTCGGCTTCTTTGCAGCGAGTGTTATCGCTTCCGTAATCTGCCTTATGGCTATGGGCAAGGAGAAGAAGATGTTCGAGGAGCGTATTGCAGCAGCAAAGGCTGAGCAGAAATAGAGATAAAGATGTACAAATCTTTAACAGATTTTATCGAAAAGTTGGAGAGTGCTGGTGAGTTAATTCGCATCAGCACTTCCGTATCGTCAGAATTGGAGATTGCGGAGATTACTGACCGTATGGTAAAAACCGAGGGCGGTGGCAAGGCTCTATTGTTCGAGAGTACCGACAAAGGCTTCCCTGTTCTGACAAACCTCTACGGCTCGGAGCGCCGAATGGCTATGGCGCTCGGCGTGGAGAAGTTGTCCGACATATCGGAGCGATTTGACAACCTTATCGGTACGGTAACATCTCCAAAGGAGAACTTTATCGACAAGTTGCGACTTCTCCCACTCTTGGGCGAGGCGTCGCAGTGGTTTCCACGCAAGCGAAGTGGCCGAGGAGAGTGTCAGCAGGTGGTTCTCACGGGCGAGGAGGCCAATTTGTCGTTATTGCCAATTTTGAAATGTTGGCCACACGACGGAGGGCGCTTTGTAACTCTCCCTATGGTGCATACCGTAGACCCCGAACGAGGTATCCGCAATGTGGGAATGTATCGTATGCAGGTCTTTGATGACTATACTACGGGTATGCATTGGCACCGTCACAAGACGGGAGCACGCCACTACGAGGGTTACAAAGCCAAAGGCGAGAGAATGCCCGTATCGGTAGCAATAGGTGGCGACCCGGTATATGCCTACTCGGCAACAGCACCCGTACCTGATGGTATCGACGAATACCTCTTGGCTGGTCTATTACGAGGTAAGCCCGTGAAGCTCGTTAAGTGTATCACCAACGACATCTATGTTCCCGAGGATTGCGACTTCGTAATCGAGGGTTATGTCGATACTGCCGAGGAGAAGATTTTGGAGGGCGACTTTGGCGACCACACAGGCTTCTACTCACTCACAGACTACTATCCAAAGTTCCACATCACGGCCATAACTCATCGCAAGGATGCTGTATACCCTGCAACTATCGTAGGCATTCCGCCACAGGAGGATGCCTATATAGCGATGGCTACCGAGCGCATCTTCCTCGCTCCAATTCGTCTTGTTATGCAGCCCGAGGTGGCGGATATGTTTATGCCGTCGGCAGGAACACAGCACAATATCACAATTATCTCGATGCGCCAGCTCTACGAGCGCCAAGCCTCGAAGGTGACACTCGGCTTGTGGGGCGCAGGACAGATGATGTTTAACAAATATCTGCTTCTCACGCCCGCCTCAACCAATATCCGCTCGGAGGAGGATATGGCGTGGTTGATGCGTAACTGCAACCTCCGCAACTCACTCATTCGCAGCGAGGGTATCTACGATGTTTTGGACCACGCAACCGCCAACTGCGGATATGGCGGAAAGGTGGCACTCGACTTGACAAATGTCGTAGAACAAGAGGGTGAAATCACCTTTGACGGCAACGCCTTGCCAAATGGCATTACAGCCAACACTACCCTACTCAATAAGTGGGGCGTATTACTGCTCTTTGCTGATAACGACCTCAAAATCGACGCAAGCGAGGTGGCAAAAACCTCGAATTGCAACTTTGTGGTAATCTTCGATCATCGTGCCGAGCAGATGAATGCAAACGAATTATTTTGGCTTGGAGCAGCCAATACCGAGCCGACACGAGATATCACACTCCACGGCTCGACACTCGTAATTGATGCCCGAGCAAAGCGACCGGGAGCAGGCGATAGCAACCCTTCACGCTGGCCGAATATCGTAACGGCAGACGAGTCTACAATACGCCTTGTAGATAGCCGTTGGAAGGAGTATGGCATTGGAGCGTTCATACCTTCGCCGTCGGAGCGATATAGCGCATTAAAGCTCTCCGAGGGGGCACAATGGAGCAAATAGGCGATGTTTAGCAGGCAGAACATACGAGGTATAATCTTTCTGATGGTGATAATTATCGCCGTCGCCCTCACTGCCTACTTCGCCAAGCCTCGCAAAGGGCTTGTACTTGCAGAGTCAAGGAGCGAGGAGATTGTCGCAAAACGAGATTCACTCTTTGTATTCGACCCCAATACGGTAACTTACGACGAACTGCGCCTGCTCGGCTTCGACAAGCGCACAGCAGTAGGTATCGTGAAGTATCGCACCGCAGGCAAGGTGTTTGGCATTGCCGAGGAGTTGGCTCTATGCTATGGAGTAACCGACGAGATGTTCTCTCGTGTGCGCCCGTATATAAAAATAGGTAATACCTACGCCACTAAACCCAAACGCAACCTCACCGACTCATTGCCAAGGAGTGGCTCAACCCGCTTTTCGCCACGACCATTCGAGCGTTTTTCGATTGATACAGTGGGTGTTGAGTACCTGCGAAAAATTGGCTTCTCGACACGACAAGCCGAGGCGTTAATCGAGTATCGCAATCGTGGCAAAGGTATCTTCTCGATGAATGAGTTGCGTGACTGCTACGCCGTAAGCGAGGAGATGGCTGACTCGTTGGCACACTTCGTGATTCTGAGTGTTCGCAACCCTTACGACGACCTTGTCGAGATAAATTCAGCCGACTCGGCAACACTTCGTAAGGTACGAGGCATAGGTGCAAAAACGGTGGTAGCGGTGATGCAATATCGCAAATTATTGGGTGGATTTGTCCGAAAAGAGCAAATTGCAGAACTAAAATGCGTTACAATCGAAAATTTTGAGCGAATTTGTGAACAAATTTATTGCGATAGTTGCAAAATTTCAAAAATAGATATTAACTTTGCACCCGCTTCCCATTTTGAGCATCATCCATATATGACTCGAAGGGCAGTAAAACTGATAACAGAAACAAGGGAATCGAAAGGAGGTTGGAATAGTATCGAGGAGATGCAGATGGATAACATATTCACCGAGGAGCAGGCGAAAGCCATTGCACCCTATCTTCTTTTTGGTACTACACCACAGAAGTTCGATTAACTAACATTTCGGAAAATGCCTATGGCAGTGAGGCAAAAAAGGACTGCCAACAATTAAAACAGAATACAAAACAATAAAAAAAGAGAATAATTATGATTATTATGCCAGTTAAAGAGGGCGAGAATATCGAGCGTGCTCTCAAAAAGTTTAAGCGTAAGTACGAGCGTACAGGTGTTTTGAAGGAGCTCCGTGCTCGTCAGTACTTCACTAAGCCTTCGATTGCAAAGCGAGACAAGATGGCTCACGCTATCTATGTAGAGCAGTTGCACCGTCGTGAGGAGGAGTAGTATTGCTTCGCTTCAATAATGAGAGGTTGTTCAACAAGTTGTTGGACAACCTCTTTTCTTTGTAATTTATATAAAAATCACTACATTTGTCGAAAATTAAGGAGAATTATGAAAGTAAAACATATCTCGATACTTATCGCAGTATTGCTCATTGCCGATCAGGCTCTCAAAATATGGGTTAAGACCTCCTTCCATCTCGGCGAGGCTTTGGTTGTTATTCCTAATTGGTTCCAACTCCTCTTTGTCGAGAATAATGGCGCAGCCTTCGGTATGCAGATTACCTCAGCAGGCAGCTTTGATTGGGGTAAACTCGCTTTAAGTCTCTTCCGCATTGTGCTCGTCGGAGGTTTGTGCTACTACACCTTCAATCTCGCCCGCAAAAAGGCTCCTACGGGTATTCTCGTTGGCTTGGCACTTATCATTGCCGGTGCCCTCGGAAATATCCTCGACAGCGCATTCTACGGCCTGATTTTCTCGGCTTCGACACCTGCTACCATCGCAGAGTTCGGCGGCTCGTACGCACCATTTATGATGGGTAAGGTTGTCGATATGTTCTACTTCCCGCTCTTTCAATGGAGCAACCATCCTGCGTGGCTCTCGTTCCTGTTCGACTCGCAGGGTTACTTCTTCGGTCCTGTATTCAATCTCGCCGACTCGTATATCTCGGTAGCGGTTGTATATATGCTGATTTTCCAGTACAAGTTCTTCAAATAGAGCATTTTAGACTATGCACAAACCGATACCGGCATTTATATACAGCAAGGCAAACCAAATCTTTATGATTTTGTTTGTTCCGCTTTTTGCGCTTATATTTATCGGTACATATCGCCCATTCGACTTCGATCGTATCGGCGATATTCTAAATGCACACATCAATATATCCAACGAGACAATAATTCTGCTCAGCGCCCTTATAATGGTACTCAGCGGTATGGCTATTGGTGCAATCAGCCGCCTTATAATGGGCTACTACACCAAGCGCCACCAACTCTCCTATCTTGGATATATCGTTTGGATATTGGGCGAGATTGGCGTAATGGCTACGCTCTTTACATTCTTTACCCTCTTTACCGATACCGACAAATCGCTTCCGGAACTTCTCCGCAACTCCTATGTGAATACCACACTCATTGTCCTCATCCCTTACACATTGAGTTATATTCTCTTCGTATTGCGTGATAAGATGCGTGAGTTGAAGGCTCTTCGCCAGCAGATCGAGAAGGATGAAACGGTGTTGCAGAAGGCCTATATCCAAATTCTTGATGAAAAGGGTGAGATGCGACTATCGATTCGAAGAGATAATCTCGTATTGATAGAGTCGGCCGACAACTATGTCTGCGTCTATTACATCAATGGCGACAAGGCAAAGAAGACAATGGTGCGCAATACACTCGCCCGAGTAGCCGATCATCTCAACGGCAGCCGTATAGTTCGCTGCCATCGCTCCTATATGATAAACCTCGACCATGTAAAGGTACTCCACCGTGATAAGGAGGGAGTATTTATCGAGTTGGGCATAGAGGGTATTCCTGATGTTCCAATATCGAGAACATACGCAGAAAATATAACGGATTGGATTGCGGATAGAGAATAAGATAAGTGGCGAAAGATTGAATTTCGCCACTTATTTTTGTATTTTACCCCTTATAGGAATTTCGCCACTAAAACCATCTGTTTATACCTAAAATTTTTCAGTACGAAGATGTAACACGATATTTGCAACCGCAAAAACAAATTCAAACACTAAATTACAGAATGAGACACTATCTTGACCGCCTACAAGAGTCGATGATTGCCAAGTGGAATACACCTGCACTCTCGGACTACCGTGGCGAAACATTCACATTTGCAAATTTCGCAACCGAGATTGCTCGTTTGCACACCATCTATCGTACTCTCGGCGTAAACGCCGGCGACAAAATCGCTCTCGCAGCGAAGAATAGTTCTCGTTGGGCTATGGCATTCCTCTCGGCTACAACCTATCGTGCCGTTGCAGTGCCTATCCTATGCGACTTCACCCCTGAGGCTATCACAAACCTCACCGCTCACTCGGACAGCGTAGTACTCTTCACCGAGCCTCGCATCTTTGATGAGATGGAGGTCGAGAAGATGCCGGAGGTTCGTATTGCAATCAGTTTGGAGGACTACTCGGTACTCTATCTCCGTAATAACGAGAAGCAGAGCGAGTTGGAGAGCGCCTTGGCAGAGATTCCTGCTGTATATCCGGAGGAGAAGAAGCAGGAGATTGTCAATTATGGCGAATTGAGCCTCGATGATCTCGCAATCATCAACTACACTTCGGGAACAACTTCGCAACCAAAGGGTGTAATGCTCACCTCACGCAACATCTCTACAAACATCGACTTCGCACTCGCTAAAATTCCTATCGAGGAGGGCGACCAGATTATCTCGATGTTGCCTTTGGCTCACATGTACGGTATGGCATTTGAGTTCATCTACCCTGTTTGCGGCGGAGGTCACGTATTCTTCCTCGGCAAGACTCCTACCCCAACCCTTTTGATGCAGGCGTTGGCAGATGTTAAGCCATATCTGCTTATCACCGTACCTCTCGTTATCGAGAAGATTTTCAAGGGCAAGATTCTGCCCGTACTCGGCAAGCCTATTATGAAGGTTCTGACCCATACTCCGGGCTTGAACAAACTCATTTACAGCAAGGTACGCAAGCAGTTGCTCACCACCTTCGGTGGTAAATTGCGCTCGATTATCTTGGGTGGCGCAGCGCTCAACCCTTCAATCGAGAAGGTTATGCGCAAGGTTAAATTGCCTTACACCGTAGGTTATGGTATGACCGAGTGCGCACCATTGCTCTCATACGCACCTTGGTACTCGTTCAAGGCAGGTTCGTGCGGTCGTGCGGTTGATGGCTTGGAGTTGCGCATCGACTCGGAGAACCCACAGAAGAAGGTTGGCGAAATTCAGGCCAAGGGTACAAATGTGATGATTGGTTACTATAAGAACGAGGAGGCTACAAAAGCTGCCTTCACCGAGGATGGTTTCTTGCGCACAGGCGACCTCGGCATCATCGACAAGAAGGGCAATATCTTCATCAAGGGCCGTAGCAAGTGTATGATTCTCACCGCTTCGGGACAGAATATCTACCCTGAGGAGATTGAGGCAGTACTCAACACCTTGCCACATATCGCAGAGTCATTGATTGTGGCTCGTGATAAGGCTCTTGTAGCGTTGGTAGCTCTTTCGGCCGAGGATTTGGCACTTGAAGAGTCGGTTATCAACGAGGCATTGGAGCAGACTCGCAAGGAGGCAAATGTAATTCTCCCGTCGTATAGCCAAATCTCGAAGATTGAGATTGTTCGTGAGGGCTTTGCACACACTCCAAAGCAGTCAATCAAGCGTTTCCTCTACAAATAGTAGCAGAATAACCCATTCAGCAGGGGTGTCGTATCGTTGCGACACCCCTGTTTTGTTGTAAATTCATATTTAAGAATGATAATTCTTAGTTTTTAATTTTTAATTCTTAATTTTTATTTGTATCTTTGTTACGGTATATAGATTTGAGCCGATAGATAGGCACCGAAAAGAGATGACAAGCAAGGATATTATAGAGCGTTTGGCCGCCGATGTGGAGCGATTGATGAAGTTGCACGAGAGTGCAATGAAGGAGGTCGTGTCGTTGCGTGAAGAGAGCAACGAGCAGAAGGCAAAGATTCGCACCTTGCAGGAGCAACTCCGAGAGGCGAAGGCTGAGACCGAGAAGGCGTCGTTGCACGCAGCGATTGCGGGTAGCGTATCGAACAAGGCGGCAGCACGAGCACAGGTCAATCGTTTATTGCGGGAGGTTGACAAGTGTATTGATATGGTATCAAATCGAATATAACAAACTTTGTTTGAGAGTATGAGCGAGCGACCACTAAATATAAAGTTGGATATTGCAGGTAAGCCTTACGAGATGACTATCGACGCTCGTAATGAGGAGGTTTATCGCTTGGCTGCAAAGGAGATCAACAATCGCTTGGCTGCTGCACAGCAGACACGAGTTGATGGTTTCGGCGTGCAGGACTATCTGGCTATCGTAGCGGTCGATTTGATGATTTCGAACATCCGTTTGATGCGCCGAAGCAGTGTAGACGAGGGCGACTTGAAGGCTCTTTCGGAGTTGGCAGAGCGTCTTTCCAAGCACCTCGAAAAGTAGGCACACCCGCTGTTGCTGCGGCACAAGCAACACTGGTTCTTTATAGGATATATCCCGCATAGAAAAATCCTTATATTGCGAAACTGAACACTTTTTAAATTGGGGTGTACTCTGTTCTCAAAATCAGGCCTTGTAGCCCGCAAGGGTGAGTGCATTTGCACCGGTGGAAGATTGCGATTTTAGGAGAGCCTCATCAATGACGATTTCACGGTATTCGTCAATAGAATAGGGGATTTTCTATGCGTTTTTTTATTTTTGGACTTTTTACTTAGTATTAACTTTAACAGAATAGACTAAAAACTATGGAGATTTCAATTATCATCGCTATCGCAGCCGTTATCTCGGCTGTTGTCGGAGGTGGTGCTGCATATTACGGAGTGAAACTCCGTGCCAAGGCAATCATCGACAAAGCTGAGAGTGACGGCGAGATGCTGAAAAAGGAGAAGGAGTTGCAGGCGAAGGAGCGCTTTATGCAGCTCAAAAGTGAGCACGACCGCCACGTAAACGAGCGCAACCAGCGCCTCAACCAGAGCGAGCAGCGTGCCAAGAACATCGAAAATCAGTTGCAGAACCAGCAGCGTGACCTCGAACACAAAATTGCGGATAACAACCGCTTGAAGGAGAAGATGGAGGCACAGTTGCAATCACTCGAAGAGCGCAAGGCGCAGTTGGCTCAACTTATGAGCGAGCAGAACGCCCGCTTGGAGCAGATTTCGGGCATCAGCTCGGAGGAGGCAAAGAACATCCTCATCGAGAATATGAAGGAGGAGGCAAAGAGCGAGGCTGCGGCATACATTAACGAGACTATCGAGGAGGCAAAACTCACCGCCACAAAGGAGGCAAAGCGTATCGTTGTGGCATCTATTCAGCGAGTAGCAACCGAGACGGCTATCGAGAATGCAGTAACCGTATTCAACATCGAGTCTGATGAGGTTAAGGGTCGCATCATCGGTCGTGAGGGTCGTAACATCCGTGCTCTCGAAGCTGCAACAGGCGTTGAGATCATCGTTGATGACACACCGGAGGCTATCATTTTGAGTTGCTTCGACCCTGTGCGTCGTGAGATTGCTCGTTTGGCTTTGCACCAACTCGTAACCGACGGCCGTATCCACCCTGCCCGCATTGAGGAGGTTGTTGCCAAGGTTAAGAAGCAGATTGAGGAGGAGATTGTAGAGGTAGGTAAGCGCACCGCTATCGACCTCGGTATTCACGGTTTGCACCCTGAGTTGATTCGTCTTATCGGTAAGATGAAGTACCGTTCGTCATACGGTCAGAACCTCTTGCAGCACGCTCGTGAGACTGCCAACTTGGCAGGTATTATGGCAGCAGAGTTGGGCCTCAACCCAAAGACTGCTCGCCGTGCTGGCTTGCTCCACGATATTGGTAAGGTGCCTGATGATGAGCCGGAGTTGCCACACGCAATTATCGGTATGAACCTCGCCGAGAAATACAAGGAGAAGGCGGATGTTTGCAACGCTATCGGTGCTCACCACGACGAGGCAGAGATGACCTCGATGATTGCCCCTATTATTCAGGTGTGCGATGCCATCTCGGGTGCTCGTCCAGGTGCTCGCCGTGAGGTTATCGAGTCGTACATCAAGCGCTTGAAGGAGATGGAGGGCATTGCACTCTCATACCCTGGCGTTGTTAAGACCTACGCTATTCAGGCAGGTCGTGAGTTGCGAGTAATCGTAGGTGCAGATAAGTTGTCTGATGCCGAGAGCGAGAGCTTGTCGCACGACATTGCAAAGAAGATTCAGGATGAGATGACCTACCCTGGACAGGTTAAAATCACCGTTATCCGTGAGACCCGTGCCGTAAGCTACGCAAAGTAAAAAAAGCACATACATCACATAACAAGCCCCACGATTGCTCGTGGGGTTTATCTTTTCCTATCGGTAGATTTTCTCTCCAAAGAGATACTCTATCGCATCCTCCAAATCGAAGTAAGCGAAGCAATGATGGTGTTTGTATCGCCTATACACCTCATAAATAGAACAGCCTAAATCCAACAAGGACAGGGATGGTTGCATAAGGTAGTTTCGACCACCCTCTCCGATACAGCAAACCTTATCCGGCTCGGCATCTTGTGGTCTTGGACGGTACTTGTAGGTAGGTCCGAAGTGGAAGCCATAGATGTAGTGTTTTTCGCCAGCCTCATCCACAATCTGTGAGCATTTGTAGTTCTGCCACCAATCAACGATATGCCCCAGCGTAAGCGTCATATCCCTGCCGCTGTAAGTGACATCGCTCTTTATCCAGCCACTAATTGACAACGGTAGCGGAGTGAAAAATAGTCGTTCGTCAGCATAGATGCGCTCACTGCACTCCAAAAGGCGATGCGCATACCGCACAAACAACTCCGTGCGCCACAACGCCTTCTGCTTGTTGTCAAAATCTGTGAAGTCTTGCACCCCATTCTCAATTTTGCTCTTGCCAACACCCTTGGTGTAGCCGAGCAAGGACAGCGGTGTTACCCTCTCAACTGCCCTCTCTTTCGTAACTTGTAATGCTTTCATAATTTTAACTATTATCAGTTAAACACGATGCAAAGATATTGGCTCGGTTTGACAATCTTTGTCAAAGGTGTATTTTACACAAAAAAATTAGGCTCCCGAAATTCGGGAGCCTAACAGGTCTAATATATGACTTAGACTACTTCAAAGCAGCAAGGTTAACATCCTTAGCAGCCTTAGCCTTCAACGAAGCATCCTTCGATACTGCGCTGTTAAGCTGAGCCTTAGCGCCATTTACATCACCCTCCTTGCAAGCGATAACTGCACGCAAGTAGTCAGCCTTAGCCGACATATCGCTTGCGATGCACTGCTTAGCAGCAGCGAGGTTACCATTCTGCAAGTTTACGAGAGCAGCGTTGTAGCCAGACTTCAAAGTCTGAGCAGCAGCAGCGTAGTCACCCTTAGCAGCAGCAACCAAAGCCTTAGCCTCAGCCGATGCGTTAGCAGCGTAACCCTCAGCCTTTGCAACATCACCCTCAGCAGCGTAAGCCAAAGCGTAGTTGTTGTTCAACTCAGTTGCAACGCTCTTGTCAGCCTTGTTCAAGCACTCAACAGCCTTAGCATAGTTGCCAGCCTTAGCGTAAACCAATGCAAGGTTGTTCCAAGCACGAGCGTCGCCCGACTTAACAGCCTCAACCAAAGCAGCCTCTGCTACCTCGTCGCAAACCGATGCAATGTGGAGCAACTCCTCCAACTTCAAAGTCGAAGCGTTACCACCCTTAACGAATGCAACCATCTCCTCATCGCTCCAACCTGTTACATCTGCGCTATTAACAACCTGTGCACGACGAAGCTGTGGCAATACATCAGTTTTGAGCGACTTGAATACAGTCGACATATTCTTGATCTCCTTCTCACGCTCAGCGCTTGACGAGTACATCTTCAAAACCTGGAGGATAAGATCCTTATCAGCAATATCCGAAGCAGCAACAGCAGCCTGGAAGCCCTCCCAGTCCTCGCCGTAAGCAGCAGCGTCGATATTCAAACCAGCGTCAGCAAGCAACTTCTCAACAGCCTTCAAACCTGTCTTTGAACGCTTCTCCGACAACTTGTCGTTGAACTTCTCCGGACCATCTGGTGAAGCATAACCATTAACATAGAGCGACTGTGCAACACGGTCGTTAGCCTTATTAGCCTCAACACCTGCCTTCAATGCGCTCAACTCCTCAGTCTCAACAGCCTTCTTTGCTACACGAGAAGAGTTAATGCGGTAAACGATATCAGCCTTAGTAACAACAGTAGTTACACGCTTGTAGTTGTTAGCAGCAGCCAACATAGCCTCCGAGAAATCGAGGTCGCTCTGCAAGGTATTGATACCCTTTGCGATAGTCAAACCGTACTCAGCAGGAGTAAGCTTTGTGTCAGCAGGAAGAACCTCACCGGTGTTAGCGTTTACGAGAGTAAACTCCTTGCACTTGCCACCCTTGCACTTAACCTCAACGAGGAGTACGAGGTTCGAGAGTTGCATCTCTGGCTTGTAAGCAAACTCAACATGGCGCTTAATCGAAAGAGCCTCGCCATTCTTAACGAGCATACCGTTGTCAGCAACCTTCTCGCCCTGGAGGAGGAGAGTGTTACCCTTAGTTACGCCACCCTCATAAACGAGGGCAGGAGTAACCTTCAACGAAGCAGTCTTGTTGAAGTACTTTGCAGGAACCTCTGCTGTGATGTCAGCAACTACTTTACCGTTGTTCAATACGAGAACATCAGGAGTACAAGTAACAGTGATAGCCGAAGGGGTCTTCGCCATCTTCTTGAAGCAGTCGCAACCAGTCAAGGTCAAAGCAGCCGCAGCAAGAACCAATGTCATCTTAAAAAGATTTTTCATAGTGTTTTTGAATAATTAAAAGTTAAAAAATTGTCTCTATTTTCTATTCTCTGATTTTTGGGTTGAATAGGTATATACCTATTCTGCTACAAAGATATATATATTTTTTTGTAAAGCAATAAAATTATAGCGATTTGGGCATTAAATGGCAAATTTTATCACTTAAATCTACTTTTCGAGCTCTCCACGCAGCGAGGTTACCATTTCATTGGCGAGTTCTGCGCCACAAAGTCCCTTTCCGAGTAGCCACATAAGTTTTGTTGCGGCAGCCTCGGTTGTCATATCGTAACCGCAAATCACACCCACATCTTGGAGTCTACGACCTGTTTCGTAGAGATGCATAGCAACAGCTCCACCCTGACATTGGGTAATGTTCACCACTGCTACACCTCGTGCAATAACATTGCGCAAAGCCTCGATAAACCACTCTGCCGTAGGGGCATTTCCCGTACCATAAGTTTCGAGTACCACACCCTCTACGCCATCAATCGAGAGCATCGCCTCGAACGACTTTTGCGACAATCCGGGGAAGAGTTTTATAATTACAACCTTATCGTTCAACTTATCGCTCACTCGCAAAGGCTCGCAAGCGGCAGGCTTGTTAATCACTGTGTGATTGTAGACGATATTCACGCCCACCTCAGCCAACGGAGCGAGATTTCTCGACTCGAAGGCGCTCAATGCCTCGGCCGAGTGCTTCGAGGTACGATTTGCACGGAAGAGTCGGTTTTGGAAGTAGAGCGCAACCTCCGGCACCAACGGCTTGCCCTGCGAGTCAGTCGCCATCGCCAACTCAATAGCCGTAATAAGATTCTCTCGACCATCCGTGCGCAAGATACCCATCGGAATTTGGCTGCCGGTAAATATCACGGGCTTTGCCAAATTTTCGAGCATAAAACTCAACGCCGAAGCGGTATAGGACATTGTATCGGTACCGTGTAACACCACAAAGCCGTCGTAGTCGGCGTAGTTGTCGGCTATTATATGCGCCAACTCGCACCATCGCTCTGGCGTAACATTCGAGGAGTCTATCGCCTCCATCTTATACACCGAGATATCGACATTGAGAGTTCGCACCGCCGGGAACTCCTGCTCGATAGAGTTGAAATCGAACGGAACAAGTGTACCATTTTCGTTACGACGCATACCGATAGTACCTCCGGTATAGATAATTAAAATCGAAGCCTTTTTCATATCGCTCTATAATCCAAAAATTCGTTTTGCATTTGCCGTAGTCTGCTCGGCAACAACTTCACATTCAACACCCTGCAACTCAGCAATCTTTGCCGCCACAAAGCGCACATACGAGGACTCGTTTCGAGTACCACGATAGGGCGCAGGCGTAAGGTACGGGGCATCCGTTTCTACAACCAAATCCTCCAATCGCATCACCTTGACCGCCTCCGCCAAAGCGCTCTTTTTGAAGGTTACGACACCACCTATTCCAAAGAGAAAATCGCCACATTTGCGGAGTCGCTCATACATAGCTACATCTGCCGAAAAGGCGTGGAATATACCTCGCAATCCTCGTCCATTATACTCCTCGACTATCGCAGCCATCTCCTCCCACGCATCACGAGTATGCACCACAATCGGCAAGTCGTAGCGCAATGCCATATCGAGTTGCGCCCTAAATGCTTCGGTCTGCTCCGCCTGCCAATCACGACTCCAATAGAGATCCAAACCTATCTCGCCAACACCATAAAATCGTTCTACACCCTGCGGTGGGTTTGCGAGAAGTTGCTCAACCTCCGCCAACTCCTCACGCCAGCGAGGGTTATCGTTTATCGATGTCGGATGCAAGCCCATCAACGGCACAACATAGCGACCATACTCTCGGCACATATCGAACAATCGCTCGCTACTCTCGCCATCAATAGCAGGAAGAACAATTCTCTCTACTCCCTCTGCAACAGCACGCTCGACAACCTCTTTGCGGTCGCCATCGAAAGCCTCATCGTAGATATGTGAATGGGTGTCTATCAACATAAAATATACTTTTTGCCCGGCAACTGACGCACCAAGCCCGAAAGTTCCAAATTCAATAATACTGCACTCGTTTCAGAGAGTGACAATCCACTCTTATCCGCTATCTTTTCGAGTGTCAGGCCGTCGGAATTATCGACCATTGTGTCGTAGATAGTCCTCTCCTTCGAGTTGAGTTTGCGAGGTTCAAAGTGCACCTTCTGCGGTACTGCACCCTCAATCTCCCAACCGAGTGCCTGCGCAACATCCTCCGCCGAGGTGATAAGTTGCGCCATATTTGTCTTTATCAGATGATTTGTACCCTCCGAACGAGAATCGGTAATGCGTCCCGGCACTGCCATAATAGTTCGGGAGTAGGCATCCGCAGCCTTGGCAGTCGAGAGCGAGCCTCCGTTCGAAGGCGACTCCACAACCAACAATCCGTCGGCCACGCCCGCAACAATACGGTTGCGAGGGATATAGAATGAACCATTCTGCTTAACCTGCGAATTAAGTTCAGTAATAATTGCACCGCCATTTTCGAGCATATCCTTCGCAAGAAGGCGATGCTGTGCAGGTGTTATATCTGGCAACTTATTCGCCACCACACCCACCGTTCTAACACCCGCAGCCAAGGCTGCACGATGCGCTGCGGCATCAATACCGAATGCTAAGCCGCTCACAACAACCAAATCGGGGAACATCTCCGCCAATTCGGGAATAATTTTTGCGCAGAGGCTCTCTCCATACGAACTCATACGCCTTGTACCCACCACCGAGAGGATATGCGGCGACTGTAATGCCGAGATATCGCCCATCGAGTAGACAATATGAGGTCTGTCGGGCACTTCACGCAGAAAGCGTGGATACTCCTCATCGAGAGCCGACACCACACTAATACCCCTCTCCTCACAGTAGCGCAATTCTCGCTCCGCCTCGGCATAGCCGGCCTTTTGGACAATACTCTGTGCAATATCCTTACGCAACTCGGCGCAAAGCATCAAGCGATGTTCGGGTTGAGAGTAGACCTCCTCCGCACCGCTGTATATATCCAAAAGATGCGCCACACCCCGAGAGCCGAGGTGTGGTACAAATGTTAAAGCGAGTTCGTCAATTATCATACGCTAATCAACGGTTATTTTCACTATAATTCCCAATCACTACGGCAATATACGACACGCTCACCCCAGCAAGGAATCCAGATATGCTCGTGCTTCAACTTCGCCTTTAACGCCAACGCATCGTGGAAGGTCCAACGCCATCTGTC
Organism: Alistipes sp.; assembly: GCA_045654385.1. Taxonomy (GTDB): domain Bacteria; phylum Bacteroidota; class Bacteroidia; order Bacteroidales; family Rikenellaceae; genus Alistipes. Next base: position 39,668 of record JAZONG010000072.1, read on the forward strand.
AACTCGGTGAGCCAACTCCTGAATGTGCGAAAGGAATACATGATGAGGGCGGATATTGCGCAAAGCCCAATACATATTCAAGCCAACCGACATATGCGGGATAAAGATATCGACCTGCTTCTGAGGGGTAAGTTGCTTATAGTTATTCGAATCGCCTGTGTGGTAGATTACGGTATTGCCACTGCGACGACCGCAATCAATCTCGTAAGCCGTAACAAACTTCAATAACTTCTTGTTATGATCGCCCTGCGTAGTGCGGAACATAATATCGCCCACATTATACTCACCTTCGTGAACAACCTTCGTAACATTCACACCCTCAATATCGAAGGCAGCAAAAACCTGCTTACCTGCTGCGCTCATAGCCTTCAAGAACTCCTTGTTGCAGTGATCGCTGTGGGAGTGAGTAACCAATACGAAGTCGAGCATATTAACAAGTTCGCCCACATACTTCGAATGAATATCAATTCCAAATACGGTGGTCGGAGTCTTTACGATATAGCCCATATTATAGAGCAACCATACCGCAACTTTGCCATCCTTAACACTTGTTGAAGCGACCTCTGTCTGCACCTTGGCAATAGCCTGACGCAAGAGATATGGCACACCCGAAGTCTCGACCTCGGCCATCTGTGATGGAGAGGTCATCGCACGATAACTCTTCCATTCCGACGGCTGATAGCAGTTAATCTCGGCCTGTACAACATCCATAGCCTTCAAGCGCTTTGCTGTGAGGTCGTGACCATTTGTCTTGTACATCAGCGTCTTAGCCGCCTTGCGCAACTCCTTGTCGGAAGGTCGCCGCAAAGGCTCAATAATCTGCGCTGACGACACCGCAACAACCGCCAACAACAAGGTTAAGCACACCAAAAATCGTTTCATTGTATACAAAATTAAAGTTTAGTTCTTAAAATATCAAAAGAGAGTGTCTAACCATACAAGGTCAGGCACTCTCATTATGTTGAAGATTTTACTCCTCGTCAGTGTCGGTGTAAGCCTTCAAGAGCTTGTCCTGAACATCGCTTGGCACCTGCTCATACGAGTCGAACTTCATAGTGTAGGTTGCAGCACCCGAAGTCAAAGATGACAATGTTGTCGAGTAGCGATACAACTCTGCGAGAGGTACACGAGCAACCAACTTATCGAAGCCCTTCGCCGACTCCATACCCATAATCATCGCACGGCGGTTCTGCAAGTCGCACATAACCGAACCCATATAGTCGGTCGGAGTCAACACCTCCACATTGTAAATAGGCTCCATAATCTTCGGACCTGCATTGCGGAACGCCTCCTTGAATGCATTACGAGCAGCCAACTTAAACGAGATTTCGTTCGAATCTACCGGGTGCATCTTACCGTCGTAGATGGTAACACGAATATCACGAGCATACGAACCTGTCAACGGACCCTCGTCCATCTTCTCCATCACACCCTTCAAGATTGCAGGCATAAAGCGTGCGTCGATAGCGCCACCAACAATCGAGTTGTAGTATTGAAGTTTACCACCCCAATCGAGGTCGTACTCCTCCTTACCCTTGATATTTACGGTAATCTCCTTACCGTTCACCTTATACTTCGATGGCTCAGCAATGCCCTCATAGTAAGGCTCGATAACCATATGTACCTCACCAAACTGACCTGCACCACCCGACTGCTTCTTATGACGATAGTCCGCCTGAGCAACCTTTGTGATAGTCTCACGATACGGAATCTTAGGTGCAAAGAACTCCATCTCCACCTTATGCTCAGCCGCAATGCGGTTACGCAAGATATTGAGGTGGTGCTCACCCTGTCCCTGAATAATGGTCTGCTTCAACTCCTTCGAGTACTCAACCAAAATTGTAGGGTCCTCGAAACGAGCATCGAGCAACAACTTACCGAGTTTCTCCTCATCAGCCTGAACCTTCGCCTTAACCGCTGCACGATAGCGTGGCTCAGGGAATACGATAGGCTCCAAAGTGATAGGTGCAGCAGGTGCAGCCAAAGTATCGTTTGTCTTTGTGCCCTTCAACTTAACGGTGCAACCGATATCTCCCGCCGAAAGCTCGGTAACCTTGATACGGTTCTTACCTGCTACGGCAAACAACTGCGAAAGCTTCTCCTTGTTGCCGGTACGAGAGTTCACTAACTCCATACCCTCGGTCAACTTACCACGAACTACACGGAAGTAGTTGATTTCGCCGATATGGCCTTCCATCTGCGACTTGAATACGAACAATGCCACAGGTGCAGCCTCATCAGCAGTAACCTCCGAGCCGTCAGTTGCAGGGAATGCAGGAGCGACAGTAGGACCGGGTGCAACATTGATAATAAACTCCATCAAACGCTTTGTACCAATATCCTTCTTACCGCTTGCGCAGAATACAGGCATCGCCTTACGCTTTGCAACACCAATCTTCAAACCCGAACGGATATCGTCCTGTGTCAAAGTACCCTTCTCGAAGTAGAGTTCCATCAAAGCATCGTCGTGCTCTGCTGCGGTTTCGATCAACTCACGGTTCAAGTCGAGAGCCTTCTCCATCTCGCTCTCCGGAATATCCAACTCCTCACGAGTACCATTCTCGTCGGTGAAGCGATACATCTTCATCATCAAAACATCGATGAACGAGTCAAAACCAGGGCCCTGGTTTACAGGATACTGCACAATAACCGGCTTGACCGAAGCCTTATCACGCATAGTTTCGAGTGTATTCTCGTAAGAGGCCTTCTCGCCATCGAGTTGGTTTACAACGGCGATGAGCGGCTTGTTCAAAATACGGGCATAACGACCGTGGAGAACATTACCAACCTCCCATCCGGTCTGTGCATTTACGAGCATAACACCCACATCACCAACCTTAAATGCCGAGAAGAGGTTACCACAGAAGTCATCCGAACCCGGACAGTCGATGATATTGAGTTTGCGACCCATAAACTCTGTAAAGAGAGTAGTTGCATAGATCGAGCGCTTGTACTCGTGCTCGATGTCGGTATTATCCGACAAAGTGTTATTGTTCTCTACACTACCTCGACGGTCAATAACCTTACCTTCATACGCCATTGCCTCCGCCAAGGTAGTTTTACCCGAGCCGGTGGCGCCAATAAGAACGATGTTCTTAATCTCTTTTGGTGAGTAATTTTTCATAGTTGTATAAGTTTTAAGTGTTCTAAGTTTTCGTTTGTTCCCAAATCGTTTTATAAAGTTACAAAGTTTTTTGGTAACTACAAACTTTTTGCCCAAAAAATGAGCAAAAGTGGAGATATATCACACCACAATCGAAGGAAGAGAAGAAAAAATCGCCCGACCACAGAGCGTGTAGTCGGGCGAAAAAAGATTGCAGTATCAAATTCTACTACATTGTAGGTTCATTCTGGTAAACCTCTACCTCACTGTCAATACCTACACTCCAGTTCCAGTTCGGATCATCCTTATCCTTGTAGGTCAACTCGAAGTCGAATGAGTGATTGGTGCAAGCGTCGTAATCAGAGCGAACAGTAAATGTTACAGTGCAGTTCTCCTGGTCGATTACGATATCGTTGTCAACAATGATATACATATCGCTGATCCATGCTCTATTGAGGACATCAACTACACCCTCCGGTACAGGGTTTGTCAATTCATACTTCAATGTGATAGTCTCACCCGGTTGAGCAAAGATTTCATACTTACCACGGTTCTCGTTCCAGATCATATTCTCCGACTTAACCCACTTCAAGGTTGGCTTATTGCTGTTATCAGCAGTCAACTTGATAGATGTTGGATCTGCAAGAACGGTCATACTCTCAAGATCTACCGGATATACATATACATAGTAGTCCTTAGTGTCGCTATTCTCGTAGTTGTTTACGCTCAACTTAACGCAATAATCCACGAGGTTACCGGTCTGAGTTTGGAGTCTATACGACTCTACTCGGCCACCATACTTACGAGCATCCTCAACACGATACTGAGCCATCTGAGCCAAAGTTCTTGTCTCTGTGATATTGCTTGCAATGGTAGCATCCACTACATAGTGAACATTCTCATCGCTTGTTGTAATATCTACAACAAACTTATGGAACTGAGTCTCCTTCCAAGTGATGCTGTATGTTGGAGCCTGAGCGTCTGGATTACGCTCCTGAGAGATATTGAATGTAGTCTCTGCGTAGATATTCAATACAGTACGCTCATTCTCTGTTCCTGCATTGTAGACCTTATTCTGTCCATACTTAACGGTAACGGTAGTTGAGCGACCAATAGCCGAAGTATTCTCCTCATAAGAGAGTTTCAACTTACCATCTTCCCACGATGGAGTAACCCAACCTGCCGCAGCAGATGCTTCATACACACCGTCCGTCATAGGATTTGTAACAAGGCAATCGATATCCTTTGTGCCAGCCTCGCTCGATACCTTATGAGTCTGATTCTCCGCAGGAATCTCGAAAGTTGGATAAGGTGCAAACTCTACCTCCCAAGTGTGAACAGCAGTCAACAAACTTGCTGTGTAGAGGTTATAGGTTACACCATCCTCATCAGTCTCGGTCTGACCATTAGGCTCCGCCTCGAAACCTACTGCATAGATGTATCCACCCTGTGTGGCATCTCCACGAACAGCAAGCGTAGGGAACTGCTGGCTCGAACCCTGGAACCAATAGCCCTCGTTAGGCTTGTCCAATGCTCCCTCTTTACCCATCTTCTCGGCATAATCCTTCAACTGATCTGCAACGGTATCACCTGTAACGCCCAAATCTGCCAACTGGCTCGACGATACAACCATATATTTAAGATTGTCATCCTCTGGCACACAGTAGCAAGTAACCTCATTGCACGATTTCGACAACCACTCAATCTCGAATACAGACTCGTGCGAATCCTGCTTAACGGTTACGGTTACAGGATCGTAATTATCAAAAGTCGCTGTAAACGAAGCAGAACGAGCAGCAGAACCCGGATTATCAGGGTTTGACTGTACTGTTACAACCAAGTAATCGTCGCCATCATCCGACAACTTTACCGACAACCAGTTTGCGCTTGGCTTACCAAGTTGAACCTGCGATGTAATATATCGCTGAACATTGACAGTATAAGGGAGATTGTAAGTACCCTTTGATGGAGCAAGAGTCTCCATCTCATCAAAAGTCAAAGCGATTACACCTTCGGTATTAATATCATCGCCTCCTCCGCCAGTCGGAGCATCAGGTGCACACGACACGCCAACGAACAAAGCGCAGGCAAATGCCAACACAAGTGTAAAAATTCTTTTCATAATTGTAAAAATTTGAAAGTTAATAATTGTTTTTTGTTATAATTTGAAACTTTTTGTCGATGATTATAAAAGTCAAAAACGGGTTTCATCCCGTCCTTGTAGTACAAATTTATGGTATAAAATTCACTTTTCCAAATATTTTTACAAATTTTTAATAATTTATGAAAATTTTCCGAAGGACAGAAAATTATAGAGAGGCGGTAATACTGCATTACCACCTCTCGATTTATACACCTATATATTATATATGTGGGTGTTTCTAATACAAGAAATTATTAAACGGATACCTGCCGCAATGGATTTCTCGGACCATACCATAAAGGTCGGTGCGGAACTTCTCGATATTTATGCGCTCGGCAGCCGAGATAAATATACACGGCGTATTCTGCTTTGCGAACCAACTCTGGCGCAAGTCGTCGAGCGAACGATTCTCCTTGGTTGCAGGGGTGAGGTCATCCTCCTCCTTCGGGGTGTAGGTATAGGCATCAATCTTATTAAATACCAAATACACCGGCTTCTCGCCTGCTCCAATATCCTGCAAGGTCTGCTTCACCACATCTATCTGCTCCTCGAACTGAGGGTGCGAAATATCAACCACATGGATAAGCAGGTCTGCCTCACGCACCTCGTCGAGAGTCGATTTGAACGACTCAATCAACTCGGTAGGCAACTTACGAATAAAACCTACGGTATCCGACAAGAGGAACGGAAGGTTATCAAACACGACCTTGCGCACCGTAGTGTCGAGTGTAGCAAAGAGTTTATTCTCGGCAAATACCTCGCTCTTCGAAATGAGATTCATCAAGGTCGATTTGCCGACATTTGTATATCCCACCAATGACACTCGCACCATACCACCACGATTTGAGCGTTGCACAGCCATCTGCTTGTCGATCTTCTTCAAATCCTCTTTGAGTTTGGTGATGCGGTTGCGGACAATACGACGGTCGGTCTCAATCTCACGCTCACCGGCACCGCCACGAGTACCTGTACCTCCACGCTGGCGTTCGAGGTGAGTCCACATACCCGCCAAACGAGGCAACATATACTCACACTGCGCAAGCTCTACCTGCGTTTTGGCGTAGGCGGTCTGCGCACGCTGTCGGAAGATGTCGAGAATAAGGCGTGTACGATCGATAACTCGGCACGGCATTGCCGCCTCGATGTTACGAGTCTGCGATGGCGAGAGTTCATCGTCGAAGATAACGACATTTATCTCGTTCTCCTCACAGTAGGCAGCTATCTCTTCGAGTTTACCCGGACCTACATAGATGCGTGATGACGGCTGCGATAGACGCTGCGTAAAGCGACGCACGGTCTTGATTGAAGCGGTCTCGGCCAGAAACTCCAACTCGTCGAGAAACTCCTCCGCCTGACGAGGCTCCTGATTATCACGAATTACCGCCACCAAGACTGCTCGTTCCTCACGATTAATCTCGACAACTACACCCTTCTCTTTTTTATCTTTCTTCTCTTCTATCATATTTGTTTTTTAACAAAAGCCGAGCATTTTGCGCTCGGCTTTTATATTGGCTATTAGCTTTTAGCCATTGGCCATTAGCTTTTTCTACTCTAAAAGTGCATTATAAATTGTTTTACAAGGCTTGCGCAGTTCGAGAAAGCGGAGTTTACTGGGCGTAAATGAGCATTTCGAGAACAAGCGTAACGCAGTAAAACGATTTAGAATGTGCTTTTAGTTTTGGATGCGGAAGTCGATAGGGAGCGTATACTTAACACGCACCGGCTGATTACGCTGTCTTCCAGGAGTCCACTTTGGTGAGGTTTTCAAAACTCGAATAGCCTCGTCAGAGAGGGAGCTATCCGGGGTTTGGAGAACCTGAATGTTGGTAAGAGTACCATCACGCTCGATAACAAACATAAGAAGTACACGACCTGAGATATTGTTCTCCTGCGCAATCTGAGGGAAGCGAACTTTGCTCTGCACCCAGTTACGGAAGGTCATAAGGTCGCCACCCATAAACGAAGGCATCAACTCAACTCGCACAAATGGAGTATCATCTTCGAGATTCTCCTCCTCGACAGCAACCTGCTGGATAATCTCAACATCCTCGGCGAACTCGGCGAAGTCTACATTTGTAGAGATTTTCTCGTCGTTGGTTACGATGTTAAGGATGTCGGTGATAACGGTAATCTCGGTACGCTTTGGCGGCTCCGGTGGCTTCTGGTCCTGACGAGTAATCTCGGTGATCTCCTCCTCAACAACTGCTGCAACCATCTCTACCTGCTCAATCTTATACTCACGAGGAGTGTAGAGGAATGCACCAATAACAAACAGCAATGCCACTGCCAAACCAATTTCGAGCAACAAGACACGCTTGTTTTGCACATCTACTTTGGGGTTCTTTTTAATCTCCATTATTGTGTAATTTTTAATTTTTCTCAATCTTTTAAGATTGATGCGACAACACTACGCACCTAATCAACCACAAATATAGACATTATTTTTCAAAAAAATATAGCAACAGCCAAAAAATGACAAAATTTTCTCTACTTTTGTAGCATATTAGCCTTTTGCATAATGAACAAAGAGTTACTATACGGCAAGACTTTGACCGAATTGCAGGCAATATGCACCGAGTTGCAGTTGCCTCGATTTGTGGCAAAGCAGATTGCAGACTGGCTCTACAAAAAGGGTGTTCGCTCGTTCGAGGAGATGACCAATCTCTCGAAGGCAGCACGCACGCAATTAAGCGAAAAGTTCGAACTCGGACTACACGCTCCGGAGCGAGTTGATGAGTCATCTGACGGCACCAAAAAGTACCTCTACCGCACCTCTCAAAACGAATTTATAGAGTCGGCTTATATCCCTGATAAAGAGCGTGCTACGCTGTGTGTATCGTCGCAGGCAGGTTGCCGTATGGGCTGCAAATTCTGCGCTACGGCACAACTCGGTTTGAAGCACTCGCTCTCGACCTGCGACATCCTCAATCAGATAGCATCCCTGCCCGAAAGAGATAGGCTTACAAATGTGGTCTATATGGGAATGGGCGAGCCGTTGGATAATATGGATAATGTGCTCCGTGCGCTCGAAATTATGACCTCGGAGTGGGGCTTTGGCTGGTCGCCGACACGCATCACACTCTCAACCGCAGGTGTGGCGAAGGAGTTGCGTCGCTTCCTCGACTCGACACAGGTGCATCTGGCCGTTTCGCTCCATAATCCTTTCCACGAGGAGCGTGAGCAGATTATGCCTATCGAGCGAGCCTACTCTATCCGTCAAGTGGCAGATATTCTGCGTGAATACGACTTTACACACCAGCGCCGAGTATCGTTCGAGTATATCGTAATGAGCGGATTGAACGACTCTCCACGACATATAAAGGAGTTGTGTCGATTGCTCGACGGCATCAAGTGTCGCATAAACCTTATTCGTTTCCACAAGATTCCCGATTCGCCATACTTCTCTCCATCCGACGAGAAGATGATTGCATTCCGTGATGCACTCACCTCAAAGGGCATTATGACCACTATCCGAGCCTCCCGAGGCGAAGATATCAAGGCGGCGTGCGGTTTGCTCTCAGCCGAAAACGGCAAAAGCAGTGAGTAGTGAGTAATGAAATAGAAAAGGAAGGTTGCGGACAACCTTCCTTTCTTCTATCCTATATACTTCAAAATCAGAGGTGATTGAGCTATTTTTGTGCGAAGTTAGGCGACAAATTCGCAGCATAGTAAGCCTATGTGAGAAATTTGGCGTCCGACACTCTCGTGCAAAAAGAGCCAATCAAAATGATTTTACTGCAATTTCTTTAACTTAACAGTGAAGTGTCGCATAAGCTCGGTCTCCCAAACAATCTCCACACCACGAGTAATCTCATCACGACGGTCAAATACATTCTTCAATGCGGCTGCAATAACTCGCATATGGTTGTCGGTATAGACACGGCGAGCAATGCAGAGGCGAAGAAGGTCAAGACCTCCGAAGCGGTTCTCACGAGTCACAGGATCACGGTCTGCGAGGATGTAACCAATCTCGCAACCACGCACACCTGCTTCGAGGTACAACTCGATAGCAAGAGTCTGTGCAGGGAACTCCTCCTTTGGCACCTTAGTGAGGACCTTGTCGGCATCCACGAAGAGTGCGTGGCCACCCACAGGGCGCTGATAAGGGATTCCATACTCGTCGAGAAGTCCTGCGAGGAACTCAACCTGATGGATACGGGTTTCGAGGTTATCGAACTCGGTATTCTCGTCAAGACCAACTGC
>JAZONG010000073.1:0-19795 GCA_045654385.1 Alistipes sp.
GAGGAGGAGCGTGAAGCAGCCGAGGCATCCGGACCTAAGGGTGGTGGTGTGTCCGATGAGCAACTCTTCTCGATGTTGAAGGATTTGCGTCGCAAGGTTGCACAGAAGCACGACCTTCCTCCGTTTGTCATCTTCCAAGATCCATCGTTGCAGGATATGGCTATTCAGTACCCTATCACCATCGAGGAGATGCAGAATATCTCGGGTGTAGGTGTCGGCAAGGCCAATAAGTTTGGCAAGGAGTTCGTAGAACTCATCAAGGCCTATGTCGAGGAGAATGATATTATTCGACCTCAGGATATGGTGGTAAAGGCTGTGGCAAATAAGGCTGGTAACAAGATATTCATCATCCAGTCAATCGACCGCCAGATGGATTTTGAGGATATTGCTCGTGCCAAGAGCCTCACCTTCGACGAGTTACTCTCCGAAATTGAGGCCATCGTAAATTCAGGTACAAAGTTGAACATCCAATACTACCTCTCGGACTATATGGATGAGGATAAGATTGAGGATATATATCTCTACTTCAAGGAGGATGCCGAAAGCGACTCACTCGAAGAGGCTATCAACGAGTTGGGTGGCGAGTATAGTGAGGAGGAGATACGACTCGTCCGCATCAAGTTCTTGTGCGAGGTGGGTAACTAACCTTTGAGAGATAAACAATATCGGGGGCACTTCATCGTTGCCCCCGATATTATTTTATGCTACCAGATGTTCGATTAAAATCTTTGCGCCTATACCTATCAGCACCACTCCACCGGCGACCTCTGCACCATACTTATAGCGAGAGCCGAAGATATTGCCGAGATAGAGTCCGAAGGCGGAGAAGAGTGCGGTAGTTATTCCTACAAAGGTTATGACATACCATATATCAACCCTCAGAAACGCCATCGAAACACCAATTGCAAGGGCGTCGATACTTGTAGCAACAGCCAGCCCCAACATTGTTCGGAAGCGATAATCGGAACCTATACTCTCCTCCTCATCGCTACCTATAATCGTATCGTAGAGCATTTTACCGCCAATTACAGCCAACAAGCCGAAGGCTATCCAATGGTCGAAACTCTCCACTACCGAGGCGAAATTTATGCCTACAAAGTAGCCGATAACGGGCATCAGAGCCTGAAAACCGCCGAACCATACCGCCACGGAGCAGTAGTGTCGAGGGCGCACTCGCTCGGTAGCCAAACCCTTGGCTATTGCAACTGCAAAGGCATCCATCGAGACCCCAATCGCCAGAAGTATCAAATCGAAAGTCGTCATCTTACTCTGCAACCTTTCTCTTATAACGACTATAAACTCGCATAACCTTCGCCACATAGGCGATAGTTTCGTCGCTGCCAACAAATGTGCCTGCGTGCACCGCCTCGTGATTTGCATACTCCGGCTCGGCAAGGAGTGGCAGATATGTTGCCACAACACTCCAATTATCGGCATCGCCACCATAGTATTGAGCCAAGCGCCTTGCATCGGCGATGCGTGAGTATCCTGCATTGTAGCAAGCGAGTATAAACCTCACTCGTTCGTTGCTGTCGAAACTACTCGGGAAACGCAACATATTGTTATTCTCGTGCAGCAACTTGGCTGCAATCTCGGTACATATTCTGCTATCAATCAGCGCCTCGGGAGCGTAGCCCATACTTCTCGCTACGGCAGGCATAACCTGCATCAAACCCGTAGCTCCGACTCTCGATACCGCCGTAGGCGTATATTTAGACTCCACGCTCGCTATGGCCGACAGGAGCAACCAATCTACTCCGTACATCTCGCCGACCTCCTGGAACATCTCGTCATATTTGGAGATTATCCAATCGGGATTGGAGGTCTGCTGCGGAAAAACTCGCTGGGTGTAACGAACTATATCAACCACAAAGAGTGCCGACAAGCCTCCCGCCACCACAAAGAGCAACGGAGCAACGACAGTATTGAGGAGTTTACGCCACATAAGCGAGAGGGATTAGTCGTAGAAGGTCCAAGAGATACCAATCTTGAACATTCCCGGATTGAGAGGATAGCGAGCCACTGCGAAGTACTCCTGATTGCCGAACAAGCCATAGTTCAGGTGCTGATACTTCAACAAGATACGCATACGCTTCCACTTTGCCGATACGAAGGCATCGACATAAGGATAATTTCCAATCTCTGTTTCGTTCTGATTATAGAATACCGACAAGGCCGGGTTATAGCCTTGCGCATAGTAGCGTGTATTGAAGCGACCATCAAGACCGACCTGCAAACGCAATACATCTCGCTTCACCCAGAACTCGTAGTAGTACGACAAGAAGGTCGATACCAACGGTAACGGCACAACCTTGCTGTTCGAGGTGAGTTGCACCAACACTCGGTGGTTGAGATGTAAGCCCTTAATGGTGAAATCCTTACGGGCATATATACTTGTAACGCTCACTGCACCGTCGTGCTGTTTAGGCAGGCAGTCTGCACCGTAGTATATCTTATTACGGAGGACACTCTGCCAGAAGCCCAACTCAATACCATAATCAGGTACCTCAAAGGCTATATTAAAGCGTGTTTCGCCCTCTTTCTTAAAGTCGTTATCCCAGCGGTAGTGGTTCGATACCCAATGGTTCTGCCAATAGCCTGGCGAGGTCATCGACTCCGAGAATGAACCCGACAAGGTCAACGGTTTCTTCTTGATGTAGGCACTCATTGAAGCCCTTGCCTTAATCTCGTAGTCGCCACCACGATAGCCCGATGGATAGACCTTAAAATTAGCTCCCCAATCGGCATATTTGCGCATCTTACCCTGCACTCCTGCATAGGCAAACCACGAGGTCTTATTCTCCTTTTTGAACTTACCGGAAAGGTAGTCCTGCAAGCCGAACTGCGAATAGGTATGCACATCGAGTCCCACACCTCCATCAATTGTTCCGACTACGCCATTTCTATCCCAAGGTTGAGCCTGAACAAATAGTCGGTTTGTGATTATGCGCTCGTAAGTGGAATCTCGTGTCTTTTCGGGGTTGAAGAACCAATCTTTGTAGTATGTATCGGTCTTCGAATTGAAAGTTCCGTTCGGATTGCGTGAATAGCGCTCATCCTTGAAGGTCGAGTACTTATCCACATAGACCTTGCTCCACTCGTTATACTCGAATGTGTGTCCGATATATATTGCCGGAAGGTCGGCAATCGAGAAGTCGTGCTCGGTAACTCTCGCAAACGGAATACCGAAAGACTGCTTAATAAAGAAGGCGTTATTTAGGTAGGTATTCTTCGCCTCGGCATCGGCCAATCGCATCGGCACACCCGAAGGCATCTCGAACATCGTATCTCGGATAGCCCAATCGCCAACTACACCTCCACTCTCCTGCTGCTCCACCTTATTGCGAGTGTAGCCCGCAAATATCGAGTAGCGCTTTCCCGTATGAGCCACCGTACCCGAGAAGTTGTTATTGCGAACTCGTGATGCGACATACTGACTACGAGAGCCTCTCGAACGATAGTTTATACCCACCGAGGTCGATGGATTTATGTTCTGCGACACCATAATCTCGAAGTGTTCCTCACGATAGCGCTTCTGTCCCGACTCCAAATAGGTCATCCAGATATACGGATGCTTCATATTGTAGAACGGAACATTCTCGGTGTTATATGTGTAGGCATCGTATGGTTGCGAGAAGGTAAACTCACGAGATTTGGTACGCTCGAAGTAGTTCACCTCGGTAGATGCCTGACCAAGACCTCCAACCGAATTGTTTCCCAATCGTTTATGATAGTGAGGATAGTCCAAACGCCACACATTCAAAGTGGTGTCGATAGGTTCTATATCGACGCTGTTGTACTCACGATTAATATGCCACTGGAAGTTGCGCAATGCACGAATAGAGTCGCTAAAAAAGTAGGACTCCAACGGTTTGCGAGGCTTCTTCTGCTTGGTAGAGTCGACATTCTCACCATTTATAGGGTTGCCGTTTTCATCTACCTGTTGGCCGTCTGCACCTTGCTGATTTGAAGTGTCGTAAGGGTTAGAGCCATAGCCACCCATTATATTTTTGCCATTACGCTGAGCGTTTAACAGAGCACGAGCATCCTGCGCATAGGAGGTAACCGTTGCAACCATCATAATTGCAACAAGCATCAAACGCACGATATTTACTCTGCTGAAATTCATCTCACTCTATCGCTTTTGAGCAATCCATCTTACGGTCGAGATTGCAATATAGAGAACGATAATCGTAGGGATTGCATATAGGCGAAGTGCTACAACTGCAGCCACACAAGCCACTAAGAAGATATAACGCAACTTGTTATCGCTCCAACGCACCGACTTAAACTTGAACGAGAACATTCTCACAGGGCTAACCAACATCGCTGCAACAAGCACCGACATCAATACAAGCCACTCCAACTCCACCACGATACCATAGCGCTCGCACAACATCGCCACCGACAAGCACAAGATAGCCGATGCAGGGGTTGGAAGTCCCTCAAACTCCTCCTTCTGGGTTTCATCCACATTGAACTTTGCAAGACGGAGCGCCGACAATGCCGCAATCACAAGTGGCAGGTAGCACAACACCTCGCTCCACAACTCATTCAGTCCGAATGCCGACGGCATCGCTCCGCACAACACCGACATACCCAATGCTGGTGCGACACCAAACGAAACCATATCTGCCAACGAGTCGAGTTGTACGCCTACGGCGGAGTACTGTTTGAGCAAACGGGCAGCAAATCCGTCGAAGAAGTCGAATACCGCCGAAGCCAAAACGAATGCAAACGCCAACTGTAAGTTGTTGTAAACCAACGAAGAAACAATCGAGCCAATACCGCACAACAAGTTGCACAGTGTGATGCAGTTCGGTATAGTAAAGAGTTTAATCTTCATAATGCGCATAATTTATCACGCAAAAATAGTAAAATAAACGGAAAATTGAAAATTTTAGAGGAGATTAGTTAAGATAAGTGAACAAATGGCGTTAAGGGTATAAAAGGTAGCAGTTTGTTAATTCCGCTAAAATCACACACCATCAACACCGTAAAAAACATTTTGTTTTCTGCTTTTAATTTTGTATATTTGTCGTACAATTTAGAAGTACAAGTTTTATGAATAACAAAAAGCCTCTCTATTGCGTGATTATGGCGGGTGGTGTTGGCACTCGTTTTTGGCCTGAGAGCCGTCAGAGCAAGCCAAAGCAGTTCCTCGACATCTGCGACACCGGCAAGTCGTTTTTGCGAATGACCTATGAGCGTTTTGCGCACCTTGTGCCTGCCGAGAACTTCCTCGTGGTAACAAATGCCCGTTACAAAGACCTTGTATTGGAGCATATACCCGAGATTAGCGACAAGCAGGTATTATGCGAGCCAATTGGTCGTAACACCGCACCTTGCATCTGCTATGCGGCATATCACCTACGCAAAATTGCGCCCGAGGCGATGATGATTGCAACTCCTGCCGACCACCTCATACTCAACGAGGCGGAGTTCCATACCATTGTGGAGGATACCATCGACTTTGCAACCGAGAACAATGCGTTGATGACTATCGGCATCACCCCGAGCCGACCTGAAACGGGCTACGGATATATCCAAAAGAGCGACAACGCAACAATCTCACGAGTAAAGTGCTTCACCGAGAAGCCAAACTTGGAGTTGGCACAGGTATTTGTGCAGTCGGGCGAGTTCTTCTGGAATTCGGGCATCTTCATCTGGAAGGTAGATGATATTATCAAGGCTGTGGCGGAGCATCTGCCAGAGCACTACGCACTCTTCGAGGGTATCGCCGACAAATTAGGTACCGATGAGGAGATGAAGGCTATCGAGACGGTATTCTCGGAGTGCCGAGCAATATCCATCGACTATGGCGTAATGGAGAAGGCCGACAATGTATATGTTCGTTGTGGCGACTTCGGATGGAGCGATGTTGGTACTTGGGGCTCATTGTACCAACTCTCACGCAAAGACAAGTATGCAAATGTCCGCCCACAGGAGGGTTGCTACACCTACAACACCCGCTCTTCCATCGTTTCGTTGCCGAAGGGTAAAGTAGCAGTAATCAACGGCTTGCGTGATTTCATCGTAGTAGATACCGAGGATGTTTTACTTATCTGCCCACGCAGCGAGGAGCAGAACATCAAGAAGTATATTGACGAGGTGAAGTACAACACGGGCGACAAACACATATAGTATCACAAAGTGAAGACTGAAATCGAAAAACTATACACAGCATTCACAAACTCATCGGGCGTAACGACCGACTCTCGAAAAGTCGAGGAGGGGGCACTCTTCTTCGCTCTGCACGGAGCATCGTTCGATGGTAATGAATATGCAATCCAGGCGCTCGAAAAGGGTGCTTCGGTTGCTATTATAGATCGTGAGGATATACTCCTTGCCAACCCCGATTACGCCGAGCAACTCATCCTTGTAGAGGACACTTTGAAGGCGTTGCAGGCATTAGCGCAGGAGCACCGCCGAACCTTGGCTATCCCTATTATCGCCATTGCTGGCAGCAACGGAAAGACCACCACAAAGGAGTTGGTATCCCGTGTTTTGGCTGAGCGCTTCGAGGTTACAACCACAAAGGGCAACCTCAACAATCATATCGGCGTGCCTTTGACACTCCTCTCAATGAATAGCGAAACCGAATTTGGAGTAGTGGAGATGGGCGCAAGTGCGCAAGGCGAAATTGCATTGCTCTGCTCTATTGCCGAGCCTAACTACGGCATTTTGACCAATATAGGCCTGTCGCACCTCGAAGGCTTTGGAGGTGTGGAGGGCATCCGCAAGGGCAAGGGCGAGTTGTTCGACTATCTCGATGAGAATGGAGGTCGAGCCTTCGTTCCACAGGAAGATCGAACCCTCTGCGATATGGTAGTGGAGCGTGAAAATATGGCTGTGGAGTACTACACTCGCACCATTGCCGATAGCGCAAAGAGCAACCTTACGGGCGACTATAATCGCTACAACATTGCCGCTGCAATGGCGGTAGGTCGCTACTTCGACATTGCCGACGAGCGCATTGCCGAGGCGATACTCTCGTTTACACCCGACAACAACCGTTCGCAGGCGGTAAAGACCGAGTACAATAGTCTTGTGGTCGATTGCTACAACGCCAACCCATCGAGTATGGAGGTGGCATTGAACAACATCTCGACTATGGAGGCGGAGCATAAAGTGCTTATCTTGGGCGATATGCTCGAACTTGGCGAGTGGAGCGAGGAGGCGCACTGTAACATACTCCGCAAGGCCGACAAGGTCGCTTCGGAGATCATCCTCGTGGGTGGCGAGTTTGCCAAGGCTCATACAATCGTGGGTGAGGAGTTGGAGAGTCACTACACACTCTACCCTACGACTGCCGAGGCGTTGGTTGCACTCAGTGCAAAACCACTTCGCAACGCACTTGTGTTGTTGAAGGGCTCACGAGGAATAGCACTTGAAAAGTTGATTGAAAAATTATAGTTATGGAAGACAAGAGAAACATCTCTTTGCCCGAAAATGCCTATCGTGAATTAAAGGCTGGCGAGGAGTACCAGCCGGTAATGCCGGCACAAAGCACCCCTGCCGAGGCTACGCCATACTCGGTAACTATGGGCGTTATTATGGCTATTATTTTCTCGGCTGCCGCAGCCTTCCTCGGCTTGAAGGTTGGTCAGGTATTCGAGGCGGCTATCCCTATCGCAATTTTGGCGGCAGGCTTCGGCTCATTGCGTGGAAAGAAGCGCAGTATGCTCGGCGAAAATGTTATTATTCAGTCGATTGGCGCATCATCGGGCGTAATCGTGGCAGGAGCAATCTTTACCCTCCCTGCACTCTACATCCTCGGCTTGGAGGCGCAGTTCTACCAGGTATTCCTCTCATCGTTGTTGGGCGGAGTATTGGGTATTGTATTACTCGTTCCATTCCGCAAATACTTCGTCAAGGATATGCACGGCAAGTACCCATTCCCTGAGGCTACTGCAACCACCGAGGTGCTTGTTTCGGGCGAGAAGGGCGGCAAACAGACCATCACCCTCGCTATCGCAGGCCTTATCGGCGGTTTGTACGACTTTGCAGTATCTTCATTTGGCGCTTGGGCCGAGAATATCTCAACCAAGATGACCGCCTGGGGCTCAGCCGTAGCCGACAAGTTCAAAGTAGAACTCTCGATGAATACGGGAGCTACTCTGCTCGGTTTGGGCTATATTATCGGTTTGAAATATGCCGTAATCATCACCGCAGGTTCGTGCCTTGTATGGTTTGTAATTGTGCCGCTCGTAGGCTACGCTTCGGCAGAGGCCGCTTCGATGAGTGCAATGCAGTTGTTCCAGGCGTATGGTCGCCCTATCGGTATCGGCGGTATTGCTATGGCAGGTTTGATCGGCATTATCAAGCAGTCGGGCATCATCAAGCAGGCAGTCGGCTTGGCAGTCAAGGAGTTGGGCGGCAAGAAGTCGGAGGGAGCAACCGAGCGCACCCAGCGTGATATCTCGATGAAGGTTATCCTCTCGGTAATTATCGCAACATTGGTCGCTACCGTAGCATTCTTCCAGTTTGGCATTTTGGGCAACTGGTTCCACACCATTGTGGCGTTGCTTATAGTCTTTGTTATCGCATTCCTCTTCACCACAGTTGCGGCTAATGCAATCGCAATCGTGGGTACTAACCCTGTGTCGGGTATGACCTTGATGACACTTATCTTGTCGTCACTCGTGCTCGTTTCGATTGGCTTGAACGGCAAGGAGGGTATGACCGCAGCGTTGATTATCGGCGGTGTGGTTTGTACGGCTCTCTCTATGGCGGGAGGTTTTATCACCGACCTCAAAATCGGCTATTGGCTCGGCACAACTCCACGCACGCAAGAGAAGTGGAAGTTCCTCGGCACATTCGTATCGGCTGCAACCGTTGCAGGCGTTATGATTATCCTCAACAAGACCTACGGCTTCGTGGGCGAGAACGCCCTCACAGCTCCGCAGGCTAATGCTATGGCGGCAGTTATCAAGCCGTTGATGGAGGGTGGCGAGACACCGTGGATTCTCTACTTTGCAGGTGCAGTTTTGGCTCTCGTATTAAATTGGATTGGCGTACCTGCGTTGGCATTCTCGCTCGGTATGTTTATCCCTATGTCGTTGAACCTTCCTCTCGTTGTCGGAGGTGTAATCGCTTGGTTTGTATCAAATCGCTCGAAGGACGAGGCGTTGAACAAGGCTCGTTTCGACAGAGGCACTCTCCTCGCATCGGGTTTTATCGCCGGTGGTGCATTGATGGGTGTTGTAGCAGCCGTATTGAAGTTTGTAGGCGTAGATTTCTATATGACAGAATGGGCAGCCTCTAACGCCGCCGAGTGGCTCGCTTTGGCTATGTATATTGCCCTTGCAATCTACTTCACAATTCACACATTGAAAGCCAAGAAAGAGGAGTAACAAAATGACTATCAAACGATTAATCTTAATAGTTGTAGCACTTGGCGCTATGGCGTGTGGCACGAAGGGACGCTGTCCCATCGACGCAGGCAATGCGACGCTCGTATCCGAGCCTGAGAATTTGATGTCGCACTGCGCCTCGACCATCATCACCGAGGAGGGTGAAGTGTGGTGCGCCTATTATCGTGATCTTGCCGGCAATGTCGAAGACCCCGTAAACACCACTATTGAGATTGTTCTGAGCCGTTTTAACATAGAGAGCTGGCAGTCGCCACAAATTACTCATACTCATCTCTTTAAGGCGGGTGACAGACTCGGCGACTTCACACAGGGCGACTATGCAGCCTACGACCCAGTACTCTTTGATGGCGATGGTGCAATGCGTTGCATTATTCAGGCCTTTGAGGAGGGCGAATCGTGCTTGGCAGCGTTCGATATCGACCGCACAAGCGGCACTCCGCTCGATAAGATGATGCGCTGCACACTTACCTACCCCACTGAGCAGGGCGGCGTAACCGTTCCGCTCAAAGCCTCGGCTCTGCGAGATCTCTACACTCGCTACGGCGTTGTGGAGTTCGAGAACTACGAGCGCCCCCTTATCGACAAGAAGTTTATTCGCCACGGCGAATGGTGGTACAATGTTTTGTGTAATTGGTACTGCAAGGAGGCTAAACCTGCCATTATTCGCACCAAAAATGGCATAGATTATGAAGTGGTATTCGTATGTCCGGAGTATGAGTACGGTTGCACCGAGGCTTCAATTGCGATAGCGAATGAACGCATCTATCTGATTGGCCGCTCTCGCTCTCCAAGGCGAGGTGCATTTTTGGGATGTTACTCACTTTCAGGCGATTGCCTCACCGCACCTTATCAGGTCGGAGATGACGGCTCTCGTCCAGAGATGATACTCTACAAGGGCAGGATATATGCGATGTATAACATTTTGCCACTACTTTCGAACAACAAAGGCGAGGAGATATACCGCAGTCGTGTACGCCTTGCCGAATTGAACAAAGAGGGCAAAATTGCACGCAGTTGGGACTACAAAGCACCTTATAGTATGCAGTATTTTTGCCTGAACGAATATGGCGACGGAGTCTATCTGACCTTCACCGAGGACAGATTTGGCAGAGCCGACAAGCAGAAGGGAAACATCGCATTTGTAAAGAGTGGGTTGTAGCATAAAAGCGACTAAATTTGCCAGATAAGGAAATTTTACTTATCTTTGTGAACATTAATCTCTTTATTTAGGAGTTATGAAAGAAGATTTGTATAGCGATATTCGCCCATATAATGACGACGAAATTCCCGCCGCATTGGAGCGAATCGTAAATGATCCATTCTTTGTACCTGCCGTAAACTTTGCATTTCCGGAGGCAGATATGGAGCGTATCCGAGAGGTTGTACGCACCTGCAAAACCGTAGATGAGATGCAGCAGCGAGTGATGATCAGCATCATACAGCGCATTATAGAGGCTACAATTGACACCTTCACCGCTACGGGCATTGAGTATGTAGAGAAGGGCAAAGGCTACCTATATATATCTAATCACCGTGATATTACACTCGACTCGTTCTTGTTGCAGTATGCACTCTTCACAAACGGTTTGCCTACTACGGCAACAACCTTGGGCGACAACTTGTTGCGTTCGCAGTTTGTGATTGACATCTGCCGCATCAACCGTGCAGTGCGTGTAATCCGTAAGACCGATGAGATTTCGCCACGAGAGTTCTTGCAGAACTCGATGCACCTTGCCGAGTATATCCGCTGGTACATCTCGCAGGGCAAATCTATGTGGATTGCACAGCGTAACGGCCGCACCAAGGATGGTATCGATGCTACCGATCAGGGCGTATTGAAGATGGTTGGTTTGAGTGGTTCGAGCGACTTCGTAGAGAATTTCAGCGAGTTGAATATCGCACCTATCGCCATATCGTACCAATACGAGCCTTGCGATATTAGAAAGGCTATCGAGACCACCGTTCATCTGATGGGTGGCACCTATCGCAAGAGCGAGCACGAGGATGAAAACAGCATTCTCTATGGCATCCGTATGCCGAAGGGTGATGTAAACATCTCCATCTGCGAGCCTATCACTCGTGCGGAGTTGGAGGAGTGCGGAGCGTTGCCAAAGGCAGAGGCCTACAAGCGCTTGAAGGAGATTATCGATAACCGCATCTATAAGAACTATAAATTACACGATACCAACTATATAGCCCACGACCTTCTGCATCGCAGCAAGCAGTATGCCGAGCACTACACGCCGGCAGCCGTTAAGAAGTTCAAGGGCCGTATGGCATACGCCGAGGCTCGCTTCTTGGAGTATGGTTTGGATCTGAAAACTGCCCGCAAGGTTTACCTCGGTATCTACGCCGGACCGGTAGACACAAAGATTTTCGAATAACGAATAACAAGTAGTTTGCAATAAAAAAAGAGTTGAGATTATTCTCAGCTCTTTTTTAGTGTCTTGAACGATAGGATATGCCACGAAATGGCTATGGCGAGGAGTGCCATAAGCAGTTGTGCCCACCACCACTCATCCACCACCGCAAAGATGCAGTACCCTATCGTGAGCCACACGAGCGACACCGATACAATTTTCACACGAAGAGGGATGGCACGATGTTCGTGGTAGTTGCGTATATACTCTCCAAAAACCTTATGATTGATCAACCATTCGTACAACTTTGGCGAGGCCTTAACCCACGCCGCAGCCGACAGAAGCAGAAACGGAGTAGTTGGTAGCATCGGCAAAAAGATGCCGGCGACACCCAATCCGAACGATATGCAGCCTATAATTATTAAAAATATCCTCATTGCGCCACAAAAATACAAATATATTTGTATATTTGTGGTACTTAATGGGACAAATCAATTAAAACAACAAATAATATGAACAAAATTGGCATCGCTTGCGACCACGCAGGCTACGACTTGAAGGAGTTTTTGACAGGTTACCTCTCGGCAAAGGGCTTCGAGGTTTTTGACTTTGGTTGTAATTCGGCAGAGAGTTGCGACTACCCTGATTACGCCCACCCTATGGCTGAGGCACTCGAAAAAGGCGAGTTCCCACGAGCAGTCGGTATCTGTGGCTCGGGTGAGGGTATGGCAATCACCTTGAACAAGCACGCAAAGGTTCGTGCTTCGCTCGTTTGGTTGCCGGAAATTGCAGAACTCACACGCTTACACAACGATAGCAATGTATTGGTTTTGCCTGCTCGTTTCATCTCGAACGATGAGGCTGTGGCAATTCTCGACAAGTGGCTTACTACCGAGTTTGAGGGTGGTCGCCACGCAAATCGTGTTGCAAAGATTACATTGTAAGAAGAGAAGTCCAAAACCCCCAAAAGAGAGTTATCGTGGAGTTAAAAGAGAGATTTTTGAAATATGTCGCTATCGACACGCAGAGCGACGAGAATAGCGAGACCTTTCCTTCATCGGCCAAAGAGTGGGACTTGTTAAATCTCTTGGTTGAGGAGATGAAAGCGCTTGGCTTGGAGGATGTAACAATCGACAAGTATGGCTATGCTATGGGTACAATTCCTGCCTCAAAGGGCAAGGAGAATGCTCCCGTAATCGGTTTCCTCGCCCACGTGGATACATCACCTGATATGAGTGGTGCAAATGTGCGCACTCGCATCATCGAGGAGTACGACGGCAAGGATATTATCCTCAACCCGTCGCTTACGATGAAGGTAGCGGAGTTCCCGGAGTTGAGCCGTTTTGTAGGCCACACCCTCATTCACACCGACGGTACAACCCTGCTCGGAGCAGATGATAAGGCGGGTATTGCGGAGATTATGACCGCAGCCGAGTACCTTATGGCACACCCTGAAATCGAGCACGGCAAAATTCGCATCGGCTTCACTCCCGACGAGGAGATTGGCCGTGGCGTAGATTTCTTCGATGTGAAGGCCTTTGGTGCAGACTTCGCCTACACAATGGATGGTGGTTACGAGGGAGAATTGGAGTACGAGAACTTCAATGCCGCATCGGCTAAAATCGCTATTCAGGGTCGCAATGTACACCCCGGATACGCCAAGAATAAGATGATTAACGCCATCGAGGTCGCTTGCGAGTTGAACTCGATGATTCCTGCAACCCAGCGCCCTGAGTACACCGAGGGTTACGAAGGTTTCTACCACTGCGTAGGCTTCAACGGTACAGTCGAGGAGGCGCAGGTGTCGTACATCATTCGTGATCACGACTTCGAGAAGTTCGAGGCTAAGAAGGTATGGATGTGGGACATCGTAGGTATGCTCAACAAGAAGTATGGAGGTGCGCTCACCCTTACAATCAAGGATCAGTACTACAATATGCGCAAGCAGGTGGAGCCACATCCGCAGGTTATCGAGTTGGCAAAGGAGGCGATGTACGAGGCAGATGTAACACCTGTCGTACGCCCAATTCGTGGCGGTACAGATGGTGCACGCCTCTCGTTTATGGGCTTGCCTTGTCCGAACATCTTCGCTGGCGGTATGAACTTCCACGGCAAGTTCGAGTACTGCTCTTTGAACTCGATGGAGAAGGCTGTGAAGGTGATTATCAACCTCTGCAAGTTGTGGGCAAAATAGGCTAAATTAAAAATAGATTCCACTTACCTAAAATCGTCGATGATTGAGGAAATTTTGTGCTAAACAAGGGAACGAAAGCGCAGCATAGTAGACCTATGTGAGCATTTCGTTATCCGAAGAGCAGTGCAAAATTTACCAATCAGAACGATTTTCAAACAAAGAGATATGAACAAAAGATTTGGTTTCGTAAAGGTTGCAGCGGCTACACCTTTGGTTAAAATTGCCGATTGCCACGCCAACGCAAAGTCGATAGACGAGATGACCGTCGAGGCGATGAAGCGAGGTGTCAGCGTAGTAGTATTCCCGGAGTTATCACTCACGGGTTACACTTGTGGCGACCTGTTTTTGCAGTCGAGAATTATCGAGGCGGGCGATGAGGCCTTGGAGCAACTCCTGGCCACCCCACGAGAGATTGTTTCGATTGTGGGAATGCCAATCTACTACAAGAATAACCTTTACAACTGCGCCGTAGTGATTGCTAACGGTAAAATATGCGGTATCGTACCAAAGAGTTATATCCCGAACTACTCGGAGTTCTACGAGAGCCGTTGGTTCACCGAGGGCAGAGATATTCGCAACGCCGAGATTACAATCTGCGGTCAGCGAGTGCGCTTCGGCACAGACCTATTGTTTGAGGTACACGGGACACGCTTCGGAGTGGAGATTTGTGAGGATTTATGGGTTCCTGCGCCACCGTCATCAGATATGGCATTGGCGGGCGCTACACTCATCTTCAATCAGTCGGCTACGCCAGAGATTTTGGGCAAGCACACCTACCTGCGTTCACTCGTTAAGCAGCAGTCGGCTCGTGCATTGTGTGGCTATATCTACGCCTCGGCAGGCGTAGGAGAGTCTTCGACCGACCTCGTATTTACGGGCAATGGCATTATTGCCGAGAATGGCAAAATCGTAGCCGCTCGTGAGCGATTTGTGCGTGATGCAAGATTGACCGTTGCCGACATCGATGTGGAGCACATCTTCAACGAGCGTCGCCGCCACACATCGTTCATCAATCTCGATAACCGTTTCGATGTTATAAAGATTGATATTGCGCAACCAAAGAGCGAGTTGGAGCGTGAGATTAACCCTACTCCATTTATCCCTGAGGATTTGAGCGAGGGTTGCAAGGAGGCCTTTACAATTCAGTGCTCTGGACTTGCACAGCGACTCTCGCACATTGGTTGCAAGAGCGTTGTACTCGGCATTTCGGGTGGTTTGGACTCGACCTTGGCATTGTTGGTTACAGCCGCAACATTCGATATGCTCGGCCTCGACCGCAAGGGCATAATCGGCGTTACAATGCCGGGCTTCGGCACTACCGACCGCACCTATCAGAATGCCCTGACTCTGATGAAGGAGTTGGGCATCTCGACACGAGAGATATCTATCCGCAAGGCTTGTGAGCAGCACTTCGAGGACATAGGACTCAACCCTAACGAGCGAGGTGCCGCATACGAGAACTCGCAGGCTCGTGAGCGCACACAGATACTTATGGACTTGGCGAACAAGGAGAACGGCATCGTTATCGGTACGGGCGATTTGAGCGAGGCGGCACTCGGCTGGGCGACCTACAATGGCGACTCGATGTCGATGTACAACCCTAACTGCTCAATTCCAAAGACCTTGGTACGCAAAATTGTTGAGTGGTGTGCCGAGAACGACAAGAACGAGAGAGTTTGTGCAACTTTGAAAGATATTGTAGATACTCCTGTCAGCCCGGAACTTTTGCCTGCCGACAGCGAGGGAAATATCGCTCAAAAGACCGAGGATTTGGTTGGTCCATACGCCTTGCACGACTTCTTTATCTACAACTTCTTGCGCAAGGGCTTCTCGCCTGCAAAGATTGAGTATTTGGCGTGTCGTGCCTTCAAGGGCGAGTACACCGCCGAGGAGATAAAACATTGGTTGCAGGTCTTCCTCCGTCGCTTCTTCTCGCAGCAGTTCAAGCGCTCGGCAGCGCCTGACGGTCCAAAAGTTGTTACGGTATCGCTATCGCCACGAGGCGACTTGCGAATGCCATCCGACGCATCGGTTTCGGAGTGGTTGAAATAGAGAAGAGGGGTTGTCCAACATCAGTTGAGCAACCTTTTTTTTTAGGTTCGGCACGGAGTTAGAATCTCAATGCGTCAAGTTTCGATTGTACATCTCCGAGCGGATCGTACGGAACATCGATTGTCTTCATTCGGCGTTTGAAGCTACCGAGATTACGCAAGTTGTAGGTAAATCGTGCGAGATAGGTACGACCAAGCACCGAGTTATAGCGCAACTGCGAATAATTAGCCCAAACATAGCGGCCCAACGAAGTGTTCTGATTTAGCACATCATCAACACACAGCTCCACCTCGCCAAGGCCATTCAGAACCTTCTTTCCGACCGATATATTCCAGAGTGTAAAGTGGTCGTTAAAGTGGTTGGTAAAGCCTATAAAGTGGGTGAAATTGACCGACGAGGTGAGCGTGAAGCCCAATGGCAATACCGCCTTTATATTTGCACGAGCATAGTGCATAAAGTACTGATTATTGATAACTGCCAACGAGGAGTTATTGTAACTGTAAGAACCTCGCCAAGTAACCGTAAAATCGATATTCTCGGAGATATTACTGCCGAGAGTAACCTGCGCATAGGCGTTTGTGTTGTGCATCAGCACCCTATCGCCTCGCACCGAGAATTTACCATTCTCGTCAATAACCGGAATTCTATTTGCCTTCAAATGCTCGGCATCGATAAGTTCCATCGGAATATCGGAGTAGGTACCTCCGAGCACCAAATTCAAATTCGAGCGAAGATGCTTCAACGGCACACCCAACGAGGTGCGAGCCTCATACGACCAATAGCCGTCGAGATTAACCTGCTGCGAGAGCTGTATCGGAGTATATTTTGTGCCATCAATCACAAATGTTTCGGGCGAATAGATAATTTTTGTACCGACATAGTTCTCTATATGTACCGCCTTTGCCATTACCATAAATGTAGTACCATATCGTGATGATACATTGGTGTAACGCACAAAGAAGTTATGCTCACGAGAAGGTACCAAATCGGGATTTCCGACCGATATGTAGGAGGTGTTATTCACATTATACATATCGTTCAAATTCCATATTCCCGGCACTCGCATCGAGGAGTTAAGCGCCATTCGCAAACTATGTTTACGATTGGCTGCGATATTCAGCGTAGCGTTGTAGAGGAAGTTGTCGAGGAAGTTACCAAAGGTGCGTTTAATAACCTTGTTATCCCACAAATTGGTCGTTTCGAGCGTAGTATTTCTATATCGCAAATTGAGCGATAGCCAATTTCTGCCCTTACCATATCGCATACCCGCACTCGCCTCGTGGAAGTAGGTTACACCCTTATACGAAGAGGAACTCTTTGGTTTTAACTTCTCCTCAAAAATTTCAAAGGTCTTATCCGTAGTGTAGTTCAGCACATCTCTATCTCGCATCTGATACTGGAAGTTGTAGGAGAGATTGAGTGTAACATATCGGCCAAGTCGCTCTCGGTAGGTCGGTTGTATACGGAATGTAGAGGTGGTATGATGGGTGTCATTATGCGAGAAGGTGTATTTTCGCAAAGCATCAATCTTCTGCGTTCCCGAGTAGGAGCTATAATTGCGCCAACCATCGTTATCGCTATGGGATATATGAGCCACAACAAGAAGCGAACGCCCCTGCTTCAAGAATTTATAGGAGTATTGGCTATATAGGCCTGCACTATGCGAGATTGAACGGCCCTCGTTGTAGCTCGGATAGTATCGTAAGCCCGACTCCGAGCCAGGCAATCGCATCGAGGTCGTATCCTGGCGATTTATCGAAAAGTTATTGGTGTGATTATATGTCGGAGTAAGATACAATCGCTGACGCTTCGCCACCTTCCACTCCAAGCGACCTCGGAAGCGGAATGTGAGGTTATTCGGATTTGCAAACTGGTCGTAGTGTATGGTATCTATCTTGGACGGTGCATTATACCAGCGGTCCGTCGTAAATTGATTTTTGGCATTATTGTGATTGAAGAAGATATTTCCATCGAACTTCGCTCTCTTGCGCCTACCCCATCTATCCGAGTAGTTCATCGCAAAGATCTCGGCCGAGGCGATGCCCGACTGACGATTTACCGAGAATGACGAAGAGGCGTTCGTGCGATTTGTCGAACCCGACATCGAGATACCCTCATCCGAAAGATTCTGTTTATTGAGATTGTTCGCCAACGCCATAATGGTGATTCGGGTATCTTCTCGAAAGATATTCAGCGAACCACCCACCGAGTAGCGACCTTTCAGCAGATTTGAATAGTCGCCATTGCACTTTGGCGACGGCATTCTGTCGTTACCTACACCACCCGCAGCGTGCATCTTTCCGAACTCGCTATGGGAGAGTGAGCCCTTGGTTACGATATTTATAACCTTGCCTCCATCGCCATCATCCACGCCCGTAATTTGCGACGCCTCGCTCAATCGGTTATAGACCTCGATGCTCTCGACAGCCTGTGCGGGAATACTCTGCAACACCTGCTGAACATTTCCGCCAAAGAACTCCTTATTATCGACATAAATCTGCTTAACAACCTCTCCTTGCGCCTCGATACGACCATTATTAATCGATATACCAGGCAATTTACGCAACAATGTTTCGAGTTCGGCATCTACAGTAACCTTAAACTGCGAAGCCGAGTAGCGCAATGTATCGCCCACAATCTGGGCACGAGGAACAACCACCTCCTTGACCACAACACCCACATTTATAGCCGCCTGCATCATCACCATATTTCCAAGGGAGAGAGGTAGGGCATCGACCTTGAAAGTGCGCTCGTAGTCCTTATATCCGATAAATGTAGAGGTGAGTTTATACTCTCCACGAGGAAGTGGAGGAGTCTTGAAGTAACCTCCGTGACCGGAGGTATAATGCCTTCTAAAAAGCGAGTCCTTAGGTGAGGTGATTTCGATAACAGCCCCCACAACTCCCTCTTTGGATTCGGCATCAAAAAAGCGTCCACTAACCACAGCACCCTGTCCCCACGCCACAAAGCAGGAGAAGAGTACAATACAGAGGGTTAGAATACGGCGCATATAGCAAAATGCAAAATTAAAGATGCAGAATGCAGAATTATTTTTTTTGAAAAAGGGGGTATTCTTATTATTGGAACACCCCCTCATCTTTATAAGTCTCAAAAATTGTATAACGAGAGGAATTTTAAGGCTTGCAAGGCGTTGAGTCTGCAGCATACTTGGCGTATGTGAGGCACTCAACGACCGAAGCGTAACGCAAAAATTACCTCGTTAGACTATTTTTGTATTAGTCCTCCAACTTCGCTGCCAAGAACTCACGGTTCAAGCGAGCGATGTGAGCAATGCTAATCTGCTTTGGACACTCTGCCTGGCAAGCACCTGTGTTAGTACAGTTACCGAAGCCGAGCTCATCCATCTTTGCAACCATAGCCTTCGCACGGCGTGCGCCCTCTACTCTACCCTGTGGCAACTTCGCAAGCGAAGATACACGAGCAGCTACGAAGAGCATTGCCGAACCATTCTTACAAGTTGCAGCACAAGCACCACAACCTACGCAAGCTGCTGCGTCCATAGACTCGTCAGCATCTGCCTTTGGAATTGGAATAGCGTTACCATCAGGTACAGAGTTAGTGCGTACCGAGATAAAGCCGCCTGCCTGCAAAATCTGGTCGTAAGCCGAACGGTTTACAACGAGGTCCTTGATTACAGGGAATGCTGCCGAACGCCAAGGCTCAACGGTGATAGTAGCACCATCCTTGAACTGACGCATATAGATCTGGCAAGTAGTTACTGCCTGCGATGGACCGTGTGCGTGGCCATCGATGTGCAACGAACACATACCGCAGATACCCTCACGGCAGTC
>JAZONG010000074.1:0-42514 GCA_045654385.1 Alistipes sp.
TTTCGGTGGTCAGTTTGCTAAGGCAGGCAACATCATCGTTCGTCAGCGTGGTACTGTTCACAACGCAGGTGAGAATGTAGGTATGGGTAAGGATCACACCCTCTTCGCATTGGTTGATGGTACAGTTGTTTTCACAAAGAAGCGTGACAACCGCTCTTATGTAAGTGTTAAGCCTTTGGCATAACAATTACTCAAAATCACAAATAGTAAATGGCGAGAATCTTACGAATCTCGCCATTACTATTTTCTCTACTTATGATATCTGTTTGTGCAGACTCTCCTTCAATTTAGAAGGAGAGTTTTGCACCTACAAATACCGAGCGTGGGAGTGATGGACCGTAGATATAGCCTGAATCACGATTTGCTCCACGATCGAAGTCATTCTGATACGAATTGAGGATATTGCGCACGCCTGCGTTTACCTGCAAGCCGATAGTCTTCCAAATCTTGAAGTCGTACGAGAACTTCAAGCCGAGGTCGAAGAATGGGTTTGTACGCTCGATGCGATCCTCGTTGAGTGTCGAGTCATCAGGCAACATACCACCGGCGAAGTGCTCTACATACATTCTGCCCATATAGTTACCCGAGAGGTCAATCTTGAAGTTTTTGAGTGGCTGTGTCGATATGGTGAAGTAACCATACACATTTGGCGAGCGGAACATATTCACCGCAGGCTCTGCTGTTTCGCTCCACTTCTCAGGTGAGGTGTAGCGGTTGCGCTGCAAGGTTACACCAGCCGAAGCCTCTACCCAAGGTGCATAAGCCACCTTACCCTCTACATTCAAGCCCATAACGGTTGCACCCGAGCCGTTGTAGCGCTCGTAGATGGTTGCGTTATCCTCGCCCACGACACCTGTTTCACGCAATGCAAATACACCATTGAGCATTGTGTAGAAGCCCTCGACGAGGAGGTTAGTCTGCACACGACCGAAGGCCTTATACATATCTGCTGATAAGGTGAATGAGTGCGAACGCTCCTCACGCAAATCCTCAGCCAAGCGGATACGGGTACGCTCGCCACCTACGATAAGAATGTGTAAATCCTCATCAAATGCCTGCGGAGCACGGAAGCCCGAGCCGTATGTTGCACGGAGGTTGATATTGTGAGTAGGGTTGTAGCGCAAAGTTATACGAGGTGAAGGGATGCACAAGAACTTCTTTGCAGTGGCGCTATACCAGTTATCCAAACGGCCACCTACGAGGAAGCCCCACTTGTCGAACTTGAACTCGCCCTGTGCCAAGACGCTTACATTGTGGATGTGCTGCTTGGTCTGCATTGAGGTGTAACCCATATTTACATAGCCCACAGGGTTGTCGAAGAGGTAGTCGTAGTTGTACTCCACGCCGGTTGTGAGTTCGAAAATGCGTGTGCGGAATAGGTACTGCGCACCGGTAACTGCGGTTACGCCGTCTGTCTTGCCGTAAGCGTTAGGGTCCTTGCCTGCGCCATAGTAGCTCTCACGATTTGTAGCCTGAGCCGATGCAAAGATGCTGTATCGGTGGCGTGAGTCGCTCGAAGTGCCCTCGGACGAAAGACCTCCGCTATTGATAAGATGGTCGGTAGTTTCGGCAATCAAAGCCTCGTGTGGAGGGAGGTCAAGACGGTCGCCACCACGACGATACTCGTTTGTTACATGGTAGTCGAGAGTGAGTTTGCTATATGCGCTGGTCTTGATGTATGCCTGAGTACCGATAGTCTGTGATTTGATAGTTGGAATCTCTACAAAACCGTCGTTATCGTGGTCGTATGCATCACGAATACGGCTCTGACCATAGAGTGTTAGGCCTGCCTTGCGGTCATCGGTTACGAGCGAAGCATTCAAAGTGGTGTTGTTATCGAGAGCGCCTGTCAAACCGATTGAGGTAATCGAGTGAGCCAACTCGCCCGAGTTGCGCAATGGCTCCTTGGTGATAATGTTGATTGTTCCACCGATAGCCGAAGAGCCGAAGAGTGCTGAACCGCCACCACGAACAACCTCGATGCGCTCTACCATATTTGCAGGGATATGCTCCAAACCGTAAACTCCTGCCAATGCCGAGAATACGGGGCGAGAGTTGATAAGAATCTGTGAGTATTGACCCGACAAGCCATTGATGCGTACCTGCGCAAAGCCGCAGTTCTGACACGAGTTTTCGACACGCACGCCTGGCTGGAACGAAAGTCCCTCTGCCAATGTCGGAGCCGAAACCTTATTCAGGAGATCGGAATCTACGATATTTACGAGCGTTGGAGCCTCGCTGCGCTTTGTGGCGTTACGGTTTGCCGATACAACGATAGCATCAACCGATATCTGCTCCTCGGTAGTCTCGAAGTTGAGTAGGATATCATCACCACACTCAATCTCCACCTCCTTGGTCTGGTTGGCGTAGCCGATACCCGATACCGTTACCTTGAACTTGCCCACAGGCACATGGTAGAGGGTGTAGTGGCCCGTTGCATCGGTTGTAGTGCCGACGGTTGTGCCGTCAATCGATATAGTAATATATGGTATATGCTCCTTTGTGCGGGAGTCTGTGATGTGTCCGTGGATTGTTGCCTCGCACTTGTCATCGGCCGAGTGGCTGTGGCCGTTCTTGTGGTGAATCTTGTGTGCGTGGTAGTGTTGCGCTGTTGCTGTTGCGCACATTACGAGCGCAACAAGTATGATTGTTGTAAGTTTTTTCATTTAAAGTTATTGTTTATCGATAAAATAAATATAAATATTGCACTGTTATGTGCAGATGCTATATTGTTTTACGATAAACAGGGAGGCCCACGAAGCGAAGATGTGGTAACTATGCGATTTGCTGCTGCGGTTGGAGCAATTCCGAACTCGCAGAGCAGAGTTGTTATGACAGGGTTGTACTCGAAGTACTCGGCTTCGATAGATAGGAAGTCCTCGGCGTGGCAGATAGGACAGTTACACGATACCCAGGCACCGGCCTCTTCGGATGGGTGTGCGGTATGGAGGTAACTCTCATAATAGCCTCTATCATGAGTGAGCCACACTCTGCTCGATACCGCCAAAACCATCAGCGCAGCGAGCAGATACGAAGCAATTTTCCTATACCTTATCACCTGTTTCACAGCGCAAAGATAGCGAATTTAGCGGTAATTACAAAATAGCCAAAATTAGCGATGCGGCAACGAAGAGTGCAGTGGCACAGATTGCGACGAGGAGTATTGTGCCGAGGCATCCGAACGAGTAGCCCAAGCAGCCATATTTTGGCTCGGAACCTTGTGGCAGAGGGTCAGAGAGCAGCACGAAGATAACTCCGATAATCGGTGTGAGCAATACCGAGAGGATAAATGCCCAGCCGAAGCCGATATTTCTGCGGCTACCAAGGAGTCCGACCAACACATCGAGCAACAATCCGCCCGATAGTAAACCGAATATCAAAATTGATGAAATCATATTGGATGAAGTTTTAATTCTTAATTTTTTGAGATGGCTATCTCTTCATACGATAGAATGTTCCGAATGGCAACTCCTTGCCGGCACGGTCGGTGAAGTATAACTCGCCGAACTCCTCCTTTTCAGGTGAGCCGAACATCTGATGCACAAGTGTGCGTGCGATGGTCGAAGAGAGCCCCATAGAGTACAAATTCAACACCAAGAAGCCGTCGTCGGCGAGCAACTCAGCACACGCCTCCAACATCTCGGCGATATTCTGCTCCAACACCCACTTTTCGCCATTTGCGCCACGACCGTATGCCGGTGGGTCGAGAATAATTCCGTCGTAGCGGTTGCCACGGCGTACCTCACGCTGAACAAATTTCAGTGCATCTTCAACAATCCAGCGAATACCGTCGAGTTTGCTCGACTCCATATTCTCTCTTGACCAAGTTACCACCTGCTTCACAGAGTCCACATGGGTAACATCCGCACCAGAGGCTGATGCTGCGAGGGTTGCACCGCCCGTATAGGCAAACAGGTTCAAAACCTCTGGTTTTGCACTCTTGCTTTCGGCCTTCTCACGACAAGTGTCGTAGATAAAGTTCCAATTTGCCGCCTGCTCAGGGAAGATGCCGATGTGCTTAAATGCGGTGCAGGCAAGGCGCATCGTGAGATGCATATCCTTATAGTCGTAGCGGATATTCCAGCGATCTCTCATCTGTGGTTTGTGTCGCCACTCGCCACGCTCCTCGCTACGGTCGGTACGGAGGAACGATGCGTCGGCGAGTCGTTGCCACTCACGCTCATCGAGCGACTTGCGCCATACCGCTTGCGGCTCTGGTCGGCGGAGGGTGTAAGCGCCAAAACGCTCCAACTTCTCGCCCTCACCCGAGTCGATAAGCTCGTAATCCTTAAAGTTTGGTGTTAAGTTCATACTTTTTTTGTTGGCTTTTAGCTTTTAGCTTTTGGCTATTAGCTATTAGCTCTCTTTTTTCTGCGACAAAGATAATAAAAAGACGAAAGACGAGAGACGAGAGACGAGAGATTTTTTTGCTCAATCGGAAATAAATTTCTACATTTGTAATCGCAATTGCTTTGATTGCAGACATAACTACGCAGAAAGTGTAAGTTTATTCTCGTAAATGAAATGTAGGAAGTTTCAAAAGATAAAAGAGAATAGGCAGACTTCTTGCTGCGTCATACCGCTTGGTATGGCGTGGAGTTGTTGCTTGTTTTATTTATCTGGGTCTCCTACAACCTCATTTACTAAAATAAGTTTTCAGCACCACGCTTTCTTTTTTATGTTTCTCTATTGGGTGTTGGTGGAGATGAAAAATTTAGGCTACGATGTTCTACGCTGTCTATACAAATGGAGCAACAGAGATGAAGCCGACTTTCGAGATGCTACACCATAGCTCCGAACATATTCTATTCTTCGCCAAATGCCATACCGACGCATCGTGTCGATACTATCTATTTCTAAATTCCAAAGGTGAAATAGCACCTCTAATCGTAAATGGAGGCAAGCTAATATCTATCATTTATAACTTTTCTGCACCCCCTCCCACAATAGAATTAAAGGTAGAGCTACCAAGCCGAGAAGTCGAAAGAGTTGAGATATATAGGCAAGACAATTTCGATCTACCGTCTCTCTCCATTATCGCTACCGCAATTAGGAGTATAAATCAGTTGGGACTTGTTGATTGGGTATTAAGGTAAATCCCTTTTTATTGGCTTTTAGCCATTATCTTTTTTTAATCCTCAATTCTCAATTCTCAATTTGAAAGTGGTGTATCTATCACTTTCATCTGGCACGCCTTGCAATCGAAGCAAAGGCGATACTTTTTCGTACCTCGCACAAGGTAGAGGTCGCCACGCAAGCGAGGTTTTTCGAGTAGGCACTCGCCAATCTCTCGGCGGCTGCAGTAGTCCGAGATAACCACTTGCTCGCCCGCAGTCGTTGTTTGGCAGTCCAACCCCTCGGCAATCTCCACTACGCCGTGGTCTGCATAAAACTCTCTCGCAAGGCGATTGGTTACATTATCCTGCGGCGAGAGTGTCGAAACGGGATATTTTGCACATCGCTTTTCGGTAGATAGCTCTTGTTTACGAGCCGAGAACTCTGCAAGTCGCTCCTTTTCGAGTAGTTCAAACACCTCACGACGGAGTGTTCCAATTGCCGACATCGGAGCAAATCGTACCTCCGAAAACTCGATATTTCGCACCTCGAATATGGTGTCGCCCGAGCGCATCAACTGTCGGCGCAAAGCCTCCTCTCCCTTTACCTTATCACGAGCCTCTTCGCTCGGTTGAGCAATGGTTGCAGTGGCCGAAATACCATTCTCGTCGGTGGCGGTGAGGGTTATATTATTCTCGCTGAACTGCAAGAGAAGATCTGCTGATATTGTGCGTTTTACACGGCTACGCTCGACAGCTTGCGAGAATAGGCGATTGTAGTTGCGATACAACTCCACACCCACAGCCACGCCGTCGTAGCGGTTGAGTTGAACTTGCTCACCCTCTGCACCCACGACATTTGTACCTATCAATGCACCATTCGATATAAAGCATACTCCGTCGCCCGTTGCGAGGTCGTGCTTGCGGTCGAGTACGATGCCTCGGCGGTCGGCCTTGATAATTTTCCCAATCTTCTCGCCCATAGCCTTCGGGGTGTCGAATGAAGCGACGCCTCGGCGCTTTCCGTCGAAGAAGTACTCTCCTGCGCCACGAGTAAAGGTGCGTGCGGCATTAGGTTCGAACTCGATTGTGCTACGACCTACCGAACTGCGCTCCACATCGTTGCGCTTGGCTATCTCGGCGTCGAGAAGTCGGCGGGAGAGGCTTACGATATTGCGTACATAGGTGCGGTCTTTCAATCGTCCCTCGATTTTGAATGAGCAGATACCTGCATCAATCAACTCGCCAAGGCGGGCCGAGAGGTCGAGATCTCGCACCGAAAGAAGATGCTTACTTTTGATTATAACTTCGCCCTTGTCGTTACAGAGGTCGTACTCCAAGCGGCAAGGTTGGCTACATTCGCCACGATTGCCGCTACGCTCCGAGGTCGAGCGAGAGAAGAAACAACGACCACTCTGCGACACGCAGATTGCTCCGTGTACGAAGGCCTCCAACTCTATGGAGGTAGCCTTGCGGATATTGCAGATTTGCTCCTTCGAGAGCGAGCGCTCCAAAATTGCTCGCTTGAAGCCTATCTCCTCGAAGAATTTTACCTTCTCTAGTGTTACGCAGTTGGTCTGCGTTGAGGCGTGCAACTCAATCGGCAAATTCATACGGCAGTAGGCCATATCCTGCACGATAAGTGCATCGACGCCCGCTTCAATCAATGCGAGAGCCTGCTTGCGAGCCTCCTCCAACTCGTCGTCGAAGAGCAGGGTGTTGAGTGTGGCATAGACCTTTGCGCCGTAGCGATGGGCATACTCCGCAACACGAGCAATATCTTCGATGGAGTTTGTGGCGGCATAGCGAGCACCAAACTTACCCGCTCCGATATATACCGCATCGGCTCCGCAGTCGATGGCATCGATCGCCGAGGCGTAGTCTTTTGCAGGAGCAAGTAACTCTAATTTTCGCATAGTGCTCTGTTTTATAGCGCAAAGATAGTTAAAATTGAGAAAGTTTTCCGCTTTTCGCTTTCCGTTTTCGGTTTATTTAACTAACTTTGTGGCAAATTAACTTAAAATCAGATGAAAAAGATTCTATCCCTAATTATTGCAGCCCTTGCAGTTGTGCTTGTAGGCTGTGTTACTGATTTGGTCCCTGAGGAGGTAAACAACTCTTCGGATGTGACAGTTTTGACCTTGAACATCGCAAAGACTAAGGTGGCTCTCGGCGAGAAAGACAATTCGAACAACTATCCGATGTATTGGAGCGAGGGCGACAAAATCTCGGTTAACGGCTACATCTCGGAGGAGGCATTGATCAACTCGGAGGATAAGAGCTCGGCGCAGTTCCAGTTTGTAAAGACCTCGTTGCAGTATCCGTACAACATTCTCTATCCGGCATCGGCAGACAATACTGTCGTATTTGCTGCACAGCAGAACTATGTGAAGGGTACATTCGAGAGCGGAACTACTCCGATGTATGCAACTACACAGGCGGGCGATGCCCTTAAATTGAACCACCTCAGCGGTGTTTTGCGCTTCAACTTCAAGGCTTCAAACGACGATACAACGCTCTCGAAGGTTGTTGTAAAGGCCGGTGAGGGTGTTATCGCAGGTGAGTTTGCATTGGATTTTGCAACCGGTACACTCACCCCTGCCGAGGGCGCAACTTCGACTTTGGAGTACTCGTTTGGCGAGGGATTGAAACTCTCGACTACCGATGCAGAGTCGTTCTATGTGGTGTTACCGAAGGGTAGTTACGGCCTCTGTTCGGTTACATTGCACGCAACTGATGGCGGTATGATGAGCGCTCGCTTCAATACCGCAGGTACATCAGGCATAAAGCCGGGCGTTGTGAGAAATTTCGGTACTGCAACCTACAAGAGGGGTACGGTTTGCACACTTACTCCTCTCGAAATCGAGGATGATGAGCTGGTGGTAGATAGCTCTTCGTATATGAAAGTTCCCGCTATCGACGGCGACTACCTCGTAATCAACGACGCTCGTCAGTTGGTATGGTTGTGCCATAACAAGCCTGAGTTGAATGGTAAGCAGTACAGCAAAATAAAGGTGGGCAGGGATATCGATATGGAGGCGTTGTCGCTTCTCGAATTGCCTGCAATGAAGCTCTATGCCGGCACTGAGGTGGATGGTAACAACAAGACCATCACAGGTGTAAATATGGGAGCTGATGCTTCGTCAATCTTTGGTGATGCCAACAACCTCAATATCCACGACCTTACACTCACCGACTGCTCGGTGGAGAGCAACTTACAGACAGGTGCTGCTATCTTGGTAGGTATGGCTTCGGAGGGCTTGACCGTTAGCAATGTAACATTCCACAACTGCTCGGTTGTGGCTCCTCGTAAGATTGGTTTGGTGGCAGGTGCACTCCACTCGGGTACATTCAATATCTCGGGTGTAACCGCTAATGGCGGTGTTGTTGCAACATCGTATGTGTCGGGCAAGTCGGGCTTGGCAGGTGGCTTGGTTGGTTGCTTCGCTAAGAATGGCGATGGTGCAACTACCAGCACAGCAACATTTACAAATTGTACCACCTCGACAACCGTTCAGTCGTATATGGAGGCTAATAACTACTTTTACGGCAAGATGGTTGGTCAGTTGGGCGGATACAATGGTGACGAGAAGTTGTACTTCGTGAATTGCGACGGAAGAAATGCTCAACTCGTGGCGTTGTACGATCAGGGTGCAAAACACGCCGAGAAGGCTCTCTTGACATACTGCGATGCACATCGTGCAGACTTCTGCCAGACTGCATTGTCGGCAGATTCGGATAACCTCCTCGGAGGTGAGCGTTATTGCCGTGGCGAGGTTTACTACGAGGGTAACCGCTTCTATGCAAAGTGGGACGGTATCCGTTCAGTTTCGATGATTACCGAGAGTGTTGACGGTGTAACTCGTTA
Organism: Alistipes sp.; assembly: GCA_045654385.1. Lineage (GTDB taxonomy): Bacteria > Bacteroidota > Bacteroidia > Bacteroidales > Rikenellaceae > Alistipes. The sequence continues at coordinate 8,923 of JAZONG010000074.1, forward strand.
CCTTGTTCAGTCGCCATACGACTTGGCTTCGGCTCAGGCACAGAAGTATGCGATAACAAAGGCGTTGGTATTCAAGACCAATGTGGATATGGGTGGTCACTTGTTTACTCCAATCGAGTATGTTATCAATCTCGATGGTGAGAATCACGAGCTTCACAACTTGAAGGTCGTTGGTACACACTTTTCGCACAGCTCGCACGGTCAGATGGGTGTGGCGTTTATCAACTATGCAAACAGTTGGTCGGTACACAAGGATTTGACCTTCGTGGGTGCCGATATTACTTGTAACCACGATGCAACCGTACCTGCTCCTGCTTATGGAGATACAAATGATGGTATCGCAGGTAATGCATACGCAGGTGTGCTCGTGTCTCGTTCGTGGCGTAGTGCCGATAGCAGTGCTGCAAATGGTTATAGCGACTACCATGTGTCGAATGTGCACGTGAAGAGTAGTAAGGTGCGTGGAGTCTGCAAGGTTGGTGGTTTGATTGGTGCTTGCCGTGGTCAGGTATATATCGACAACTGCTCGGTGGACAACTCTACAATCGAGAACTACGATCCGAAAATTGCTAACTACTACACAATGGTAAAGTCTATCTCTAAAAGTATCCTTGTCTTCTCGATTGATGTGGTGGTTGAAGGTTTGCAGTGGTGGTACACAGCTGGCGAGTGTGGTGGTTTGATTGGTTTCTTGGAGGCTCACTATGCCGAGATTACAAACTGCTCGGTTACCAATACCGCAATCAACTGTACAGGCCAGCCAAATAAGGATGTTGTTGCTAATGTTTGGGATAAATCCAAGTATGTAGAGGGCGCTTATACTAATGGTGGCTCTTTGTATACCCGTGCTGTAACAACTATCGCAGGTCGTCACGTAAATCAGTTTATTGGTGACATCCGTTCACGCCGAACAGAGACTCAGTCAAACAATGGTACAGGTGAGTATACCAACAAGATTTTGAACTACACCGTATCGGGTAATACCTATAATGGTGTTGCGGCAGATAGCGCCAATGAGTATAACCACAACTACGCTTCGGGTAAGTATTGTCCTGTTGTAGGTTGTGCTTACTATACAGGTGTTGATATATCGTTTGCCGGTGTATATGATGACCATGTTAGCGAGTGTGCAGGAACATTGGTGTTCAGCGAGAAGGGCGGTGCGGAGACAACACTCACCGAGGCAGTAGGCAATGGCAATAATATGGATTGGTTTGGTGGTAACGGCTCGACCAGCAGCGGTACAAGTTACTACCCAGAGGCTCCAACCGAGTAATAGGTTGTATGCCAACAAATAAAAACTGCTCCGAGATTTCGGAGCAGTTTTTTATTGCCTATGTGGTCGAGTTTACTCGGTAATCAACTCTACGATATAGTCGATTCCTGACGGTACAGCGTTGAGTTTGAGGGTTACGCCATTCTCGTTCTTTACAACCTGAACATCCTTCTTGTCCTCGAATGTGAAGGCCTTTACAACCTTGCACGAGAGTGGCAACTGCAACTCCTTCTCTTTGAGGTCGAAGATATGTACGAAGAGGCGGTTGCCCTTGCGAGTTGTTACGCCCCAATCCTGCTTCTGGATGTCGCCTGCAGTAGTGCCATAGACGGTGTCGCCATACTTGCGCAACCACTCGCCCATCTCCTTCAAGCGTGCGAGAGCCTCGGCAGGAAGTTCGCCATTTGGCTGAGGGCCGATGTTGAGGAGGAGGTTTGCACCCTTGCAAGCGATGCTGAGGAGATAACGCACGAGATACTCAGTGCTCTTATACTCTTGGTCAGCCACTTTGTAGCCCCACATTCCGTTCATTGTCTGGCAGGTTTCGAGAGGAAGCTTGCCACTTACGGTCTGTCCCTTAGAGTAGCCAGCGAGGTTCTCGCCCGGGAGATCACGCTCGAAAATCTGGAAGTCCTCACCCTCGATAGCAGGGAGGTGGTGGTTGTTACCGATAAGGCAACTTGGCTGGACAGAGTGGATATGCTCGTACTGCTCCTTGATGCGCCAATTTACGCTGCGACGATCCCACATTCCATCAAACCACAAAGCATTAACCTTGTAGTTGGTAAGCAACTCCGCAAGCTGATTGTTCATAAACTTGAAGTAGTTTTCGTAACCGCCCTCGAAGTGATCCTTCTCGGTTACTTTGTTGCTCGATTTGCTTGGCCAGTAGTCGCTGCGAGTCCAATCGAGGTGCGAGTAGTAGATGTGCAACTTAATACCCTGGCGCTGACACTCACGAGAGAGCTCTTTTAATACATCTTTGCCGTAAGGGGTTGCATCCACTATGTTGTAGTCCGAATACTTGGTGTCCCACAACGAGAAGCCGTCGTGGTGGCGAGCTGTGAAGCAGATATACTTTGCTCCCGAATCCTTAACAGCCTTAACCCACTCCTTGGCATTGAAGCGGTGAGGGTAGAAGGCGTCTGCTGCTTTCTTGTACTCCTGATGCGATAGCTCTCCCTTACTCATGTACCATTCGCCCTGGGCAAAGATACTGTACAATCCCCAATGGAGGAAAATACCGAACTTGCTGTCGGCAAACTCCTGTCGAGCCTTCAAGTTCTCTTCGCTCGGCTGATAGCCTTGTTGAGCAGTTGCGCTGATGCAGATAAGCAGGGCAAGTGCAGTGATAAGTGTTTGTTTCATTGTGATAAGTGTTTGGTAAATTTAGTTTGACATACGCAAAGTTATGTAAAATAAGTGATTAAAAGTGTATCTTTTTGAAAAACTTACAACTATTTTCGAAAAATAAACCTTATATTTGCAGTAAAGAAAAACCAAAAAAAACTACGATTATGGCGTTACATATTATTGACCATCCGTTGGTGCAGCACAAACTCAGCATTATGCGTAACAAGGAGACCTCGACAATGAAATTCAGAGAGTTGCTCCGTGAGATTGCTATGTTTATGGGTTACGAGATTACTCGTGATTTCCCATTGACATACGAGGAGATTGAAACTCCGCTGATGAAGATGAATGCTCCGAAAATTTCGGGCAAGAAGGTTGTTATTGCGCCAATTCTCCGTGCAGGTCTTGGTATGGTTGATGGTTTGACCGATTTGATTCCGTCGGCTCGTGTGGGACACATCGGAATGTATCGTGACGAGGAGACTTGTCAGCCTGTATTCTACTACTACAAGATGCCGGCAAACAAGGAACGCTTGGTGATTGTTACCGACCCGATGTTGGCAACGGGTGGTAGTGCCTGCGATGCGATTAGACGCTTGAAAGAGGATGGTTATACCTCTATTCGTTTGATGTGTCTGGTGGCATCTCCGCAGGGTGTTAAGGCGGTAGAGGAGCAGCATCCGGATGTGGATATCTACCTCGCAGCTCTCGATGAGGGTATGAACGAGAAGAACTATATCCTTCCGGGATTGGGTGATGCGGGCGATCGCATCTTCGGTACTCGATAGTGTGCCTTCAAATCTTATAGTTGGGTTGCTCGACAGAGTTGTCGGGCAACTCTTTTTTATGCTTTCGGTCGAGGTGGGTTGAACCAAAAAGTTGCGCCAACGATGCTGTTTGGTTGGCGACAATGTCGAAATATGCAACTCGACAAGATATTATTATATAATAATTAGGTAGATTTTAATACTTTTTTTGTAAATTTGCAGATTGAAATACCGTTCCATAGAAATTATTAAACGAATATATAGTATATGCTTACACTACAACAATTGCGTGGCGATAAGGAGTTGGCAATTAAGAAACTTGCCAAGAAGGGAGTAGATGCTGCTCCTATTATCGCAAAGATTGAGGAGTTAGATGATGCTCGCAAGGCATTGCAGATGGAGTTGGATAACTGCCTCGCCGAGCAGAACAAGGCTGCCAAGGAGATTGGTATGTTGATGGGACAGGGCCGTCGTGAGGAAGCCGAGGAGCGCAAGCAGCAGGTTGCTGCGTTGAAGGCAAAGTCGGCTGAACTTGCTGCACAGCACGAGGATGCTTCGGCTGCATTGCAGGCGCAGATTGTGCTGCTCCCTAACTTCCCTGCCGACATTGTTCCTGAGGGTAAGACAGCAGAGGATAACCTTGTTGTAAAACTCGACGAGAACTTCTCGGAGTTGCCTGAGAATCCACTTCCACACTGGGAGTTGGCGAAGAAGTACGACATTATCGACTTCGACCTCGGTGTAAAACTTACAGGTGCAGGCTTCCCTGTATATAAGGGCAAGGGAGCCCGCTTGCAGCGTGCGCTTATCAACTACTTCCTCGACTACAACACCGCAGCAGGTTATCAGGAGGTTGAGCCTCCGGTAATGGTAAACGAGGCTTCGGGCTTCGGTACCGGTCAGTTGCCTGATAAGGAGGGACAGATGTATCACGCTACCGCCGATAACTTCTACCTCGTGCCAACAGCAGAGGTGCCGGTAACAAATATCTTCCGTGATGTAATTCTCGACGAGAAGGAGTTCCCTGTAAAGATGACTGCATATACCCCTTGCTTCCGTCGTGAGGCAGGTTCGTATGGTAAGGATGTGCGTGGTTTGAACCGCTTGCACCAGTTTGACAAGGTCGAGATCGTGCAATTGGCACTCCCTGAGCAGTCGTACGAGGCTCTCGATGGTATGGTAGCCCATGTTGAGGGCTTGGTTAAGTCGCTCGGCTTGCCATATCGTATTTTGCGCCTTTGCGGTGGCGATATGTCGTTCACCTCGGCTCTTACCTACGACTTTGAGGTCTATTCGGAGGCACAGAAGCGTTGGTTGGAGGTTTCGTCGGTATCGAACTTCGAGTCGTTCCAGGCTAATCGATTGAAGCTCCGTTACAAGGATTCGGACAAGAAGACCAAGTTAGCTCACACTCTCAATGGCTCGTCGTTGGCACTCCCTCGTATCGTAGCGGCACTCTTGGAGAACAATCAGACCCCTGAGGGTATTAAGGTTCCTGAGGTTTTGCGTCCTTATACAGGTTTCGATATGATTGACTAATTGTTTCGTATATGAAAGCGATTCTAAACTGCGCAAAACTTGCTTTATCGGCAAGTTTTGTGTTTTTTACACTTGTAGGTTGCAATTGCAAGCCGACAATTAAGCTCCTCGAAGAGCTTCCGGTAGAGCAGATTAAGCCATATAAAGGGTGCTCGTTGAGTGTCGTTGATGGGGTGGCTTCGTTTTGTCCTGTCGAGGGCGGGCTCGACTCGGGATTTGAAATTCAGGGAAACTACGACCTTTCGGAGTATAAGTGTGTGCGCTTTACGGTCGAGAATATCGACCCTGCGCCGATGTATCTTTGTGTTACATTCTCGCACGAGAATACAAAGTATTATCGCAGCCGCACCTCTCGCCCAATGTCGGTAGGTCATGTCTATTTCTTTCAGCCTGGCGAGAAGCGAGATGTAGAGCTTTCGTTCCCTAGTCCACTCGAACATCCCGATGTGGCGCAGGCGCTCAACCTCTACGGCACAGAGATTAATATGCACTTCACGCCCTATGCCCACGCATTTGATATGGCCTCGTATGAGGGCGACCTTACTCGTGTAAAGCAGATTCTCTTTGCGGGCAAGGTTATGGGCTTCGGCGCTTTGGAGCAGAAGGGTTGGGTTATATCCAATTTGAAGATTGTACCGGGTCGTCGCAAGGAGAATCCCGATGTTGTGAAGATGCCGTACGACGAGTTCTTCCCATTTATCGACCAATATGGTCAGTATAAGCACCACGAGTGGAAGGGTAAAATTCACTCTGACGAGGAGTTGCAGGTGGCGCTCGCCAAGGAAGAGGCCGATCTTGCAGCACATCCTGCTCCTGCTTCGTTCAATAAGTATGGTGGATGGGCAGATGGCCCTCGCCAAGAGGCTACGGGCCGTTTCTATCTCAAAAAGGTGGAAGGTAAGTGGTGGTTTGTCGATCCTGAGGGTTGCCTTTGGTGGTCGCACGGCGTAGTGCGTGTAACCCCTTCGTCGGCTGTGACGCCACTCGACAATCGTAGGTTCTACTTTGAAAATCTCCCTGCCGAGGGTGATGAGTTTGAGAAATTCTACTACACCAACGATGACTTGCTAAAACCTTATTACCCAAAGCGAGGACACAGCGAAACATACGACTATTCGTCGGCTAATATCTATCGTAAGTATGGCGAAAACTACTTGGCGCTCTTTGGCGAGAGAGCTCATCGTCGTTTGCGCAGTTGGGGCTTGAATACCATTGCCAACTCGTCGGATAAGGATATCTGCCTGATGTCAAAGACTCCTTATATCGAGCGCTTGGAGATTCACTCTGCGTCGATTGAGGGTACGGGTGGTTTGTGGTGGCAGATCTCCGATCCGTTCGACAAGTCGTTCAAGGAGGAGCTTATAGCACAGCTCGCAGCTCGCAAAAAGGAGTTGAATGATCCATATTTGGTCGGTCTGTTTGTGGATAACGAGTTGCAGTGGGGTGGTGAGAGCTACCTCGCCGAGAAGGCGGCGATGAATCCTGCAACTGCGGCCGTGAAGCGAGAGTTGGTGAAGCACTACAAGGCGAAGTATGGCTCAATCGAGAGGTTGAATGGGATGTGGGGCACATCGTTTGCATCGTGGAAGTCTCTCCTGGTAAACGACAAGCCGTTGCCAAAGCAGGCGAGTGCAGACTTGGTGGAGTTTAACAACCTTATCATACACGGCTACTTCCGCAATATCCGTGAGGTGTTCGATGAGTATGCTCCGGGTGTGCTCTATCTTGGATGTCGCTATGCAGGTCGTTCGACCAATCCGCACGCACTTATGATAGGCTCGCAGTATAGCGATGCTATTAGCCACAATATGTACAACTACACCATCTCCGACTATCGCCAGCCCGAGGGTATCGACAAGCCAATGATTATTGGCGAGTTCCATTTTGGCGTGATGAATGAGGGAATGTTCCACCACTCGTTGGTGCGTGTGGAGAGCCAAAAAGAGCGTGGTGAGGCCTATGCTGCCTATGTTCGTTCGGCACTCGAACATCCGCAAGTTGTTGGTACTCACTGGCATCAGTTCTCCGACCAGGCGGCCACAGGTCGCTTCGATGGTGAGAACTTGCAGGTGGGCTTTACCGATGTTTGCGATACTCCGTACTACGGCACAATCGATGGCGTTCGCAAGGTGGGTTACGATATGTACACCATTCGCTATAATGCCAAGTAGGCACGATAAATAGGTGAAATTCACCAAAAAATAGAAAAATTTGCATTTGGAATTTTGCATTTTGAATTTTATTCGTACCTTTGCACCGCATTAAGTACTTAATTATAAAAAACACAAGAAGATGAAAAAGGGAATTCATCCAGAAAACTATCGTTTAGTGGCATTCAAGGATATGTCGAATGACCATGTGTTTTTGTGCAGGTCCGCCGTTTCGACAAAAGAGACCATCGAGGTGAACGGCGAAACCTATCCCGTGTATAAGATGGAAATCTCTAACACATCTCACCCATTCTACACCGGTAAGATGAAGTTGGTAGATACCGCAGGTCGTGTGGATAAGTTTATGAGCCGTTACGCAAAGCGCTACGATAAGAAGAAGTAATCGGTTAGATACTTCATGGAAAAATAGAGATACTCGCAAGGGTATCTCTATTTTTTTTATATATTTGCAATATAAAAACTTATAAAAAGATGAAGAAAACGATATTCACGGTGCTGCTTGCTGTGGCGATGATGGTAGTACCGACCGTTTCGCAGGCGCAGATATATGCCAAGTTGAACGCCCTTTATGCCGTTGTGGGTGTGATAAATCCGCAACTCGAATTTGTGGTTGGACCACACTCGTCAATCTCGATTGACCCGATGTTCTCGCCATACAAAACTATCAAATGGGGCGACCGTAACGATATTCACGCCCTGTTCGGAATTTTGCAGACCGAGTATCGCTACTATATCAAGCGTGAGGCACGAGGCTTCTATGTGAGTGCAAATGCGGGTATGCAGGCGTTCGATATGTCACGCCCATACCTCTTCCAAAACAAGAAATTGGTAACCTTCGAGCAGGGTTTTGGTCGTGGTTTCGGAATGATGGTCGGTATAGGTATCGGCTACTCGCACACCTTCAAGGAGCGTTGGGTCGTAGATGCCTTTTTCGCCTTCGATCGTATGTGGAGCTGGTATAACGACTACCTTGCAAATGGCGAGATAAACCTCTTTCCTCGCCACCAAAAAGAGCCTAAATATCCCGACCCTTTCAATGGCTCGGCCGAGTGGCTGCCTTCAAAAATAGGCGTGTCGATAGGTTATAAAATCTTTGATCCCAACCAACAAAAAAGATAGTGTTCGAAAGTTTAGGAAACTTTCGAACACCGAGTAGTTAGGTTAGTTAGGTTAATGAGCAAGTGGGGAACCCCACATTTGTACTGCAAAGGTACGGCAAAATTTATTATTTCCAAATTTTTCGTAATATATTTTTACTAAAATGTGAATTTTGCGTAAAAATGTTAATCAAATCCCTCTTAAAAGTTACTTTCTGTAATTAATTAAAAATTTTAATAACTCGCCTCGAAAATTTTTGTGGGCGAAATCATTTTACTTTACAACTAAATTCGCTAACTTTGCAGCAATATATTCATATTGCTGTTATGTCATCTTATCACACACCTGTTCTGCTCGAAGAATCTATCGAACTCCTCGATATTAAGAGCAATGGCACATACGCAGATCTCACCTTTGGAGGAGGAGGTCATACTCGTCGTATACTCCAAGATTTGGGTGAGGGTGGTGCGCTTTATTCGTTTGATCAGGATAGGGATACGCTGGCGAATGCGCCCGAGGATGAGCACTTCAATTATGTGGAGAGCAACTTCCGCTTTTTGCGTTCAGCTTTGCGCTTGCGAGGTGTAACCGAGGTGGATGGTATATTGGCAGATTTGGGTGTATCATCGCACCACTTCGATGCTAAGGAGCGTGGTTTCTCGTTCCGTGGCGACGCTCCGCTCGATATGCGAATGAATCAGCGAGGCGGCAGAACGGCAGCCGATGTGGTGAACAACTATTCGGAGGAGGAGCTCTCGGCGATATTCTCGCAGTATGGAGAGTTGGAGACGACTTGGAAAATTGCAGCCTGCATCGCTCGTGCCAGAGCGAATGGCGAGATTAAGACCACGGCTCAACTTGTGCAGGCGGTAGCGCCCTGCACGCCGAAGAAGGATGAGGCGAAGTTTCTGACCAAACTCTTTCAGGCGTTGCGTATCGAGGTGAATGGCGAGATGGAGGCTTTGAAGATGGCTTTGGAGCAGGCGTTGAAGGTATTGAAGCCTGGTGGTCGTCTGGTGGTTATATCCTACCACTCGTTGGAGGATAGACTTGTAAAGAATTTTATGCGTAGTGGCAACTTCGAGGGTAAGGTGGAGAAGGACTTCTTTGGTCGTGCAACCACGCCTTTCGAGATAGTTACCCGCAAACCGATAGTGCCGACAGCCGAGGAGTTGGAGGCAAACCCTCGTTCACGCTCGGCAAAGTTGCGTGCAGCGATAAAATTGTAAAACTATGGCAAACTACGACGAAAGCGAATACTTCACCGACTCGCAGGAGGAGGTTGCAGAGCGTGAGGCCCAAGAGGCGTTGCGTCGTATGGTGCGTACCGAAATAAGGCGTGTGCATACGGGCGCTGCGGATGAGGATATAGCCGAGGATATAGCCCGTGAGGAGAAGGAGCGTGCGATGGAGAGTCGCAAGCGCAACAGGCCTCGCTGGGTGGTGTGGATTACGAGTGCCGTTACGGGAGATATTTTGCTGGCCGAGGAGGTGAAGAGGGCATATAACCTCTTTACGCTGGTTGGTGTAACATTCTTTATCAGTATGGCTGTAATCTTTGGTGCTTTGCAGCGAGATATGCAGTGCACCCGCTTAAAGAAGGAGGTTGAAAGACTTCGAGAGAGGTCGATACGAATTTCGGAGGAGTATTATCAGCAGACCTCCCATTCGGAGATTGTTCGCAAGTTGAAAGCACGAGGCATAGCGCTCGAAGATCCGACAAAGCAACCCAAGAGATTGAAGTAGAGGAGATGAAAGAGGAACGATATCAACTCAAAAAGGATATTGCAAGACGCATAAAGATACTGCACCTGTCGTTTACGGGTGTGGTAATCGGCTTTTTGGTCTATATCGTATGTGCTATTATCCTCAATGGTAATGTCAAGGATGGCTTTCAAGAGGTCTATTCGAGTTACATACGCTACCCTCGCACGGAGCGAGCGCATCGTGGCTCGATATACTCCCGCAATGGTGAGCCATTTGCTGTGTCGATTACTCGCAAAACGCTCCGCTTGGACTACGCCTGCGAGGCGGTGAGAAGTATGGGCGATGCCGAGTTTAAGCGTCGAGCAGCCGAACTATCGAAGCGACTTGCAGCCTATTTTGGCGACCGCACGAGCAAGGAGTACTACGACGACATCATAAAGCACTACAATAAGCGTAGTACCTCGCATCGACTCTTCCGTGATGTCGATATTCGTGAATGGAACGAGATAAGGAACTTCCCGATACTCCGCAATGGATATGGCGTAACATATAGTGCCGAGGATAGCGATTGCAGAGTCTATCCTCAGGGCAACTTGGCGCTTCGCACAATCGGTCGATTGGAGCACCATCGTTCGTATGGCGTAGAACTCGCACTGCGTGACACCTTGGCAGGTCATAACGGAGTGCAGGTGTGGCACGCCATAGCACCGGGTTATCTTACACGAGTGAAAGATACTTTGAATGTGGCTGCTCGTAACGGATACGATGTTATAACGACACTTGATATCGATGTGCAGGATGTAGCAAATGCCGCACTTGCCGAGCAACTCTTGGCACAGAATGCGATATGGGGTACAACTATCGTTATGGAGTGCGCTACGGGCGACATCCTGGCTATGGCAAACCTTTGCCGAGAGGGGAATGTATGCGTTGAGGTGCAGAACTACGCCATTGGAGTGCCGGTAAATCCGGGCTCGACCTTCAAGTTGGTGTCGGCTATGGCTCTGCTTGAAAATGGAGTGCCTACATCGCAGAGGTACCATTCGGGACTCGGCAAGCGTATTGAGGTCGGAGGTGCGATAGGAGCGAAGGTGCAGGATTCGCACGCCATAGCGAAGGAGACGGGTGGAGTGATCGATATGCGTCGTGCATTCTCCGAGTCGGCGAATGTCTACTTCACGAAGGCGGTATTCGATAGGTTTAGTGCAAAGCCGGTGGAGTTTTCGGACTTCTGTCGCAAGTTGCATCTGCACGAAACGGTAGGCTTGGAGGAGTGGGGTGCACGCAGTAAGCCGCTGCCACACCTCGACCGCAAACACCACTCCCGCATAAATGCGCTTGTGAATATGGCGTACGGCTACGGCTTGGAGGTTACGCCGTTGCACACTTTGGCTCTCTACAATGCTGTGGCGAACAATGGAAAGATGGTCGCTCCACGCCTTATTTTGCGCACCGAGCGAGATGGCGAGGTGATGAGCGAAGCCCCTGTGCGAGTTATTGAGGAGCAGATTTGTTCGAAATCAACAATCGACACTCTGCGCTCCTTTATGGAGGAGGTGTCATTGACGGGTACGGCTGCCGAGTACTTTGGCGAGAAAAAGTGCTCGTTCCGCACCGGCTCGAAGACCGGTACTGCGCAGGTTGATAGCGAAATCAATGGTGTGCGTTACAGACGAGGTGATGGCTACTACTACGGCTCGATGGTTACCTATCTGCCGGCCGATAACCCTCGCTATACGATTATGACGGCGATATTTACCAAGCGTCAGACGGGTAAGTTCTACTATGGAGCAAGCCTTTCGGGCCCTGTGCAGAAGAGAGTGGCTACATTCCTTCATAACCGTGATATCTCCTATGCTGACGAGGTGGCAGGAGGCGAATTCTGCGCTTCGGAGATTAAGGGTGGCAATGTCGAGAAGATGCGCAAGGTGGCGAGCGAGTATGGCGGTAAATACACCTCCGAGAGCCGTCACGGCTGGGGTGAGTGCAAACCTTCGCAGGTGGATAGTAAACTCCGTATCTCGCAGATGAATATGGCAGAGGATGTCGTGCCGAATGTTGTGGGAATGGGACTCAACGATGCGTTGTACCTCCTCGAAAGGTGTGGTTTAACGGTTGAGGTTGTCGGTTGTGGCGGTGTGGTAAAGCAGAGCCTTGCGCCAAATACCGAACTTGCAAAGACAAACAGACGAATTAAAATTGAATTACAATGATACTCTTTGAACTATTAAGAGGTGTTACATATAAGGAGTTGAAGGGTTGCGCCGAGCGTGAGATCGCAGCTCTTACCTACGACTCTCGTACTGTGGGCGAGGGCTACTGCTTCTTTGCGGTGGCAGGTACTGCGGTCGATGGCCACAACTTTATCGGTAAGGCGGTCGAGGCAGGAGCCAAAGCGGTAATCTGTCAGCATATCCCGGCCGAGGTTGCCGATTGCGACTGCACCTTCGTGGTGGTTGAGGATACCAATACCGCAATGGGTGTTATGGCCTCTAACTTCTATGGTAATCCGTCGCACGAGTTGAAGGTTGTGGGCGTTACGGGTACAAATGGTAAGACCACAATCGCTACACTCCTCTACGACCTCGTGCAGTCGATGGGTTACAAGGCGGGACTTATCTCGACCGTAGTGTATAAGGTGGGGGCGAAGGAGATTGTTTCGACTCACACCACACCCGACGCTATTCGACTCAACGCAATGATGCGTGAGATGGTCGATGCAGGGTGCGAATACTGCTTTATGGAGTGCTCCTCGCACGCAATAGTGCAGCAACGCATCGGTGGATTGCGCTTCGTGGGCGGACTTTTCACAAATATAACCCACGAACATCTTGACTACCATAAGACTTTTGCCGAGTATATTCGTGCGAAGAAGTCATTCTTTGATGCGTTGCCAAACTCGGCCTTTGCATTGGTGAATGCTGATGACAGAAATGGTGAGGTGATGTTACAGAATACGAAGGCTTCACGCCATACACTCTCCTTGCAACGAATGGCCGATTTTAGAGCCAAGGTTATCGAGATGATGGTAGAGGGTATGGAACTTCGCATCGATAATAAGGAGGTGTGGGTGCAGTTCCTTGGTCGATTTAATGCCTACAACCTTCTGACCGTATATGGTACAGCCGTCTTGCTCGGCTTCGATAAGGAGGAGGTTTTGGCCCATTTGAGTATGCTTCGCCCTGTGAGTGGTCGCTTCGAAACGGTCGTGGCGAAGGATGGCACTACCGCAGTGGTCGATTTTGCCCATACACCCGATGCGCTCGAAAATATAATCAATACGATTGATGAACTCCGCACCGACGGCCAGCGACTCCTTGTTGTCTGTGGCTGTGGTGGCGACAGAGATAAGACGAAGCGTCCCGTTATGGGTGGTATGGCTGCAAAGATGGCGGATGTGGCAATCTTTACATCCGACAACCCTCGTACCGAAAACCCTGAGGATATTCTCCGAGAGATGGAGGCGGGCGTTGAGGCAGGTGATCGCTATTTGAAGATTACCGACCGCCACGAGGCAATTAAAACGGCAGTGATGCTTGCCGAGCCGAGAGATATTATCCTTTTGGCAGGCAAAGGCCACGAGGATTACCAAATCATCGGCACCGAGAAGTTGCCATTCAACGACAAAGCAGTTGTGAAGGAGTGGTTCGAGAAGTTTAATAGATAGAATTGTTTTGTTAGCCATTGGCTTTTTAGGGATTTAATGAGTATAATGAACTTAATGAGATTAGGGAAGAAGCATCCAAAGCCCAATTTTGAATTTTGCATTTTGAATTTTAATTATGTTATATCACTTTTTTGACTTTTTGACCAGCAACTTCGACCTTCCTGGTTCGGGTTTGATGCGCTATTTGAGTTTTCGTTCGGCTATGGCGGTGGTCGTTGCGTTGCTTATTGTTATCTATTGTGGCAAGGGTATTATTCGTGCCTTGCAGAAGCACCAGATAGGTGAGAGTATTCGTGATCTCGGTTTGCAGGGGCAACTCGAAAAGAAGGGTACTCCGACAATGGGAGGTATCATTATTCTGCTCGCTATCGTTGTGCCGGTGTTGCTCTTTGCTCGCTTGGATAATATCTACACCATATTGTTGCTCGTAGCGACTGTGTGGTGCGGCGTTATCGGCTTCCTCGATGACTACATCAAGGTCTTCCGCCACAATAAGGAGGGCTTGCAGGGCAAGTTCAAGATTGTAGGCCAGATTGGCTTGGGCTTGATTGTCGGCACGGTGATGTGCTTCTCGCAGGATGTGGTTATTCGTGAGCATACAACCGTACCTATCGAGCAACATATCGTCGATGAGCAGACCGGCGAAACCATCATCACCTCGTCGCAGCAGATTCGTTTGAGCGAGGATGTTATAAAGACCACCAAGACGACAATTCCGTTTATCAAGGACAACGAGTTTGATTATAGTTGGTTGGTCGGTGGTAACAAGACTTTGGCTTGGGTACTCTATGTGTTGATTGCAATTTTTATCATCACAGCCGTGTCTAACGGTGCAAACCTGACCGACGGATTGGATGGTTTGCTGACGGGAGTGTCTATCCCTATTGTTGCGGTGCTGGCGGTGTTGGCATACCTCTCGGGTAATATCATCTATGCCGACTATCTCAACATTATGTATATCCCGAACAGCGGAGAGTTAATGGTCTTTGGTGCTGCGATGGTGGGTGCGTTGATCGGTTTTTTGTGGTACAACTCCTTCCCTGCACAGATTTTTATGGGCGATACCGGCTCACTCTCGATAGGCGGTATTATTGCGGTGTTTGCACTTTGCATTCGTAAGGAGTTGCTCCTGCCGCTGCTCTGCGGAGTATTCTTGGCAGAGGCGTTGTCGGTAATGGTGCAGGTGTCGTACTTCAAATACACAAAGCGTAAGTATGGCGAAGGTCGTCGTCTGTTGAAGATGTCGCCACTTCACCACCACTACCAAAAGCAGGGTATCTTCGAAACAAAGATTATGATGCGATTTATGATTGTGTCAATTATCCTTGCGGCACTTACTCTCGTAACCCTCAAAATTCGATAAGCGATGGCAAAGAAGTTTATAGTGGTATTGGGCGGTGGCATTAGTGGCTACGGCTCGGCAATTTTGGCAAAGAAGCAGGGTTTCGATGTGCTGCTTTCGGATATGGGCACAATAGCACCTCGCTATCGTGAGCGCCTTGATGAGTGGGGCGTGGAGTATGAGGAGGGTGGCCACTCGGTAGAGCGTATCTTGACCGCTTCGGAGGTTATCAAGTCGCCCGGTATTCCCGATAAAGCACCTATGGTAAAGGCATTGCACGAGAAGGGTGTGCCTGTAATCTCGGAGATGGAGTTTGCGTGTCGTTATATGGGCAAGGCGAAGAGTATCTGCATCACCGGCTCAAACGGTAAGACCACAACGACTTCGCTCATCTACAAGATAATGAAGGATAGCGGTGCAAATGTTGCACTCGGAGGAAATATCGGCGAGTCGTTTGCCTACTCGGTGGCTACTGCGGAGTACGATTGGTATGTCTTGGAGTTGAGTTCGTTCCAACTCGACGGAATGTTTAAATTTAAGGCCGATGTGGGCGTGTTGATGAACATTACTCCCGACCATCTCGACCGCTACGACTACTCGTTTGATAAGTATGCCGAGTCGAAGATGCGCATAACTCAAAATCAGAATTCGCACGACTACTTTGTCTATTGCGCCGACGATAATACCATCCTGACACAACTCGAAAAGCACGATATCAAGGCTCGTGAGTTGCCATTTATGGTACACGCAGCGATTGCCAGTGGTGCAGGCGACGCCTATCCGACCGACGATACAACTTTTGTGGCTACGGTGGGTAAGCGATCGCTTACGGTAGATACCTCTCGTCTTCAAATCAAGGGCAAGCACAATACTTACAACGCTATGGCAGCGGTGTTGGCAACCCTCGCAGCGGGAGTTGAGCCGGAGCAGGTCGAGAGGTCGTTGTATCACTTCGCCGCTATCGAGCACGGTTTGGAGCCGGTAGGAGCAAAGGGTAACATAGAGTATATTGACGACTCGAAGGCTACGAATGTCGATTCGGCGTGGTATGCGCTCGAAAGTATGACTCGCCCAACTGTGTGGATTGTGGGCGGTACGGATAAGGGTGCAAGTTATGCTCCACTCTACGACTTGGCACAGAAGAAGGTGCATACAATGATATGTATGGGTGTGGATAACAAGCGCCTTGAAGAGTCCTTTACGGGTGTAGTGCCGAACATCATATCGTGCCACTCGTTTGAGGAGGCAATGGAGGCGGTGGTGCGCTCGGCAAAGGAGGGTGATACGGTGTTGCTCTCGCCGGCGTGTGCAAGTTTTGACCTATTCAAGAGTTACGAGCATCGTGGTCGTGAGTTTAAGCAGTGGATTAGAGAGAATATCCTCAATAAGTAGGCTCGAAGTATGAAGGAGCAACAGCAATATATGGAAGATGAGGTGAAGGAGATTCCTTCGATACTCGAAAAAAGACGCCTGCTGCCGGGTGATAGGGTGCTGTGGGTTATCGTGGCGATGTTCTTTGCCATATCTATCGTTGTGGTCTATTCGGCAACTTCTCAGCTCGGATTTAGGGGCGGCTCTACGGTAGACTGTCTGCAAAAACATATATTGACACTCGGCATCTCGGCAGGTATACTCTTTTTCTGTTATATGCTGGGCGCAAAGTTTATGCGTCGATTTACCTGGATTGCCTATGTGGCATCGTGGGTGATGACCTTGATACCATACTTCCAGGGCGAAATTAATAATGCACACCGCTGGTTGAACTTGGGATTTTTTATGTTCCAGCCATCGGAGTTGTTGAAGATTGCGACGATTATGCTCCTTGCGGCACGCCTCTCGGCTTTGCACCATCGAATAAAGCAGGTGCGCCTTTTGCCTTCGACTTTCGATGTGCGCAAGTGGGGTAGCGGGCGAGAGCGAGAGATAATTCTCAAAGAGATTATTCCGGTAGTGTCGCCAATAGCCTTTACCTGTATGGTTATCTTGCCGGATGCAACCTCCTCGGCAGTCCATATCTATGTGGCCTCATTGACACTCCTCTTTATTGCGGGTATTAAACTACGAGAGATATGTAAGTTGGTGGCGGTGAGTGCCCTGATGGCGACGATAATGATGTCGGTATTGGTTCTCTTTGAGGCCGACAGATTGGATACCATAAAGAGCCGAATACGATCGTGGGTTGGCGTCGAAAAGGTGGCGCAGAGTGAGGCGGTAAGTGTTATGGACAAGTATACCGACTCGGAGCGCTCCCGTATGGCGATGCATAATGGCGGATTTTTTGGAGTGGGTGCAGGTCGCAGCGTTATGCGTGCACGACTTACTCATCCCGAGAGCGACTATATCTTTGCTATCGTGGTTGAGGAGTTTGGCCTGTTACTCGCCTTTGTGATAGTGTTACTCTACCTATGGTTGTTCTTCCGAGCCTTGCGAATTTTCGAAAAGTGCACTTGGCTCTATGCAGGATTGCTGGTGGTAGGCTTGGCACTGTTGGTAACGAGTCAGGGATTTCTGCATATTGCCGTGAATATCGGCGTGATACCTGAAACGGGACAGAACCTACCCTTCCTGACACAAGGTCGTACAAGTATGTTCTGCGCTTCGATAGCGGTAGGTATAATTTTGAGCATTAGCAGACAGGTGGAGCAGGGAACACTCGTTCCGCCATCGCAGAGTGCAAACGATAAGGAGATTTAACGATGGAGGTAAGACTCGATAAATACTTATGGGCGGTGC
Organism: Alistipes sp.; assembly: GCA_045654385.1. GTDB lineage: Bacteria > Bacteroidota > Bacteroidia > Bacteroidales > Rikenellaceae > Alistipes. Next base: position 26,576 of record JAZONG010000074.1, read on the forward strand.
GAATCTTCAAGACTCGCAGTGATGCGGCTGATGCTGTGCGCAACAATCGTGTATTGGTGAATGATGCCTATGCCAAGCCCTCACGAGAGGTGAAGGTGGGGGATAGAATATCGGTTAAGCGAAATCTTGTAACCTACTCCTATTTGGTGAAGGATTTGGTGGTAAATCGTCAGCCCGCAGCAAAAGTGCCCGACTACTGCATAGACACAACACCGCAAACCGAGCTCGACAAGTTGAATAAGCCTCGTGAAACAATTTTTGTATTCCGTGAGCGAGGTACGGGTCGCCCGACAAAGAAGGAGCGTCGTGAGATAGATGCCCTGATGGATGGCTTCTACTACGACGAGGATGAGGATCTCGATTAGAAGCGTGAGTAGGTTGGCAACTCTCGGGTAGTCTGCGCATTGAATGCGAAGGCGATGAAAATCATAATCGAGAAGGCCAGCAACGATGAGCCTCCATACGAGATAAGAGGCAACGGAATACCCATAACCGGCACAATACCGATGGTCATACCCACATTGATAAGGGTGTGGAACAGAAGTATCGACGCCACAATGTAGCAATAGACACGACCGAAGGTCTCTCGCTGATTGTCGCCCATTCGCATAAGGCGGAAGATAAACGCCAAAATCAATATCAACACCACAATCGCACCCATAAAGCCGAACTCCTCACCTATGGTGCAGAAGATAAAGTCGGTGTGCTTCTCTGGTACCAAGCCGTAGCGAATGTGGGAGCCTTGCAGGTAGCCCTTACCAAACATACCACCCGAGCCGATGGCAATTTTCGACTGGCGCACATTGTAGTTGAGCGAAGCGTCGTTAGTGATGCCGAGGAAGGTCTTGATGCGGTCCTGCTGGTGAGGCTTCATAATGTTGAACATTGCATTCGAGGTCGGGGAAATCATCACCGACACCACAAAGAGCAATACCATTGTAAATATATTACGCAGGCGTGTGCGATAGGCATACACGCAGACTCCGACCATCGAAAGAAGGGTGGTCGAGAGAAGAACTGTGTAGTAACTCACCTCGATTGCAGGTATAGAACTCAGCAACAAGAATAGCAGTGTGCTACCACCAAAGAGTGATGCAAGGTAGATGATACTATGCTTGAAGTTGCGATTGGCAAAGCACTCCGATATGGTAAATACGAGTATCAACGCCACAAGCAGCGATATTGGCGAGTAGAGGAACGAGAGCAGGAAGAGTGCACCTATAAATATAATAGGTATGCAGAGCCACTTGTTCAGTCCCTCACGGTAGAGCATAAAGATAAACGAGCAGAGTACCAATCCCGAGCCGGTATCGTTCTGCAAGTAGGTTATGGCGAGTGGCACAATCAGCATAAGTGCCACCTTTATCAGACTGCGGAATGAAGCAATCGAGAAGCCGTACTCGCTCATAAGTCGTGCGGTGGAGAGGGCGATGGCAATTTTGGCAAACTCCATAGTCTGCAAACGGATTGGGCCGAACTCAAACCACGCCTTTGCACCATTGACCGTGCGACCAAAAGCCAAAGTCGCCAAGAGTGCCAAGATGGCTGCCGCATAGAGGAAGTAGGCGATTTTGTGCCATAAACTGCGGTCGAGCAACATAATGACTACGCCGATGCCGAACGAGATACCGAGCCATACCACCTGCTTGATGTAGTTGTGTGAGAAGGAGAAGAAGTTCTCGCTATCCTCTACCCACGATGCCGAGAATACTGCAACTACGCCAATAGTTACAAGCATCAGATAGAGTAGCAGTGCCACCATATCAACACTACCAAACAACGACTCCTTCTTTCCTTGTCCGAAATTCATAGTTAATTCTTCTTTCTATACATCGGGTAGGCAATCTTCCTATTCTTGACATACTCCATAAGCGCAGGGCGACGAATGGTGTCGGTCAAATACTTCTCCTCGATAAGCGATGCGATAGGTACTGCCATCTCTGCTCCGAAACCTCCGTGTTCCACATATACTGCAATAGCAATTTTAGGGTTATTGCGTGGAGCGAATGAGATGAAGGTGGAGTGGTCCTCGCCCTTGGAGTTCTGTGCCGTACCGGTCTTGCCGCAGACATCGAAGCCTTTGAGATAGGCGCCCTGGCAAGTTCCATCCTTGTTTACACCTCGCCACATACCATTTACGATATGCTCGAAGTGCTTGGTATCGACCTTGGTGTACTGCTTCTGGTAGAAGCGTGTGTCGAGCGAGTCCTGTCCCTCAATCTCACGCACGATGTGAGGTATGTAGTAGTATCCTCTGTTAGCAACAATCGCTGCCAAGTTCGCCATCTGCAATGGTGTGCAACCCAACTCTCCCTGACCAATCGAGAGCGAGAGGATGGTGAGTGCATTCCACGACTTGCGATACATCTTGTCGTAGAACTCTCGTGATGGAACATAGCCTGCACCCTCGCCCAAGAAGTCGGATTCGAGTTTGCGGCCAAAGCCGAACGAGAGTACATAATCTCGCCACGCTTCGAAGCCATCCTTGGCGATTGCATACTCTCGCTTGTTTTCGAGGATATTTCTGAAAACATAGCAGAAATAGGCGTTGCACGATGTGGCGATAGCGTAGTTAAGCGCCAATGGTGATGGGTGCTCGTGGCAGCCGATGTGTTCGCCTCCGAGGTGATAACCCATATCGCACGAGTATTGGTAGTGTGGGCGTAGAACACCCTCCTGCATACCGATAAGTCCTGTAACGAGTTTGAATGTTGAGCCCGGCGGATAGCGAGATTTTACGGCTCGGTTCCATAGTGGCATACGGGGATTATTTATCTCCTTGGCGTAGTTGTTGCCACGCTCACGGCCAATGACAAGTTCGTCTGGGTTGAAGGTCGGCGATGATACCATCGTTAAAATCTCACCCGTAGATGGTTCGATTGCCACCACAGCTCCAACCTTGCCCTCCATCAACTCCTCTGCCAACTGCTGCAACTCGGCATCGATGGTGCAGACAATAGATTTGCCGGCAACAGGCTCTTTGATGAGGGTATTGCGCTCCGATTGCGGAGCATATATATCTTGCAGAACGAGTCCCTTCTCGCCACGCAACACACTCTCGTAGGCGAGTTCCAAACCCTCCATTCCGATATAGTCGCCTATGGCATAGGAGTCATCCTTCTCAATCTTTGCCTTTGTAACCTCGTTGATACTGCCCAAGAGATTTCCTCCGATTTTGCGAGGGTATTGGCGCACGGTGCGCTGCGAGGTGTAAAAACCTCCGATATTCAACTCATCAAGAAGCAGTTTCTGCTCCACCGAGATTGGATAGCGGGTAAGACGACTCTCACGACGATAGGCTGATTGCCTAATTTTTTTTACGAAGGCCTCACGAGACATACCCACCAACTCGCTCACTAGGGTGGTGTCGAAGCCCGCCTTCGGCATATCCTTGCGCACGATGCTTACATCGTAGCATAGACGATTTTGTGCCAGCAACTCGCCGTTGCGGTCGTAAATCTCTCCTCGTGGGGGATAGAGTACTACATTTCGGAGATAGTTATTGTCTGCCAACTTCTCGTAGCGATCATCGACAAGTTGGATGTAGCCTAATCGTAGTCCCAAAATGACAAAGATTAGAACCACTATGATGCGTGCCACCAATGCTCGTGGCGATAATCCACCCTCCCTCATAGACTATGCCGAAAGGCGTTTCATAAAGAGCATTACGATGATGTAGTCGAGCAACAACGATACAAGAGTGCTGCATACGATGCGCAGAAGAAGTGTTCCGAAGTTGTCGAACGAGAGCCACTCTGCAAAGTAGAAGAGTAGCGAGTGGAGCACAATCATAGCGATAAAGTAGCGATGAAAGCGCACTCCGAGTCGCTTGGTCGAAGGTATACCCTCCTCCTTCGATATTGAGGAGAGTCCTGTCAACGAATTGAGTATCGGGCGGCGGAAAAAGGCTATCGGAAGCGTTGCGAGTGTGTTGAGTCCCATGGTGCCCATCGCAATATCCATAGCCATACCGAGCAACAATCCTGCAAAGAGTACTTTGAACTGCGAAGATTCAATCGGCATCATCACTATCGGGATGATGTAAACCATAGGGACTACGAGTGGCGAAATCGAGAGGTTGTTCAAAATGAATACCTGCACGAAAAGCGTTACAAATGTGAACAGTATGTATGCTCTTGTCCTCATTGTGGCTCTAATTTCTTACTCTATCTTCAAGTTCTCTTGCCTCGCCTGCACTTGTGTTGTGCACCAAGATTACATTATATTGTCTTCCCATATCGGCTGCAAGGCGCACTTTACAGTTGTAGGATGTGCCGTTATCTGCGAGTTCAATCTCCTCGATTGTGCCGATTACCGCCTCACGAGGGAAGTAGTGCGAGAAACCCGCAGCACGAACTATGTCGCCCTGCTTTACATTCGCATATTTCGACACCTCGACAAAGTCGATAATCTGGGTGTCATCTCCGTTCCATACCACCGAGCCGTGGCTGCCATCGCCCTCCAATACACCGCCAATTCTGAAATCGACATTGAGAAGGCTCTTGGCTACGGCAAAGTGCTCCGAGCAATCGACCACTACACCTACGGCCGAGCCGTCGGCAGTCATCACTGCCATATCGGCATAGACGCCATCGCTGTAACCCTTATCCAAAGTGAAGAAGTTGCGACTGCGGGTTGTCGTCGAAGAGATAACTTTTGCCGAGAGATACTCGTAGCGCTGCAATCCCCCTTTGGCTTTGATTTTCTCCTCGGGGAGTGAAGCTTCGAGCGCACGAATGCGGTTTTCGAGTGTTGCAATATGTTCGGTCAGGCGGATATTCTCCTTGCGCAGGGCAAAGTAATTTGTTATACCCGCAAAGGTGGAGTGCACACTTCTAACCACCATATTTGACCACACGAGCAGTCGAGCCTGCGTGTAGGGTGTGGAGTAGGCATAACAGCGAATGGCGATAATCTCCAAAATTATAAAGAGTATCGCCACTGCGGTTTTGCGTATGAATAGTATCAGTTTATGCATCCGACCTTTTTATAGAGAGTAGTGGGTGGTGAGCAAATTATGCAACCTGCCGTTACTACCCCCCCCCTGCTCCTAAATTATCTCATCAAGAATGAGAAACGGTTGATATTCTTCAATGCGATATTTGTTCCTCGAACCACTGCACGCAATGGATCCTCGGCAATGTGGAACGGAATACCGGTTTTCTTCGACAAACGGCGATCCAAGCCCTTAATCAAAGCACCACCACCTGCGAGGAAGATACCGTTGCGAACAACATCGGTGTAGAGCTCCGCAGGCATCTCCTGCAATACCTTCATCAAGGCTGCATCGAGCTTTGCAAGAGACTTGTCGAGTGCGTATGCAATCTCGTTGTACGAGAGGGTGATGGTCTGTGGAAGACCTGTGAGCATACTTGGACCTGTTACTACATAGTCGGCAGGCTCATCATCCAACTCAGGTACTGCTGCACCAATTTTACACTTTATATCCTCGGCTGTACGCTCGCCAATGCGTACGCTGTGCTGCTGGCGAACATACTCCATAATGTCGGCGGTAAATACATCACCTGCAACATCGATAGACTCCGAGCAAACGATACCACCCAACGAGATACAAGCAATCTCCGAAGTACCGCCACCTATGTCGATAATCATATTTCCCTCCGGAGCCTCAACATCGAGTCCTGCACCCAAAGCCGCAGCCATAGGCTCGAAAATCATTGCAACCTCACGGCCACCTGCGTGCTCTGCCGAATCACGCACCGCACGGATAGCGACATTGGTCGAACCCGATGGGATGCAGATTACCATTTTGAGCGATGGCGAGAAGAGTGAGCCCTTGGTCTTGATTTTGCTAATCATACCACGCAACATCAACTCTGTGGCGTTGAAGTCTGCGATTACACCATCCTTCAACGGGCGAATGGTGCGGAGATTAGGGTTTGTACGACCAATGAATGCGTGTGCTTTGCTACCGAAAGCCTCCAACTGTCCGTTCTGCACATTTACGGCAACGACAGATGGCTCATCTACAACAACCTCGTCGTTGTAGACAATGAGGGTGTTGGCTGTACCAAGGTCAATCGCCAACTCCTGCGTTAATGAAAAAAGTCCCATAATTCTATCTATTTTTTATATTTTTTCGTTCAAAATACAACTTTCGACAAAGATAATGAAAAGTTATATAACTTTTCCTATTTTTCTATAAAAAAATTTACTACCTTTGGCAATCATTTTGAGCAAAGTATATTTTTAATTCAAAAACGAATAAAAACAATGGAACTTTTGAAATTGAATACCTCGAAGAGCGGTGTCGCTTTTTCGGAGGATTTGAAGCAGTCGGCTATGGCTGCAAACTCGTTGCTTCACTCGGGTAAGGGCGCAGGAAACGACTTCCTCGGCTGGGTAAATCTCCCATCGTCTATCGATAAGGCAGAGTTCGATGCCATCAATGCTTGCGCTGCAACACTTCGTGCAAAGGCCGATGTTGTAATCTGCATCGGTATCGGTGGTTCGTACCTCGGCGCAAAGGCCGTTCTCGACGCTATGAGCAATCCATTCGAGTTGCTCCACACCGAGCACAAGAACCCTATCGTGTTGTTCGCAGGTCAGAATATCTCGGAGGATTACACCGCTGAGTTGTTGGCTGCAACCAAGAACCACTCGATTGCTACAATCGTAATATCGAAGTCGGGTACTACAACCGAGCCTGCTATCGCTTTCCGTATCATCAAGGAGGAGATCGAGAAGCGTTATGGCAAGGAGGAGGCAAAATCTCGTATCGTGGCTATCACCGACCAGGCTCGTGGCGCATTGAAGACCCTCGCAACCCAGGAGGGCTACCAGACTTTCGTTATTCCTGACAATGTAGGTGGTCGTTTCTCGGTACTTACTCCGGTAGGTTTGTTCCCACTCGCAGTAGGTGGTGTAGATATCGAGAAGTTGGTTGCCGGTGCAGTAGCAATGGAGCAGGCAACTGCTGAGGGCGTAGCATTCGAGGAGAACCTCGCAGCACAGTACGCAGCGGCTCGCTACGCACTCTATACTTCGGGTAAGAAGATCGAGATTCTCGGTTCGTATGAGCCTAAGTTGCAGAATATCAACGAGTGGTGGAAGCAACTCTACGGCGAGAGCGAGGGTAAGGATGGCAAGGGTATCTTCCCTGCAAGCGTAACTTTGACCGCAGACCTCCACTCTATGGGACAGTATATCCAGGAGGGTGAGCGCACTTTGTTCGAGACCATTATCTCGGTTGAGAAGCCTGCATACGAGGTTAAGGTTGAGGCTGACAATGCTAACCTTGACGGTCTTAACTTCCTTGCCGGTAAGCGTTTGCACGAGATTAACAAGATGGCAGAGCTGGGCGTACAGCTCGCTCACATCGACGGTGGTGTGCCAAACATCCGTATCGAGATTCCTACTATCGGCGAGGAGGCAATCGGTGCATTGCTCTACTTCTTCGAGAAGGCTTGCGGTATCAGCGGCTATATGATTGAGGTTAATCCGTTCAACCAGCCGGGAGTTGAGGCGTACAAGAAGAATATGTTCGCTCTCCTCGATAAGCCGGGTTATGAGGCTGAGAGTGCTGCAATCAAGGCTCGCCTCTAAAATTGTTTTTAAGCAGCGCTTGCTGCGTTAAACTTCGATAGCCCGATTGCTCACATACGCTAAGTATGCTGCGCATCGGGCTTCTTGTTTGCCTTGCAATCATCTGCTTAAAAACAATTTTTGGCAGCGCTTGCTGCACTAAATCTCGGTGGCCTGATTGCTCACATACGCTAAGTATGCTGCGCATCGGGCTTCTTGTTTGCCTTGCAATCATCTGCTTAAATATCAATTTTCAATTGGGGTGGGGTAGATAAAAAACAAAAGTCGCAGCCTAAACTGCGACTTTTCTCTTTGTGGACCCAGAGGGGCATGATCCCACGACCTTCGGATTATGAGTCCGCTGCTCTAACCAACTGAGCTATGGGTCCGACTTTGCGGTTGCAAAGATAGAAAAGAAAATTAAAAATTAAAAATTCAGAATTAAAAATTATCAAAATATATCCTAATCCTGCATCAACTGCTCAATCAGGGCGTGATACTGCTCAATACTTGCCTCGACCGAGAAGCGCTTTACATTCTCTAAGCCATTGCGTTGTATCTCGGCACGCAGTGCATCATCGCTCATCAAACGAGCCAACGCCTTGGCATAAGCCTTGATGTCGTTGTTCTCCACGCAGACTCCCGCTTGCCAATTTGGCGAAAGTATTTCACGCACGCCGGCACTACAATCGAATGCTATGGTGGCACAGCCGTGTGCCTGCGCTTCGAGAAGTACCATAGGACAACCCTCGATTGTTGAGGTTAGACACAAAATCTCCGATGATGTGTATATTGATGTCGGGTCGGGAACAAAACCCAAGAACTCCACTCGTTGAAGATTATCTTTCTCGACAATCTTTTTTAATGTTGCCAACTCGGTGCCTGAACCGACAATCGACAATCTCCACTCCGGGAAATCATTGTGGATAAGTTTCCAGACCGCAAGCAGTCGGTCGATTCGCTTGTCCCAGTAGGAGAGTCGGCCGACGAAGGCAACTCGCTTCTCTCGGGTGGTGGTTGCTGCACTCTGTGGAGCATCCATCGGGTTTTGCAGAACAAAACATTTTGATTCTTCGTATGATACACCCAACTTCTTGGCTACCATCTCGCCATACTCCTCGAAGAGTACTCCATAGGCATCAACCGCATTGTAGATTGTTTCGTATCGCTTGTTCATCTTGCGGTCGTAGTATCCGAGTTTGTACTTCGGATAATCGACCAACCATCGTCGTAACCACTCCTTAACAGTTCGTTGCTTCGGGTGCGAGATTGCGCCCCACTTCTCTAACTTCTCGTAGAATGGACAGCCGTGGAGTGCATAAACCAACTTGCAGATACCATTCTCTCGCAACTTCGGCAGGAATTTCGGAAAGCGTCCCGGTGCAAAGAAGATGTCGATATGGTGCTCCTTGATGGCATCAACCATGAATTTGTAGTTCTTTGAACTACGGGCAGGATGTGGCAACTCTATATATTCGATTGGTAGTCCGTTCGGCAGGTCCGCACGAGTGAGGAAGTGCACAAACAGAAACATCTTGTGCCCCTTCTCGGCGAGTGGTTGTGCGAGGTTCATTATAACTCGCTCAACGCCTCCACCGGGGAAATACTCTACCAAAAAAGAGATATTTGCCATACGAAATAGTATCTAAATTGCTATACAAAAGGTAACTTTACAACCTCGGCCTTCAAAAGACGGTCACGGATGATTACGCACACCTCGGTGCCTACCTTCGCAAATTCGCTCTTGACATAAGCCATACCGATGCCGACCTTCAAGCAAGGCGACATTGTACCCGAAGTGATGTGGCCAATCTCGTTGCCCTCCGTATCGGCAACCTTGTACTCGTGGCGTGGAATACCACGGTCAATCATCTTCAAACCCACCAACTTGCGCTCTACACCGTTAGCTTTCTGCGCTGCGAGGTACTCCTTGTCGATAAAATCCTTGCCATCCACGAACTTGGTAATCCAGCCCAAGCCCGCCTCGATAGGCGAAGTAGTCTCGTCAATCTCGTCGCCATATAGACAGAAACCCTTCTCCAAACGGAGCGTGTCACGAGCGCCAAGACCGATATTTTTGAGGCCATACTCCTCACCGGCCTTCCATAACTCCTCCCAGATGTGGTCGGCATCCTCGTTGTGCATATAAATCTCGCAACCGCCCGAACCTGTGTAGCCCGTCATCGAAAGGATAACCTCACAGCCTGCCAACTGCAACTGACGGAAGGTGTAGTACTCCATATTCTCGACCTCCTCCTCGCACATCTTCTGCACGATTTTCATTGCGAGAGGTCCCTGTACAGCCAACTGCGAGATACGGTCCGAAGCATTCTCCAACTCTACGCCCTCACGCATACCGAATGCCTTGCCCTGCTCCAAAATGTGTGCCCAATCCTTCTCGATGTTCGAGGCATTTACGCAGATAAGGTACTTTTCGGTCGAGTAGCGGTAGATGATAATATCGTCAACGATACCGCCCTTGCCGTTAGGCATACACGAGTATTGGGCCTTGCCGTCGTAGAGCTTTGTTACATCGTTTGTGGCGATGCGCTGCAAAAGGGCTGTGGCATTCTCACCCTTAACCCAAATCTCGCCCATATGGCTCACATCGAATACGCCTGCGCCATTGCGCACGGTGTGGTGTTCATCGTTGATGCCCGAAAACTCGATAGGCATATTAAAACCTGCAAACTCGGCCATCTTGGCGCCATTTGCAATGTGGTACTTTGTAAATACGGTAGTTTTCATTGGTTTATGTAGTTGTTAGTTTGTTCGTTTAGATAATCTCTGCATAGAGGTCGAAGTCGTCGGCATCGGTGATGCGGACCTCATAGAACTTACCCTTCATAAGGCGTTTATGGCTCTCGATGAGTATCTCCTCATCCACCTCTGGCGAGTCGTACTGCGAGCGACCGATATAGAAGTCGCCCGACTTACCGTCGATAATCACTCGCTCGATATTGCCCACACGCTCCTCATTTTTCGAGCGTGAGATGTCGGTCTGGATAGCCATCAGGTGCTCGGCACGATAATCCTTAACTCGCTGCGGAACATTGTCCGAGAGTTTTGTGGCCGAGAATGTTCCCTCCTCCTCCGAGTATGGGAATACGCCAAGGCGGTCGAAGCGGAGTGCCTTTACAGCCTCGCACAACTCCTCGAAGTCGGCTGCACTCTCATTAGGATAGCCCACCAACATAGTTGTACGAATGGCTATATCTGGGATTGCGGTGCGCAAGCGCTCAATCAGAGCCAAAGCCTCGGCCTTGGTGTGGCGGCGGTGCATCAACTCCAACTGATTGTCCGAGAGGTGCTGCAACGGAATATCGAGATATTTGCAAATCTTCGGCTCTCGAGCCATCACCTCGATAACATCCTGCGGAAAGTCGGTAGGGTAGGCATAGTGAAGTCGTATCCACTCGATGCCCTCCACCTTGCACAACTTTTCGAGCAACTCTGCCAAGCATCGCTTGCCATACAAATCTACTCCATAGTAGGTGGTGTCTTGTGCTACGACCATCAACTCCTTAACGCCCTTTGCTGCAAGGTGTTGAGCCTCCTCCAACAGCTCATCCATAGGTACGGAGCGGTGTTTGCCACGAATGAGCGGAATGGCGCAATAGCCACAGCGCCAATTACAGCCCTCGCCAATTTTGAGGTAGGCGTAGTGCTTCGGAGTTGAGAGTTCTCGCTTGGTTTCGCACTCCTTGCAGTAGTCACCCGTCAAGGCACGCACCACACCATCGAAGGTGCGTGCGCCGAAGTAGTCATCAACCTCGGGAATTTCGGTGCGCAACTCGTCGGCATAGCGTTCCGAAAGGCAACCGATAACGAAAACCTCGTCAATGAGTCCCGCCTTCTTGGCCTCGACTGCGTTGAGGATAGTGTCGATACTCTCCTCCTTGGCATCGCCAATAAAGCCACAAGTGTTAATCACCACGACCTTTGCATCGGTGCGGTCGCTGTCGAAGCGTACCTCGTAGCCCGCCTCTGCCAGCTGTGCAGCAATATGCTCGCTATCCACACGGTTTTTGGCGCAACCCAGCGTTATGATATTTACGATTTTCATTGCCGACTATTTTTTGCCAAACAGAGCCTTAACAAACTGATGACGGTCGAAGATGCGGAGTTGGTCGATACCCTCGCCGATGCCGATATAGCGCACCGGTACTTTGAAGGTGTCGCTAATGCCGATTACTACGCCACCCTTGGCGGTACCATCCAACTTGGTGATAGCCAACGATGTAACTTGTGTCGCCTGGGTGAACTGGCGAGCCTGCTCGAAGGCATTCTGACCGGTCGAGCCGTCGAGTACGAGCATAACTTCGTGTGGAGCGTCAGGAATAACCTTCGCCATCACATTGCGAATTTTTGTAAGTTCGTTCATTAGGCCGATTTTATTGTGAAGACGACCTGCGGTGTCAATCAAAACGATGTCGGCATTGTTTGCCACAGCCGAGCGCAAGGTGTCGTATGCCACGGATGCAGGATCAGAACCCATCTCCTGACGGATCATAGTCGCTCCTGCACGCTCCGCCCACACGCCGAGCTGGTCGATAGCCGCTGCACGGAAGGTATCCGCAGCACCGATATAGACCTTTTTGCCGGCACGAGTGAGTTGTGCAGCAAGTTTGCCGATGGTAGTGGTCTTGCCTGCGCCATTTACGCCTACAACCATAACGACATACGGCGTTCCTTCCTTTACATCGAGGCCAAAAGTCTCGGCTTTGCCCTCGGCTTGCTCCATAAGGAGAGCAACTTCGTCGTAGAGGATATTGTACAACTCCTCCGAGTTTACATACTTATCACGAGCAACTCGCTCCTCGATTTTGCGAATAATCTTTACGGTGGTGTCAACTCCCACATCCGAGGTAATGAGAGCCTCCTCCAAATCGTCGAGCAACTCCATATCTACGGTCGAACGACCTGCCATCGCACGGTGCAACTTGGCGAAAAATCCCTCCTTGGTCTTTTCGAGGCCTGTATTGAGTTCCTCCTGCTCGGTTTGTGCGACCTCTTGTGCCACCTCCGGAGCAACTGCAACCTCCTCTTCAACCTTCTTCTTTTTGAATATGTCAAATAATCCCATAATCTGTAAACTAAAATTAAAAATGGCTCAAAGAGCAACGGCTTTCGGCCAATGGCTAAAAGCCATTCAAATATGCTACAAATATACAATTTTTTCTTATATTTGCGTTATAAAATAGGTAAACATAAAGCAATATGAGGGCTTTTTTGATATTTGCAATGGCTTTATCATTGTCGTTGTCGGCCTCGGCGCAAGATCTGCTGGTTAAGCGCAACGGCGAGCAGATGCGTGTTAAGGTTTTGAAAATCACCAAGAAGAAGGTCGAGTTTGTGCGTCAGGGTACTACGCTGCCGGTCTATAATATGCCGATTTCGGATATTTCGTACATAGAGTATCCGATGGGCGACCGAGATGTGTTCGACAAGGTAGAGGAGCCTGCCGTTTTGGCAAAATCGGTCAATAAAGAGGATAAAACTAAGCACGGCCCTGCGCCGATGCCTGACGGCTCACTCTCCGCTCCATTAGTGGTCAAGGAGGAGTCGCCCGCATCAAAAGAAGATGTGTATGTTGTGGGTGATATATACGATAAAGATGGCGTGAAGGGTGTTGTGGTATTGTTGAGTGATGGTGGTCGTCACGGCGTTGTTATGTCGCTCGATGAGGCTTGCCTTGCGTGGAGTAAGTTGCATCGTAAAGTGCTGAAAAATAACACTCTCGCAGTGAGCCATTCCGATGGCGTGGCTAATATGCAGGCGGTTGAAAAGTATATCGCCAAATACAATTATTCGTGGAGCGATTTTCCTGCTTTCGAGTGGTGTCGCAACAAGGGTGAGGGTTGGTATCTTCCCGCTGTAAATGAACTTTGGAGCGCCGGCACGATGTATATGGGTGGCACTCGTACCGCCTCGAATCGCAAACTTCGCAAGCAGTTTAACGACAATGTGAAGGGTGCAGGGGGTACACCTGTGAGCGATATAATGTTCTACCACTCTTCGACCGAGGATGGGAATCCGCAATACTCACTCTACTCGCATATGAACTCCGAGCCGCCATATACCAATAGCGGATTTAAGGGCGACGAGCTGTTTGTGAGGGCATTTCACAAGTTCTAAATTTTTACTATCTTTGTCATCCGAAAGTTTAGAGTAATAGAGAATGGAGTATATATACTTGTTGATTTGCCTTGCGACGATTGTGTTTAGTGCTGATTGGTTGGTTGCCGGTGCTGTAACCATTGCCAAGCGTTTCAAAATATCGGACTTTGTTATCGGTGCCGTTATCGTGGGCGTGGGAACATCGTTTCCGGAGCTTGTTGTTAGCTCGATAGGTGCTTTTGAGGGTAATTCCGATATCGCACTCGGCAATGTTATCGGCTCGAACATCTTCAATGTTCTCGGTATCCTCGGCTTGACGGCAATGATTGCGCCCGTAGCCGTGTCGAAAGAGAATAGACGATTTGATCTGCCACTCTGCATCGGCGTTTCGGTGCTGACGCTCCTGCTCGCATTTAACTTCTTTACGGGTGGCACAGCGGGAATTGGTCGTGTAGACGGATTGGCTTTGCTGGGTTATATTTGCACTCTTTATGTTCAACTCGTTGCGAGGTGGCAACAAAAACAGGAGGTTGCAACGGGTGAAGTCGTTACGAATAAGAGATTGGCGCTTGGTATAGCGAAGGTTGTAGGAGGTTTGTCGTTGCTTATAATTGCCAGCCGCTTCTTCCTCGATAATGCTATTTTGATAGCCAAGGCGTGGGGTGTGAATGATGCATTTATCTCGATAACGCTTGTCGCTTGCGGCACTTCGTTGCCGGAGTTGGCAGCCTCGCTCGTTGCTGCGGCAAAGAAGAATACGCAGTTGGCGCTCGGAAATGTTATCGGCTCAAACATCTTTAACCTGACGCTGATTTTAGGTGTGGCTTCGCAGATTACTCCGCTCACAAGTGCGGGTATCACCCCCGTCGACTATGCGGTGATGATATTTGCGGGTGCAGTTCCGCTATTGCTTGGCTTTAAGGGAAAACTCAATCGTTGGGCGGGTGCGTTTATGTTCCTCTGCTTTGTGGCGTATAACGCATACTTGCTCTCTACTCAAATGTAATATCGTAAACAAAAATAGAACAACTATGGAATTTGTATTTGAAGGAATCGTATTTAACATCTTGCCAGAGCAGACAGGTACTTCGGCTCGTGGCGAGTGGCACAGTCAGAATGTAGTTTTCGAGATGCAGAATAATTCGCCGTACTCTCGTAAGGTGAATGTAAAGTTCTTCAATAAGCGTGATGATGTGGCTCGCCTCGTTACAGGCGCAGCATATAAGGTGACTTTCGATGTTGAATCACGAGAGTTTAATGGCCGTTGGTACACCGATGTTGTTGGTCGCAAGGTAGAGCCAAAGGAGGCTACGCAGGTTGCACAAGCTCCATATAGCGAGCCTATCCCTGCTGCTTCGGTTGCTCCTGCTGCTCCTATGGCAGCACCAATGCCAACCGAAGAGCCTGTAATGCCGGCTCAAACTGCACCGATGGTTGATGATCTGCCGTTCTAGCCATCCAAATAGACCGAAAATGGTAGAAAAGGGGCTCATTTGGGCCCCTTTATTATATATATAAATATAGGTATAAAAGAATTATTAAAAAAAATTAAAAAAATACTTGAAAAGATTTGCAGATTCAAAAAAAGTCGCTACCTTTGCATCCGCAATTGAGAGATAAAGGTTCTGAGACTTGTGAAAAACACCTTGAAAAAGGTCGAAAAACACGAAAAACAAACTTTTTTCGAAAAAAATTGCAAAAAAGTTCTTTCAAAATTTGGTAGTTTAAAAAACTTGCCTTACCTTTGCACCACTTTCGGCTCCGAAATTGAGAGCGAAGGTTTTTGAAAACGGTTCTTTGATTTACTGGTTATATTTAAGAGAGAAAATGTAGTATTTATCTGTCAATTTCCTTTAATGGAAAATGAAGTAGACAGGACTCTAACAATACATTATAATTTTTTACAATGGAGAGTTTGATCCTGGCTCAGGATGAACGCTAGCGGCAGGCTTAACACATGCAAGGCGAGGGGCAGCATAAAGCGGTGCTTGCACTGCTTGGTGGCGACCGGCGCACGGGTGCGTAACGCGTATGCAACCTACCTATAACAGGGGGATAACACTGAGAAATTGGTACTAATACCCCGTAACATCATATAGGGCATCCTATTTGGTTGAAAGTTCCGGCGGTTATAGATGGGCATGCGTTGTATTAGCTAGTAGGTGAGGTAACGGCTCACCTAGGCGACGATACATAGGGGGACTGAGAGGTTAACCCCCCACATTGGTACTGAGACACGGACCAAACTCCTACGGGAGGCAGCAGTGAGGAATA